>NZ_FSRL01000001.1:3100000-3400000 GCF_900142295.1 Vannielia litorea
GGGGGTATTTACGGATCAGGGCCGGACCCCGCAAGGGCTTTTTTGGAGAAAGATGACATTTTTTTAGCGCCCGCGCGAAAACCCAAGAAAACAAGGGGTTTGCCGCGCCGTTTTTTCTTCACGGCGGCGCGAGGACGGACTTCTGGCCCTGGCCCCTGGCCAGAATCGAGGCGATTTGCGACTTATCCACAGACTCGGACGTAGGGTCACCCGCGGTTCCGCCCCCCGAGAATCCGGAATCGAGGCCCAGATCGCGTGAATCGGAGCGGCCGACTCCCCTGAATCGGGGCGCGCCGGCGCCAGGAATCGTCCTCAAGGGCAAAAAATCTTCGAGTCACCACCGATTCACGGGCCGGATTCGGGTGGCTGAAGGCTGATTCAGGAGTGTTGCCCCGAGTCAGGGGGCGATTCAGGCGGTGACGGCCCGCTTGCGAGGCTTCGGAATCACGCGAAGCGCCAGGATCCCCAGGATAGCGCCCATGTAGAAGAGCGGCTCCGCCTGCCAGCCCTTCGCCAGCCACACCCAGTGCAGGCCGCCCAGCAGCACGGCCGGGTAGACCAGCTTGTGCAGCTTGCGCCACCGCGCACCGAGTCGGCGGACAGAGAGGGTGTTGGAGGTCACCGCCAGCGGAATCAGCAGGACGAACCCGATGAAGCCGATGGTGATGTAGGGCCGCTTGACGATGTCGCCGAGGAGCTGGCCCCAGAGCAGCGACATGTCGAGCACAAGCCAGGTAAGGAAGTGGAGCAGGACATAGAAGAATGCCACCACCCCGACCGCACGCCGGAACTTCAGCAGGTTCAGCCCGGCCCACTTTCGGAGCGGCGTGATTGCAAGCCCCGCGATCAGCAGCTGAAGTGCAAACTCGCCCAGGCTGTGTTCCAATGCCTTGATCGGCTCCGGCCCGCTTGCCCCGGTCGCGCCTTGCCACAGCCAGAAGGCTGCCGGAAGCGGGGCCACAAGGTAGGTGATCCAGGCGGGCACCTTTCGGAGCGTGGTGTTCAGGGCGTCGATCATCGGCAGGTCAGTAGTTCTTGGCCAGGTCCATGCCGTCATAGAGCGCGGCCACGTCTTCTTCGTAGCCGTTGAACATCAGCGTGTCCTGCCGCTTGGCGAAGAGGCCACCACCGATGACCCGCTCGGAAGCCTGGCTCCAGCGCGGATGGCTCACTTGCGGGTTCACGTTGGAGTAAAACCCGTACTCGCGTGCGTTCAGCTTGTTCCAGGTCGTCGGCGGCTCGTCGGTCACCAGGCTGATCCGCACGATCGACTTGATCGACTTGAAGCCATACTTCCACGGCACAACGAGCCGGATCGGCGCGCCATTCTGGTTGGGCATCGGTTTGCCGTAGATCCCGGTTGCCATCAGCGTTAGCGGATGCAGCGCCTCATCGAGCCGCAGGCCCTCGACATAGGGGAACGGAATCACATTTCGTTTCACGCCAGGCATGTTCTCGGGCTGGACGACGGTCTCGAAGGCCACGTATCGGGCGCCCTCCTGCACACCTGCCTTGGCCAGCAGGTCTGCCAGTTCGAAGCCGTTCCACGGCACCACCATCGACCAGGCCTCGACACAGCGAAAACGATAGATCCGCTCCTCCTCGGTCAGCCCTTCGGTGAGGTCGTTCAGAGAGTAGCTGCCCGGCCGGTCCACCATGCCGTCGATCTCGATCTTCCAGTCCGAGGTGTCGAGCGCGCCTGCGTTCGCTGCCGGATCGTTCTTGCCGGTGCCGAACTCATAGTAGTTGTTGTAGCTCGCTATGTCCTCGAAGCTGTTCGGCTCAAGCTCTCCGGTCGCAGCCTGGGCCCGGCCCGCCACGGCACCGGCCATCCCGGCCGCCGTCAGACCGGCAATGATCTGGCGCCTGTTGAGCCAGATAGGCTCGGGCGTCACCTCGGCTTGCGTGAGCGTGTTCTTCCAGCGGTAGGCCATCGTCGTCTCCTTTTGTCCCCACTCACTATATAGAGTGCGAAACTTGAAACATTTTTCACGAGCCGGTTTGCTTACAGGATCGTCAGAGGCTGAAACACGGCGCGCAGCTCATTCGGGCGGCGCGTTGAAGCTGGGAAGAATTCGGTTGAACGGGATCGAGGTGCCATCGGGCTGCACCAGCCGCACATGACGCCGCCGCATCAACCGTGGCTCTGCCACGCCGACCGAATGCGCGATGGTCTCGACCTCCTTGATGACCGCCTTGGCATATTGCGCCACCTTCTTGTCCTTGTCCTCCACCACCAGGCCCTTCTGGAACCGCGGGTTATGAGTGGTAATGCCCGTCGGGCAGGTGTTCCTGTTGCATTTCAGCGCCTGGATGCAGCCGAGCGAGAACATGAAGCCCCGTGCCGACGTCACGAAGTCGGCGCCGAGCGCCAGCGCCAGGGCAACGTCGCCCGGGTTTACCATCTTGCCGCTCGCCACGAGGCGAATGCGCTCCTTCAGACCGAACTCGTCGCGCAGGTTGTTGAACACGGGCAACGCCTCGCGGATCGGCATGCCGACAAGATCCATCAAGGGCATCGGCGCCGCGCCGGTGCCACCCTCGCCACCGTCCAGCGTGATGAAGTCGGGCGCCGCCTCCTCGCCCCGCTCCTCGATCAGCCGGAACAACGGCCGCCAGACCTCGACATTGCCGATCACCGTCTTGAAGCCCACCGGCTTGCCGGTCACCTCGCGGACATGGGCGATATGGTCGAGCAGGTCGGCCCAGTCGTCGATCTCGGGGTGCCGGTTGGGCGAGATCGAATCCTCCCCCGCCCGGATGCCCCGGATCTCGGCAATCTCCGGCGTCACCTTGGCGGCGGGCAGAATGCCCCCCTTGCCCGGCTTCGCCCCCTGCGCAAGCTTCAGCTCGATCATCTTGATCTGAGGGTTCGCGCCAAGCTCCCTCAGCTTTTCGTCCGAGAGGTTCCCGTCATGGTCGCGCACACCGTATTTGGCAGTGCCGATCTGGAACACGAGGTCACAGCCCCCCTCGAAGTGGTAGGGGCTCACCCCGCCCTCCCCCGTGTTCATCCATATCCCCGCCATTTTGGCGCCCCGGCTCAGCGCCCGGACGGCAGGCTTGGAGAGTGCGCCGTAAGACATGCCGGAGATGTTGAAGATCGACGGCGCGATGTAGGGCTCGCGGCAGTACGGGCCGATCAGCATCGGCTCGGTCGAGGCAAACTGGTCATCGAGCGGCGGAAAAGCGGCGTTGACGAAGAGCGGCGTGCCGACAACGCTTATGTTGCGCGTCGACCCGAAGGCCACGGTGTTCGACGCACCCTCGCTCGCATGTTTCACCCAGTCCCGCTGCGCCCGGTTGAACGGCAGCTCCTCGCGGTCCATCGCAAAGAAATACTGCCGGAAGAACTCGCCCAGCGTCGAGAAGAGATGCCGGAACCGGCCCAGCACCGGGTAATTGCGGCGGATGGCATCCTGCGTCTGGGTGATGTCGGTGATATAGAGGACGGCAGCGCTCAGGATGATAACACCGATCGCCACCAGCAACCCGAAGGCCAGCACCTGAAGCGCCCAACCCGCCCAATCCATGAACCACATCGCCCTGCCCTCCCGGTTTTGCGGCAAGGATGCGCCGGGGCGGCTCCGGGAGGCAAGCGATCAGACCAGAATACCCAACCGCTTGCCGAGAAACGACAGCCGCCAGGCCGGACCGATCAGCAGGAACTGCACATCCTGGAAGAACTAGAGCGTCTTGCCCCCCACCTTGTGGTCCGAGAACTGGCCGAACCACGCCAGCACGTAAGCGGGCCCCCGATCTGCCAGACAGGAATATCGGTTACCGTGTCGAGCGGCAGCGTCAGCCAGTAGCACAGCCCGGCGTAGGCCGCGAAGCCCACGGTCCGGGTCGGCAAGAGGATGACTCGGTATAATAGAGAGAGCGCCAGAACGATCGTCAGCCAGTTGAGCCAGGCGATCCCCGCCATGAAGTCCGGCGCCAGAGGACGTGCCCCGTATTCCGACGGGAGCGCGTGGATCTTGCGTACCATCGCAGCCTCCTATCTGACGCGGCACCAAAGCGCCTATCGCGCCAAGCCCGGGCCCCGGCGAGGTTGGACCCGCCGCGATGGCAGGCCGATGTCGCACGCAGCTCCTGAGAGCACCGCGCCCATCGTCTTGCTTCCCATGCAAAAGGCCCCTCCCGTCCAGAAGGGGCCTCGATGCGCTTGGGCGGGCGGGCCACCTGCATCAAAGGTGCTCAGTGAACCACGGCATCATCCGGGCGGGGCCGGTTGGAGCCGGTGACCTTGTCACCGATGATCAACCCTTCGGCCCCGGCACTCACCGTCACGGTATCGCCATCGCCCACGTCACCGGCGAGCAGCATTTCGGCCAGCTCGTCCTGCAACGCGCGCTGGATCACCCGCTTCAGCGGACGGGCCCCGAATACCGGGTCATAGCCCTCGTCGGCCAACCACTTCTGCGCGCCCTCGTCCAGCTCCAGCCCGATGTTGCGCCGCGCGAGCCGCTTGCGCAGGAGGCCGAGCTGGATCTGCACGATACCATCCATGTCGCCCCGGCTCAGGCGGTCGAAGATGATGGTCTCGTCCAGGCGGTTCAGAAACTCGGGGCGGAAATGCGCCCGCACCGCATCCATCACGTCGCGCTTGGCCTGACCGGCATCGGCCCCGTCCGGCAGCTGACTAAGCGCCTGTGCACCCAGGTTGGAGGTGAGCACGATCAGCGTTTGCTTGAAGTCCACCGTGCGGCCCTGGCCGTCGGTCAGCACGCCATCATCGAGCACCTGCAGGAGCACGTTGAACACGTCCGGATGCGCCTTTTCGACCTCGTCGAACAGCACGACCTGGTAGGGACGCCGCCGAACCGCCTCGGTCAGCACGCCGCCCTCGTCGTAACCCACGTAGCCCGGAGGGGCACCGATGAGCCGGGCAACGGCGTGTTTCTCCATGAACTCGCTCATGTCGATCCGCACCATGGCGCTGTCATCGTCGAAGAGGAACTCGGCGAGCGCCTTGGTGAGCTCCGTCTTGCCCACGCCGGTCGGCCCGAGAAAAAGGAAGCTGCCCAAGGGACGTGCCTCGTCATTCAGCCCGGCACGCGCCCGACGCACGGCGTTCGAGACCGCCCGCACCGCCTGGCGTTGGCCGATGACGCGCTTACCGATCTCATCTTCCATGCGCAGCAGCTTCTCGCGCTCGCCTTCCAGCATCCGGGCAGTTGGAATGCCCGTCCAACGCTCGACGACCTCGGCAATCTGCTCCGGCCGGACGGCCTCCTCGACCATCACGTCACTTTCCGAAGCTTCGGCCTCGGCCAGCTGCTTCTCGAGGCCCGGAATGACGCCATAAGAGAGCTCACCTGCCTTGGCGAGGTTGCCCTCGCGCTTGGCCTGGTCGAGCTGGGCGCGGGCGTGGTCGAGCTGCTCCTTGATCTCACGGGCCGACTCGAGCTTGTCACGCTCGGCCTGCCACTGCGCAGTCATCTCGGCGGATTTCTCCTGCACCTCGGCCAGCTCCCTCTCGAGCTTCTCGAGACGGTCCTTGGAGGCCTGGTCGTCTTCCTTCTTCAACGCTTCGGCCTCGATCTGCATCTGCAGGATCTGCCGGTCGAGCGCGTCGAGCTCCTCGGGCTTGCTGTCCACTTCCATCCGCAAGCGCGACGCCGCCTCGTCGACAAGGTCGATCGCCTTGTCGGGCAGGAAGCGGTCGGTGATGTAGCGGTGCGACAGCGTCGCCGCAGCCACGAGGGCCGAGTCGGAGATGCGCACACCGTGGTGCAGCTCGTATTTCTCCTTGATGCCGCGCAGGATCGACACGGTATCTTCCACCGTCGGCTCCTCAACCATCACCGGCTGGAACCGCCGGGCCAGAGCGGCGTCCTTCTCGACGTGCTTGCGATACTCGTCGATTGTGGTCGCACCGATGCAGTGCAGCTCACCGCGGGCCAGCGCAGGCTTCAGCAGGTTGGAGGCGTCCATCGCGCCATCTGCCTTGCCGGCCCCCACCAGTGTATGCATCTCGTCGATGAACAGCACGATATCGCCCGCCGCGGCCTCGATCTCCTTCAGGATCGCCTTCAACCGCTCCTCGAACTCGCCGCGATACTTGGCACCGGCAATCAGCGAACCCATGTCGAGCGCCATCAGGGTCTTGCCCTTCAGGCTCTCCGGCACGTCGCCGTTGATGATGCGAATGGCGATGCCCTCGGCGATGGCGGTCTTGCCGACACCGGGCTCACCGATCAGCACAGGGTTGTTCTTGGTCCGGCGCGATAGCACCTGCATGGCACGGCGGATTTCCTCGTCGCGCCCGATGATCGGGTCGATCTTGCCGTCGCGGGCCCGTTCGGTGAGATCGAGCGCGTATTTCTTGAGGGCGTCATAGCCCTCCTCGGCACTCGCGGTATCGGCCGTGCGACCCTTGCGGATGTCATTGATCGCGCCATTGAGGTTCTGGGCCGAAACCCCGCCCGCCTCCAGCGCCTGCTTGGCGCCCGAGCGCACGACGGCCAGCGCCGTCAGAATGCGCTCCACCGGCACAAAGCTGTCGCCCGCCTTCTTGGCGATCTTGGACGCCTCGTCGAGCACCTTGCCGGTCTGGCTGTCGAGATACACCTGCCCTGCATCGCCCGAGACCCGGGGTTGCTTGGCCAGCGCCGCATCGAGCGCCTCGACCACGCGAGAGGGATTGCCGCCCGCACGTTTGATGAGGTTGGAAGCCAGGCCCTGCTCGTCGTCCATCAGGGCCTTCAAGAGATGCTCGGGCACCATCCGCTGATGGTCTTCCCGCATCGCGATAGTCTGCGCCGCCTGGATGAAACCGCGAGACCGTTCCGTGAACTCGTTCATGTTCATCGGTCATTCTCCTTTGTTAAGCGCCCAGTCATGAGGTCTGCCCGCCCGGCGGCACAGACCCGTTTCGGGCCTTCGGGTTCTATTTGGGGATGGCTGTTGCGGGTCTCAAGGGGGCCATGTTCCGACGAATCACTGTTTCGTGACGCCCTGTGGAAAACTTTCTGGAACCACCCCACATGTAGTTGCGTTCTACTATCGAACCACAGGATGAGGAGGCAGAGATGCCGATCACCGGACCACAGATCGACCACGTCATCTACGACCCGGCCCTGCGCCGCTTCGAGGCCGACGTCAGCTTCACGACCGGCACGCCACTGCGCCGCAAGGTGCATGTGTCGATCCCCGGCCACGTGCAGTGGGGGCACCAGAAGATGGTCTCCGAGCTGGTCGCCGCCGGCCAGCGGGCACTTCAGGGCCGCTAGAGTTTTTTGACGCGGGTCTGCCCGGGCCCGCCATATGGCGATGGGTTGCTGCCTGGCCCATCTCCTGTCCCGGCCCGTCTTCGCATGTCCCCTACAGCGAAGGCGGGCCTCTTTTTTTCTCAGGCGAGGTGATCGACAACCATCAGGTGCTGGGCCGTGGTGTGCACGCGGTCGAGCCAGCGGGTCACGAGGCGCGGGTCGGACGGCGCGGCGCTCACGCCCGGCGCGATCTCTCGGGCCAGCACGGCTTCGACCGCCAGCGCCACCGTGTCGCTCACCAGCCGCGCCATCGCCGATCCGCGGGCATCGCCCCAGGCATCCATCGCGTAGGTCTTGTGATAGACCGGCACGCCGTCGCTCAGCGCTTCCAGCGCCACGCACAACACCACCCGGTCGGGCTCGCCTTCGTCATAGGCGTGCTTTTCCCAGAACTCGGCGGCCATCTCCGCCAGCCGCGCATCGAGCTCGGGCTTGCCTTCCAGCCGCTCGACCTCGGAAAATACACCCTTCCAGGCCTCAGCCCAGCCGATCAGCCGCAACGTGCCGCGCACGAAATCCTTGACGGTCCAGCCCGGCTCGAAGCCGTATTCCTGCATGAAAGGCAAGCTGTCGCGGTTGGGATAAACTTCGAAGCTCTCGGGTGTGGCGAGAGGCGCATCATAGCGGCTGAGCGCATCCCACGGGCGCGAAACCCGCAGTTCCGAATGGCTGCGGATCGAGACCGAGGGCGATTTGAGCGCCTTCAGCACGCCCAGCGGCGACCAGCTGAACTTGTAGCGGAAGGCATTGGGCACTTTCGGGATGCCGCCGCAATAGCTGATGAAACTCAGCACGTTGTCGGGGCTGAAGCTGTTGGACGCCCGGTAGTCGGCCATCAGCCAATGGGCCATCAGGTGGTCGATCCCCGGGTCGAGGCCCACTTCGTTGACAAGCCGCAGACCCTTCTCCGTGGCCATCCCGTCCAGCGCCCGCATCTCGGGGCTGATGTAGGACGAGGAGACGAAGTTGGCGCCGCTCTCGAGGCAGAGCCTGGCAAGCGGCACGTGATGGTCGCCCGGCAGCATCGACACGACGACATCGCCTTCGGCCAGCACCGCTTGCAGCGCGGCCATGTCGAAAGTGCGAATGTCTTCGGTCAGGTCGCCCACCGCCGCGCGGGCCTTGGCCTCGGTGCGGTTCCAGACTGTCACGTCGTCGCGCTCGGACAGCAGCCGCCTCAAGCCGGGAATGGCCGAAAGGCCCGTGCCACACCAGTGAACCGTCATGCCATATGGTCCATGAAGGTTGCTTCTGCCCGGCCCCAGACGCCCTTGTCGGTGTCCGAGAGCCGCAGGAGGTGGGGCAGCATCTGTCCGGCAAAATCCTCGCTCGACTCCTTGGGAAGCAGCGAGGGCAGGTTGTCGATCGCCATCACGTCGAGCACCGGGGTTTCGGCCACCCGGCGCACCGGCGCGGCCCAACTGGTGACCGCGTCGTAGACGGGCACCGGGTTGAAATCGCTCGTGGGGTCGCAGGAGATATCGCCGATCGCGGTCAGCCCGCGCGGGCAGGCTGCGGCCTCTCTCGGCACGAAGATGGGCGTATTCGGCCCGGCCAGCACGCAATTGAGAAAGATGTCGCGCCGCAGGATCTCGGGAAATGGGCCACCCGCGGCGGTATCGGCAATGTCCCAACGCAGCGGCTCGATGCCGATTGCCGCACACATGTCGCCCGCCCCGGTGCCAACGCGACCCAGCGCGCCGACGATGAGCGCCTGCGGCAGGCCGAGCCCGTCGAGTTCGCCCGCGACCTCGCGCACCAGCGCCCCCTGCTCCTCCCATTCCTTAACCGGCCCGCAGATTTCGCCGCGCTGCGCGGCCGCCCAGGCCTTCAGCGTGACAGCCGCGCCGACAAAGCCGGCCCAATAGCCGAAGGCCGCCACGCGGCGGCCGGTCTCGTCGGTCAGGTACTCGAGATCATAGAGCATGCCGCCGCCCGCGCCGAAGCGCTTCAGCAGCGCTTGCCCGGCCGGCTGGCCCTTGTAGGCATGGCCAAACATGATGTGGCGATGGGCCAGCGGCGTGCCATCCTCGGGCAGTTCCTTCAGCCCGTAGATCAGTGCATCGGCGGGTGCCTCGCGCCAGCTGCCGCGCGGGGCGATCTCGGCACCGGCTTCTCGGTAGTGCGCGATCGGGATGATGCGGTCGGGGCTTTCCTCCACTGTCACGTGAATGCCCTGCGCCTTTAGCACTTCGACGCCCTCGGGCACGAGGCCCACGCGCCGTTCGTTCTCGCGCTCTTCGGCACGGACCCAGAGGTGAACCATCAGACTTCCCCGCAAGTTGCCGCCCGACATAACCGCCTTGCGCCGCCGGGCGCAATCGAGTCGCCGCTCAGAACAGCCCGCGCAGCGCCGGAAGCACCCCGGCTGCGACGAGCCCGACGAGCAGACCCAGGCCGAACCGGGCCGGCATCCGCCAGTGGACCGGAACGAAGCCGGCCAGCAGGCCGCAAACAACGGCGTAGTAGGCGAGTGAAACACCGTCCAAGCGTCAGGTCCTCCCCAGTTTCGGAACCGCGTTTCGCATGTATTGAACAGTCGTTCAAAAAATCATTTGACGCATGCCCCGTGCCTTGCCCATAGTATCGGCCAATCAACGTCGGGCCAATGGCCTGGTGCCTGGGGAGAGGCACCTTCTGGGAGGAGACATTGACGGTGACGGCAACGCCCGAGGGCGACTTGAAATCCATACCTGCGCTTCTGGCGCGAAACGCGCGCCAGTTCGGCGGCCGCCCGGCCTTCCGCGAGAAGGAGTTCGGGATCTGGCAGAGCTGGACCTGGGCCGAGACCGCCGAGGAGGTGGAGGCGCTGGCGATGGGGCTCATCGCGCTGGGGCTGAAGCCGGGCGACCACCTTGCAATCATCGGCCGCAACCGCCCTGCCCTCTACTGGTCGTTTGTCGCCACGCAGAAGTGCGGCGCTGTGCCGGTGGCGCTCTATCAGGACGCGAATGCCGAAGAGATGGCCTATGTGCTGGAGCACTGCGGCGCGCGCTTCGTGATCTGCGGCGACCAGGAGCAGGTCGACAAGGTGATCGAGGTGCAGGAGACCGTGAAGGGCATCGACCAGATCATCTACGTCGACAAGCGGGGCCTCAGAAAATACGACCACACCCACATGAACGCCTATGCCGACGTGCAGGCCGAGGGTCGGGCGGGGCACCATCGGCTCGAGCCGATCATGCGCGAGCGCGAGGCCGGGCTGGGCTATGACGACACCTGCGTGATGCTCTACACCTCCGGCACCACAGGCAAGCCCAAGGGCGTGGTGCTTTCCAACCGCAACATCATCGAGACCTCGAAGAACTCCGCCGGGTTCGACAACCTGACCGAGAAGGAAGAGATTCTCGCCTACCTGCCGCTGGCCTGGGTGGGCGATTTCATCTTCTCGGTGGGGCAGGCCATGTGGGCCGGGTTCTGCGTGAACTGCCCCGAGAGCGAAGCCACGATGATGACCGATCTGCGCGAGATCGGTCCGACCTACTACTTTGCACCGCCTCGGGTGTTCGAGACCCAGCTGACCAACGTCATGATCCGGATGGAAGATGCCGGGCGGCTGAAAAAATGGTTGTTCGACAGGTACATGGCCCATGCCCGCAAGGTCGGGCCTAAAATTCTCGACGGCAAGCCGGTGAGCGCGGCGGACCGGCTGAAGTACCGGCTGGGCGAGCTCTTCATCTACGGGCCGCTGAAGAACACCCTGGGCTTCAGCCGGGTCCGGGTGGGCTACACGGCGGGCGAGGCGATCGGGCCGGAGATCTTTGATTTCTATCGCTCTTTGGGGATCAACCTGAAGCAGCTCTACGGCCAGACGGAGGCCAGCGTCTTCATCACCCAGCAGCCCGACAACGAGGTGCGGGCCGACACCGTGGGGGTGGCCTCGCCGGGGGTGGAGCTGAAGATCGCCGAAAGCGGCGAGGTCTACTACCGCTCGCCGGGCGTTTTTGTGGAGTACTTCAAGAACGCCGAGAGCACGGCCTCGACGAAGGATGCCGAGGGCTGGGTCGCCACCGGCGATGCCGGCTTCATCGAGCCCGACACAGGCCACCTGCGCATCATCGACCGCGCCAAGGACGTGGGCAAGCTGGCCGACGGCCGGATGTTTGCCCCCAAGTACGTGGAGAACAAGCTCAAGTTCTACCCCAACATCCTCGAGGCCGTCGTGATCGGCGCCGGCCGCGACCGCTGCTGCGCCCTGATCAACATCGACCTCGGCGCGGTGGGCAACTGGGCGGAGCGCAACAACATCGCCTATGCGAGCTACCAGGAGCTGGCGGGGCACCCGGATGTGCTCAATATGATCCAGAAACACGTGGAAGAGGTTAACGCCTCGGTCGCGCAGGACGAGATGCTCTCGGGCTGCCAGATTCACCGCTTTCTGGTGCTGCACAAGCAGCTCGATGCGGATGATGGCGAGCTGACCCGTACGCAGAAGGTGCGGCGGGCGGTGATCGGCGACAAATACGCCGACCTGGTGGCCGCGCTCTATGACGGGTCGGAGTCCGTCTACACCGAGACGGAAGTGACCTACGAGGACGGCCGCAAGGGCAAGATCAAGGCCACGCTGGAGCTGCGGGACGCCAGGGTGCAGCCCGCAGGCGGCACCGCAAAGGTGGCCGCGGAATGAGTGATTTTCGGCGCGAAATCGGGGAGTTGACCCATGCTTGACGGGCAGGAGAGCACCACCACCGCCGACGGGCGCACGATTGGCGGCGTCATGATGGAGATGCGCAACATCACCCTGCGCTTTGGCGGGGTGGTGGCGATCAAGGATATCTCCTTCGACATCCGCGAGGGCGAGATCCGCGCGATCATCGGGCCGAACGGGGCCGGAAAATCCAGCATGCTCAACGTGATATCGGGGTTCTACAACCCGCAGGAGGGGGAGGTCTGGTTTCATGGCGCCAAGCGGCCTCCGATGCGGCCCTATGAGGTGGCGCGGCAGGGAATTGCCCGGACATTTCAGAACATTGCGCTGTTCGAGGGCATGTCGGTGCTCGACAACATCATGACCGGGCGTCTGGGCTTCATGAAATCCGGGATGCTGGCCCAGGCGATGTGGTGGGGCAAGGCCCAGAGAGAAGAGACGGAGAACCGGGAAGCCGTTGAAAAGATTATCGACTTTCTCGAGATCCAAGCCATTCGGAAGACCCCGGTGGGCCGCCTGCCCTACGGGCTGAAAAAGCGCGTGGAGCTCGGCCGGGCGCTGGCCGCCGAGCCCAAGCTGCTGCTGCTCGACGAGCCGATGGCAGGCATGAACGTGGAGGAGAAGGAGGACATGAGCCGCTTCATCCTCGACGTAAATGACGAATATGGAACGACAATTGCCCTGATCGAGCACGATATGGGCGTGGTCATGGACCTCTCCGACCGGGTCGTGGTGATGGATTACGGCAAGAAGATCGGGGATGGCACGCCCGACGAGGTGCGCAACAACCAGGACGTCATCGACGCCTATCTCGGAGTTGCGCATGATTAGAGAGTCCGTCGCGTTAACCGGCGCTCATGTGCGAGGACGTGGGATACACAACCCATGCACAACCCATGCACAACCCATGCATACGCGTTTTGCGCTGGCCGGACTCGTCGCGGTGTTAACCTCTCTGTACGGTGCCCCGGCGCGCGCGGCGGAGTTTTCGGACTATCTGGCCTATTGCACCGAGGCCATCGCCACCGGCGACCCGACCGGCCCGCGCCTGCCCGAGGCCGTCGAGGCCAACGAGGCGGGCGCGATGATGGCGGGTGACGGGCCGCTGCCCCACTTCCGCCTGCGCCGCGACAACCGCGGCGACTGGGTGTGCGAGGTGGGCGGCGCCTCGGCCACCGAACTGAACCGCCGGCTCGAGGACTTTCTCGACGAGGTAAACACGGTCGACCGCTACCGCTCGACCTTCGGCGAGAACCCCTATGTGGCGGCGACCGTCTGCGTCGGCCCCAATGCGGTGGCGGTGATCGTCAACGGCCCGCTCAGCGACGAGCTGAACATGGGCACCGCCGTGTTCTCGGGCGGCATGGTCAGCGCGGGGTGCGCGGCGTGAGGCTGGCGGCACTCCTCCTCGCCGCGACGGCGGCCCCGGCGGCGGCCAACCCGGCGGCGATCGGCGAGGCGCTGGCGCTCTGCATCGAGGTGGTGAAGGAGGAGAGCCCGCAACCGCTGCTGGATGCCGGGCTCGAGGTACTGACGCGGCGCGACGCGCCGCCGCAATGGTCGATCTCCGCCGTCTCGCCCGCCGGGATCGGCGAGATCCGGGCTGGAATGGACGAATACGGCGGGCAGGCGCAGACCGAGGAGTACTATTGCTACCTCCACCTCCCCGCCGCCAATGGCTCGGAGGCGATGCGCTGGGAGAAGCTCGGGCTGGGGCCGGTCATGGCGCTGACGGGCGAGGGTTTCGAGCAGTATGACGGCTCGCCGGTCGCGCCGAGGCTGAAATCCTGCGCCTGGCTGAGCAAGCCGATCTACCTGAACTTCTACCATTCGGAGAACGTCGGGGCCGTGCGCGCGCAGGTGACCGACATGGCCCCGCGCGACCGCGAGCCCTGCAAGGAGTGACCTGATGCCCGATCAGCTGTTGTTTGCCATGGAAGTCACCCTGAACGGGCTGATGGCGGGCGTGATGTATGCCCTGGTGGCGCTGGGGTTCGTGCTGATCTTCAAGGCCAGCGGCATCTTCAACTACGCGCAGGGCGTGATGGCGCTCTTCGCCGCGCTCACGCTCGTTGGCCTGCAGGACGGGCAGGTGCCGTTCAGCCACCTGATCAACGCGATCTTCGGGACCGACCTGCACCACTTCGGCTGGCACCTGCCCGCGATCGTGGCGATCGTCGGCACGGTGCTGATGATGGTGCTCTTTGCCTGGGTGGTGAACCATCTGATCCTGCGGCACCTGGTGAACCAGGAGCCGATCATCCTCTTCATGGCGACGATCGGCCTGGCCTACTTTCTGGAAGGGTTCGGCGACATGATGTGGGGCTCCGACATCAAGAAGCTCGACGTCGGCCTGCCGCAGGGGATCAACCTGTGGATCGACGAGACCACCTTCAACTGGTTCGGCTACGGGTTCTTCATCGACAACCTCGACATCGTGGCAACGATCATCGCGGCGCTGCTGGTGACGGGGCTCGTGCTGTTTTCGCAATACACCAAGCAGGGCCGGGCGCTGCGCGCCGTGGCCGACGATCACCAGGCCGCGCTGAGCGTGGGCATCAGCCTGCGGTTCATCTGGGTGCTGGTCTGGGGCATTGCCGGGTTCGTGGCGCTGGTCGCCGGCATCATGTGGGGCACCAAGTCGGGCGTGCAGTTCAGCCTGAGCCTGATCGCGCTGAAGGCCCTGCCGGTGCTGATGCTGGGCGGCTTCACCTCGATCCCCGGCGCCATCGTCGGCGGGCTCATCATCGGGGTGGGCGAAAAGCTCTTCGAGTTCCTGGTCGGGCCGCTGGTGGGCGGGGCGACGGAGAACTGGTTTGCCTATGTGCTGGCGCTCATCTTTCTCGTCTTCCGGCCGCAGGGGCTGTTTGGCGAGAAGATCATCGAGAGGGTGTGACGGATGGCCAGGGTTATCGCGGTTCTCAACGTCATCGCCTGGGGCGGGTTCTGGGCCTTCGGCTACATCGCGCTGACGACCGAGCCCACCGAGACGCGGCAGATGATGATCGCCCTGGTGCTGGCGGTGGCCGGTGCGGGCGTGGGGCTCTGGGCCTACCTGCGGCTGGTGCGCGAGAGCGAGCGGCGCGGCTATGCCCGCCCGCGGCGGCACGTTCTGCCCGAGCACGAGACACCACCGGGCACGGAGGGCGGCGCGTGAACGGCGCGGCCTACTCCTGCCCCTGCGTGGCGGCAACAAACACACCCAGGGCCACGGCCCCGAGGCCGAGCAGGATGATGGCCGCCTGGGAGGAGACCCCGAAGAACACCGCGATGGCCACCAGAAGCACGGCGGAAACGATGATATATGGCATCAGCCCGCGGATGACTTCGGTGCAGGCGGCGCAGATCCGGTCGACGCAACGGCCAAAGACCCCCTTGGGGGCCTTCTTGGGCTCTTCCTTTACTGCCGGCAGCTCTTCCAACGGGTCGATCTGGGCCTGCGGCGGCAGCGGAACGAAGCGATTCTTCGAATCCGGCATCTCTGTCCTTTCGGCAGCCCGGTTCAGGGCCGATCCACGAAATTTGAACAAAGATTGCGGCAGCCGCGGGGCGGCATTGTCTCGAAAGCAAGAAAACATCGAAGCGCGGGGCGCGCAGACTGGCCCGTTTCCGCGCGGAAGGGGAGGCCACTGATGCTTTACCGTGAGGCCGGCGACTTCAAGACCAGCTACGCCGAAGACAACCAGACCTTTCCGATCAAGTTTGACCGGTGGCGCTACTACGCGGTGCTGGCCATCGCCTTCGGGGTGATCCCTTTCCTGATCAACGACTACTGGGTGAACGCGGTCTTCCTGCCCTTCCTGATCTATTCCATCGCGGCGATCGGGCTGAACATCCTCACCGGCTACTGCGGACAGGTGAGCCTCGGCACCGGCGGGTTCATGGCGGTGGGGGCCTATGCCTGCTACAAGCTGATGACCGCCTTTCCCGAGATCAACATCTTCTTCCACGTCATTCTCGCGGGCGGGATCACGGCGGGCGTCGGCATCCTCTTCGGGCTGCCCTCGCTCAGGATCAAGGGCTTCTACCTCGCGGTGGCGACGCTGGCGGCGCAGTTCTTTCTCGTCTGGCTCTTCAACCGGGTGCCGTGGTTCTACAACTACTCGGCCTCGGGTCAGATCTCGGCGCCCGAGCGCACCGTCTTCGGGATCGAGGTGACCGGCCCCAACACGCAGGCCTGGGCGAGCTACCTGTTCTGCCTCGTCTTCGTGGTGGCGCTGGCCTGGCTCGCGCGCAACCTGACCCGCGGCACGGTGGGCCGGAAGTGGATGGCGATCCGAGACATGGACATCGCCGCCGAGATCATCGGGGTGAACCCGCTGGGCGCCAAGCTCTCGGCCTTCGCGGTCTCGTCCTTCTTCATCGGGATCGCGGGGGCGCTGTTCTTTTCGGTCTACCTCGGCGCGGTCGAGGTGGGGGAGGCCTTCGGGATCAACAAGAGCTTCCTGGTGCTGTTCATGGTCATCATCGGGGGCCTGGGCTCGATCTTCGGCTCCTTCGCGGGGGCGGCCTTTCTGGTGTTGCTGCCGGTGCTGCTGAAGAACATCCTCGTCGGCACGCTGGGCTGGCCCACGGACCTCGCGGCGCACCTGGAGTTCATGATCGTGGGCGCGCTCATCATCGTCTTCCTGATTGCCGAACCGCACGGGCTGGCGCAGCTTTGGCGCGTGGCGAAGGAGAAACTGAGGCTTTGGCCCTTCCCGCACTGAGCGGGGCGGGCGGTGGGCAGGTTGCCCACCCCGCGGATGCCCGCACCAGCGGGCGACGGGCTGGCCCACCGCACGGGCCGAAGAGGAGGAGACCGGGGCAAACCCCGGCGCAACGGAACATTGGACCAACCAAGGGAGGAGACCCCGATGAAGAAGACACTCATGACGCTGGCGCTGGGCGCGGTGATGGCCGCCGCTCCGGCGATGGCGGAGATCACCATGTCGGCGCTCAGCTACCGCACCGGCCCCTATGCCGCCAACGGCATCCCCTTTGCCGACGGCTACCAGGACTACTTCACCCTGCTCAACGAGCGGGACGGCGGCATCGGCGGCGAGAAGATCAATCTCGTCGAGTGCGAGACCGGCTACAACACCGAGAAGGGCGTGGAGTGCTACGAGGCCACCAAGGGCCAGAGCGTGCTGGTCTACCAGCCGCTCTCGACCGGCATCACCTACCAGCTGATCCCAAAGGCCACCGCCGACGGCATCCCCATGCACACCATGGGCTATGGCCGGACCTCCGCCAAGAACGGCGCGGTCTTTCCCTGGGTGTTCAACTACCCGGCCAACTACTGGGACGGCGCCTCGATCGCGATCACCCATATCCTCAACGAAGAGGGCGGTGACCTGAACGGCAAAAAGGTGGCGCTGGTCTATCACAACTCCGCCTATGGCAAGGAGCCGATCCGCACGCTGGAGGAACTGGCCAAGAAGCACGGCTACGAGCTGATCCTGCTGCCGGTGGATCACCCCGGCCAGGAGCAGAAGAGCCAGTGGCTGCAGGTGCGCCAGCAGCGCCCCGATTACGTCATCATGTATGGCTGGGGCGTTATGAACCAGGTCGCCATCCAGGAGGCCGTCAACATCCGCTTCCCGATGGACCACTTCATCGGCATCTGGTGGTCGGGTTCGGAGAATGACGTGCTGCCCGCCGGTGACGGCGCCAACGGCTACAAGGCGCTCACCTTCCACAACCTCGGCAAGGACTACCCGGTCTATGCCGATCTCCAGACCCATGTCGTCGACAAGGGCCTGGCGGCGGGTGCGGGCGACCAGCTCGGTACGGCACTCTACAATCGCGGCATGTATGCGGCGATGCTGGCCGCCGAAGCCATCAAGACCGCGCAGGAGATGACCGGTGCGACCGCCATCACCCCGGCGCAGATGCGCGACGGCATGGAGAACCTCGAGATGACCGAAGCCAAGATGGAGGCCCTCGGCCTGCCCGGCTTCGGCCCCGAGTTCAAGGTGAGCTGCGAGAACCATGGCGGCAACGGCTTTGGCGCCGTGGCCCAGTGGGATGCCGCCGCCGGGAGCTGGAGCCTGATCACCGACTACTACCAGTCGGACCAGGAGGTGATCGCGCCGCTGATCGAGGAAGACAGCGCCGCCTATGCCGCGGAAACCGGCATCGAGGCCGGCTGCATGTAGGCCAAGCTTCCCCGGCCGTGGCGCTGGCTGCGGCCGGGGATCAACTGAGTGTTCTCGGCAAGGAAATGGGGCAGGACGGCGCCCCGGATGCGAAAGGTGGATCATGTTGGATGGGCCGGACCAGGGCAGCGACACGCTTCTGGAAGTGAACAACATCGAGGTGATCTACAACCACGTGATCCTCGTGCTGAAGGGTGTGAGCCTGAAGGTGCCCAAGGGCGGGATCACCTCCCTGCTGGGCGGCAACGGCGCGGGCAAGACCACCACGCTGAAGGCCATATCCGGCCTGCTGCGCTCGGAGCGGGGCGAGATCACCAAGGGCTCGATCAGCTATCGCGGCGAGCGGCTCACCGGCGAGGACCCGGCGGCCCAGGTGAAGGCGGGCATCATCCAGGTGATGGAAGGCCGGCACTGTTTCGAGCATCTGACGGTGGAAGAGAACCTGCTGACCGGCGCCTACACGCGGCGCGACGGGCGCGGTGCCACCGAGGCCGACCTTCAGATGGTTTATGACTATTTCCCGCGGCTCAAGGAGCGGCGGAAGAGCCAGGCGGGCTATACCTCGGGCGGCGAGCAGCAGATGGTGGCCATCGGCCGCGCGCTGATGAGCCGGCCCGAGACGATCCTGCTCGACGAGCCCTCGATGGGCCTTGCGCCGCAGCTGGTGGAGCAGATCTTCGGCATCGTGAAGCGGCTGAACGAGGAGCAGGGCGTGACCTTCCTGCTCGCCGAACAGAACACCAACGTGGCCCTGCGCTTTGCCCATTACGGCTACATCCTCGAGAGCGGGCGGATCGTGATGGACGGCCCCGCCGCCGAGCTGCGCGAGAACCCGGATGTGAAGGAGTTCTACCTCGGGATGAGCGAGGAAGGCCGGAAGAGCTTCCGCGACGTGCGCAGCTATCGCCGCCGCAAGCGGTGGCTCGCCTGAGTTGGGCGACCGCGTCTGGTACATCGCGCGGCCCGGCCCGACGCCCGAGGATGCAGAGGCCCGGATCGCCGGGCTGATCTCGGCCATGAGGGACGCCGGGCTGATCGCGGGCGAGGAGGCTCCGGAGGCGATTCTCGGGCCGCCGGAAGGGCCTGTCTATTGGCCTGGTCCAAGGGCCGAAGACGGGTTGCCCGAAGGCCTCGGGCGGTTCACCGATCTCGATTGCTGCGGCGTCGAGTTCATTGCCCGACCGATCTTCAACTGGGGCCCGCTGAATGTGGATGCCTTCACCGCGCCCTGCTGCAGCGCCGAGCTTGCGGCCTCCGAGGTGATCGACCGGCTCGGCACGGCGGCGGGCGCGAACCGGGATTTTTCAGCCACGGCCATTGCCTGCCCGCGGTGTGGCGCGGCCAGCGGCGTGAACGACTGGGTCAGGGGCGGCTTCCTCCTCGCGCGCTGCGGGGTGGGACTGTGGAACTGGCAGGTTGCGACGGGCGTGCTGGAGCCGGTGCGCAGGCTGGCGCGCGCGGCCTTCGGGCCCGAGCTGGTCGAGGCCGGCTACAAGATCTGAGCCTACCGCGTGTTCGAGGCCTCGGCCTCCGCCCGCATCTCGGCGATGCGCTCCAGCGCCTCGGCGCGGGTGTTGCGGATGTTGGGCTCGAAGTCCTGGCTCTCGGAGCGCAGGCGGATATCGGCCTCGGTTTCGCTGCCGGGCGCGTAGCGCACCGATCCCAGCGAGGCGGCGAGGTTGAGCCGCTTGCCGCGCGAGGCGTAGCGGACCCAGGCGGCGGGCTCGATGCGGCAGTTCTCGTAGTTCACCAGGAAGAACCACTTGCGGTCGGTTTCGGTGATTCTCTCCTCGATATGGTCGTAGACATCATCGACATCGCGCGAATGGGCGAAGGTGAAATCCTTGAAGTCGACCTCCATCACCAGCGCGTCGGGGTCGAAGGTGATCCGGGCGCGGATCTCCTCGACGCTGTGGTTGGGCTGGTGGACAACGCGGCGCTGGCGGGCGTTCCTGAACGTCTTCAGCCGGGCAAGCGCCGCCTCCCGGTCGGGCTGCAGGTTGGCATCGAAGTTCTCGGTGCCCGCCGACCGCTCGATCTGGGCGCGGGTGATCTCGCTCACGTCGAAGCGGACGGTGCCCATGGAATAGGCCAGGTTCAGCGCCCGGCCTCGGCGGGCGAAGGCGATCCAGGCGTCGGGGTCGATCCGGTTGTCGGAGTAGTTGACGAGAAAGAACCACTTGTCCTCGCCGGTCGCGGCGATGCGCTCCTCGATCCGGTCGTAGAAGCGGTTGACCGCGCGGGAGCTGGTGAAATGGAGCCCGGAGAAATCGGCCTCCATGATCGCCTCGGCCTCGTGAAAGGTGATGCGGGCATCGAGAAACTCGTCCGACAGGCGGGCGGAGGTTGCGGTGAGCTGTGGCATAGGCCGGGGCCTTTCTTCATACAGGATCACTCGCGCGCAGGGGGAGTATGGCACGGGACGCCGAAAGAAGAACCGGGCAGAGTGCCGCAACGGCAAGGCGTTGCGGTTCTCCGCTCATCGGCCCGGGTCGGGGCCCGGGTCGGGGCCCGGGTCGCGGTGTGTCAGCGGGCGTCGGCCATCTCTTCGAGGGTGTCGAGCGCCTCTGCCACGGTGTCCCTGTTCCAGCCGCGCGAGGTCAGGTAGGTCAGCGCCGCGTCGCGCCGGGCCTGCCAGGTGGCGCTGCTGCGCACGGTGGGCGAGAGCACGCCCGCGAGCTTGAGCACGACGAGGAACGACATGCTGCCGGGCGTATGGCCGCGCGCGATGCGGCCTTTGGTGACCGGCGATTTGGTCTGCCGCTTCTCGATGCCGCCCCCGGAGCGGTTGGCGCTCTTGTCCACCACCTCGAGCCGGATGAACTGGCCCGCCGCCGCGGTGGACTTGGCGCGCAGGTGATCCACGTCGAGCCCGCCGGGAATGGAGGGGTTGGCCAACCCGTAGGCCTGCTTGATGAAGCGCAGGTAGGCGTCGCGGTAGGAGCCGTAGCTCGGCACCGCCCAGACGCTGGAGAGCGTGGGGTTGGTGGGATGGATGAAGAAGGCCGAGGAGCCCTCGACATCGGTCACGAGGCTGCCGCCCCAGACGCGGGCATTCACCTGGAGCAGGTCCCAGGGCAGGTTGACGGCGGGCGGGTTGGCGGCGGTGTGAAACTGATGGAGCAGGTGGTCGGCCCGTGTGGACACGATCTGGTGCATGGATTGGGTCATTGGAAATCACCTTTGTGAAGAACGTCTAATGCGTCTCAGTAGAGCGCATGCCGGGAGGGCGCTCAACGATTCCATGGCTGCCGCCTTGCCCGCGCGGCGCGGCTGGGGTGGAATGGGGGCCACACGCAGTGGGGAGGAACGGTGTATGACGGACGGACCGGAGTGGCGGAGCGCAGAGGCGCGGGCGGCGGCCCTGGCAGAGGCCCTGCCAAAGCAGGTGGCGCGGGCGCAGGGCTTGCCGGGATACGCCGCGCTGGCGGGCGTGGAGGCGGGCGCGATCACCGATGGCGCGGCGCTGGCCGGGCTTCCGGTGCTGCGCAAGGCCGCGCTGATGGAGGCGCAGGCGGCGCGGCGGCCTCTGGGCGGGCTGGCCACGGTGGAGCCCACCGGCTTTACCCACCTGTTCCAGTCTCCCGGCCCGATCTACGAGCCGGGCATGACCAGCGCCGATGACTGGTGGCGCTTCGGGCCGTTCCTGCGGGCGGTGGGCATCGGCGCGGGAGACGTGGTGCAGAACTGCTTTTCCTATCACCTGACCCCTGCGGGGCTGATGTTCGACAACGGCGCGCGGGCGGCGGGGGCGGCGGTGATCCCGGCGGGCACCGGGCAGACCGAGTTGCAGGTGCGAGCCGCCGCCGACCTTGGCGCCACCGCCTATGCCGGCACGCCGGATTACCTCAAGGTGATCCTCGAGAAGGCCGACGAGATGGGAGTGAAGCTGGGCTTCACCCGTGCGGCGGTCTCCGGCGGGGCGCTGTTTCCGTCGCTGCGGGAGTGGTACGGGGCGCGCGGGATCACCTGCCTGCAATGCTATGCCACCGCCGATCTGGGCAACATCGCCTACGAATCCGCGCCCGACTCGGGGATGATCGCCGCCGAGGGCGTGGTGGTCGAGATCGTGACGCCGGGCACGGGCGAGCCGGTGCCCGAGGGCGAGGTGGGCGAGGTGGTGGTGACCACGCTCAACCCCGATTACCCGCTGATCCGCTTTGCCACCGGCGACCTCTCCGCCGTGCTGCCGGGCCAGAGCGCCTGCGGGCGGACCAACATGCGGATCAAGGGCTGGATGGGCCGGGCCGACCAGACCGCCAAGATCAAGGGCATGTTCGTGCGGCCCGAGCAGGTGGCCGAGCTCGTGCGCCGCGTCGGCGCGGCCCGTGCGCGGGTGACCGTGACCCGGGCCGAGGAGCGCGACGTGATGGCGGTGGCCTTCGAAACCGAGGGTGGCCAGGAGGACACGCTCGCCGCCGCGGTGCGCGAGATCCTGAAACTTTCCGGTGAGGTCAGCATTCATCCCTTGGGAAGCCTGCCGAAAGACGGCAAGGTTATTGATGACCAGAGGTCTTATGACTGACCGGAGATCGCGCGGCAGAAGGCCCGCACTCCGAGGTTCGGGTCGCGCATGAGCGCCGCGGGACGGCGCGGGAGGTAGGCATGAAACGAGCAATCCTTCTGGTGCTGGCGCTCACCGCGCCCCCTGCGCTGGCCGACCGGGCACTGATCCTGGGTCAGCCCGAGGGGGGGCGGGGGATCTTCGGGGCGAGCCCGCCCGACCTTGCGGCGGCCTATGAGGACGCGGGCTTTACCGTGATCGGCGGAAGCCCGGCCACGGCGCAGCTGATGCGCGAGGGGCTCGCGCGGTTCCTGCAGGGGATCGAGGGCGAGCGGCGGCTGGTGATTCACCTCTCCGGGCCGATCGTGCACGCGGGCTCCGACTCCTGGCTGCTGGCCGATGACGCCGAGCGCCCGAACCTGGCCAGCGTTGCCGGTCAGGGGCTGGCGCTTTCGACCGTGCTGGAGATCGCCGCGGCGGTGCCGGGGCAGTCGGTGGTGCTCATCGGGGCCAGCGCCGCGCCCGACCAGCTCGGGCCGGGCTTGGCCGCCGGGCTGGGGCTGCTCGACGTGCCGCAGGGCGTGACCGTGATCCGCGGCCGCTCGGCGCAGGTGGGCGCCTTTGCCGTGGGGCCGCTGCTGGAGCAGGGCCGGAGCCTCGCCGCGCTGGTGGAGGGCACCGAGGCCGTGACCGGCGAGGGATATCTCTCCGACGCCACGATCTGGCGGCCCGAGGGCGAGACCAGCGAGGCCCCCGCGACCGACGACGCGCCGGTGGCCGATGCGGCAGACGTGGAGCGCGCCGTCTGGGAGAGCGCGGTGGATGCCGACAGCAAGGAGGCCTACCTGGGCTACCTCGCCCGCTACCCGCTGGGGCAGTTCGCGGCGCAGGCCCGCAAGGCGATTGCCGAGATCGAGGCAGAGCCCTACCGCGCCGAGCGCAAGGCCGAGGAGGCGCTGGAGCTGAGCCGCGACGAGCGCCGGCAGATCCAGCGCAACCTGACGGTGCTCGACTACCGGCCGCGCGGGATCGACGGCATCTTCGGCCCCGGAACGCGGGGCGCGATCAAGGCCTTCCAGGAGAAGAACGGCTTTCCGCCCTCGACCTACCTGACCCGCCAGCAGATCACCCGGCTGGCCGAGCAGGCCGAGCGCCGCACCGCCGAGCTGGAGGCCGAGGCCGAGCGCCGCCGCCTGGAGGCCGAGCGGCAGGACCGGGCCTATTGGGAGGTGACCGGGGCCGCGGGCGACGAGGCGGGGCTACGGGTGTACCTGAAGAAGTACCCCGACGGGATCTACAGCCAGATCGCGCAGGAGCAGCTCTCGATCATCGAGGAGGACAAGCGCCGTCAGGCCGCCGCGCAGGACCGCGCGGCCTGGGACGTGGCGGTGCAGGGCAACACGGTGGCGAGCTACCGCGCCTATCTCGTGGCCTATCCGCAGGGCGCCTTTGCCGAGGAGGCCCGCGCCCAGATCGACAGGCTGACCGAGGAGGCCAGCCCTGACCGGCAGGAGGCCGAGGCGCGCGAGGAGGCGCTGGGCCTGCCGCAGTTCACCCGCGTGCTGGTCGAGCGGCGCCTCGCCCAGCTCGGGCTTGAGCCGGGGCCGACCGATGGCGAATTCGACCAGCAGACCCGCCGGGCGATCCGCCGCTTCCAGCGCGACCGGGAGCTGGAGGTGACGGGCTATCTCGACGAGGCCACGGTGAGCCGCATGCTGGCCGACGCGGGCGTCAGTATCATCCGCAGGCCCTAGCGAGCCAGGCCACCCCGCTGCCCGGCGTCCGGCGCGACGGCGCGCGGCTGGCCTGCGCCGGGAGCCTGTTTGCGGAGCCAGTCGCTGGGGCTTTCGCCCGCCACCCGCAGGAACTCGCGGTTGAAGTTGGACTTGGTATTGAAGCCTGACGACAGCATGGCGTTGGTGATGCTCTCGCCGCCCATGAGCGCCCGCTGTGCCGCCTCGACCCGTGCCTTGTTGACGAATCGCGAGACGTTCTCGTCCGTCGCGCGGTTGATCGTGGTCGAAAGCACCTTGGCGGGCACGCCGAGCCTGCGGGCCAGCCTTGCGAGGGTCAGGTCGGGGTCGAGATAGGGCCGACGCTCTGCCATGTAGGCGGTGACCCGGCTCCAGACCTCGGCATCGGGCTCGGTGCCGGGGGCCTCCTGCGGGGCCTCGTCTTCGGCGCCGGTTTGCAGGTGGGACGACAGGCTGACGATGCCGATCACCAGCAGGTTGCCGACCGAAAAGAGGCTGATGATCCAGGGTTGCAGGTGGCCGTAGCCGCTGGCCTGCGCGGCGAGGATCAGCCCATCGCTCAGGGCCGAGGCCACCAGCGCCAGGCCGATGATGAGCCAGATCAGCGAGGGAATGCTGCCGTTGGACAGAACGGCGCGCGGCTGGGCGTCGGGCCCTTGCAGGGAGCGCAGAAGGAGCGCCGCGCCATACCCGAGGAAAGCGCCGGGCAAGGCCAGGTCGAGCAGGCGGGGGGCCGTGAGCAGGGCGAGGAGCGCGCCGAGGGGCACGAGCGCATGGGCGAGGTCCGCCCAGGCGGCGCGGCGCACGGCGGTGAGTTGAAAGGCGAGCCAGGCGGCGACGGGGATCAGGGTGGCGGTGATCGGCTGGAGGTGGCGCATCCCCGGCAGGGCGTAGTGCTGGGCGAGCGCGATGATGAGCGACTGCGCGGCGCAGATCGCCAGCAGGGCGGCGAGCGGGCCCAACCGCCTGTCGGACAGACAGAGCCGCAGGCAGGCGAAGAGCAGGACGAGGGCGACGAAAACGGGAATCGGGAAGGTCGGCATGGGGGCGCTGCGCTTGGTGCGGTGTCCGGCCTCGTTAGACCAAGATCGCGATCCGGGCGACCTGAAACCGGTTCGAGGTCGCGCAGGCCGGGACGCGGGGCGCAGGGTCGGGCCAGCAGACTTCAACCCGAGGAGAGACCCGATGACCCCTGCACATAAACTCGCTGCCCTGCTCCTGCCGATGATCTCGGCGGCCAGCTTCGCCACCGCCGAGCCCGCGGGGCTGACGATCGAGAGCATGTTCATGCCGCACCACGCAAAGGAGACCCGCGCGGCGATCTGGTATCCGTCGGGCGGCGGCGGCGCGGTGGAGCCTTATGCCGACAACCCGGTTTTCGTGGGCCTGGAGGTGGCAATGGGGGCGGAGATCGCGCCCGGCCGCCACCCGCTGGTGCTGCTCAGCCACGGCATGGGCGGGACCGACAGGGCGCTGGCCTGGCTGGCCTCTGACCTCGCCGCGCGGGGCGCCATCGTCGCGGTGGTGAACCACCCCGGCACCACCTGGGGCGATCACGACATGGCGCGGGGCGTGCGGCACTGGACAAGGGCCGAAGACATGCGCGCGGCCCTGGATGGGCTGCTGGAAGACCCGCGCTACGCCCCCCGGATCGACCGCAGCCGGATCATGGCGGCGGGGTTCTCCTACGGCGGGTGGACGGCGCTTTCGCTCGGGGGCCTGCGGGGCAACCATGCCGGCATCGTCGCGGCCTGCGAGACCCACGGCGCGGCGATGGAGGCCTGCGAACTGCTGCTCTCGGAGGAGGTGCGCCTGCAGGATCAGGACCCGGCTCTGTGGAACGCCTCGCGGCGTGATGCGCGCGTGACACAGGTGGTGGCGATCGACCCGGGGTTCGTCTGGGGGCTGGAGGCCGGAGACGTGGCCGGGCTGGAGGTGCCCGCGGTGATGGTGGGGCTTGGCGGCGGCGAGGACAGGATGCTGGCCACGGACTTCGACCGGAGCGGGCTGGCGGCGCTGTTGCCCGGGGTGACGGTGCTGCGCCATGACCCGGCCAATCACTTCACCATGATGCCGATCTGCAAGCCGGAGGGGGCGGCGCTGCTGCAGGCGGAAGATGACGACCCGGTCTGCACCGACCCCGAGGGCAGCGAGCGCGCTGCCCTGCACGCAGAGATCGCCGGGATGATCGCGGGAGCGCTGGGGCTCTGACCGGCGCGCCCGCCCGAAAACAAAAAAAGGCCGCCCCGAGGGGCGGCCCTTCCTGTCTAGCGCGCTGAAGCGTCTCAGCCCTGACGGGCCTTGTAGCGGCGCTGGGTCTTGTTGATGACGTAGACACGGCCTTTACGGCGGACCACGCGGCAATCCCGGTGCCGGTTTTTCAGCGAGCGGAGCGAGTTGCGAACTTTCATCGTCTCTTTCCTCTCTTGCGGCCCCTAACGCGGCAGTTGGGTGCCAAGTTCAACATGACCCTGGAAGGGTCGGCTCATATGGTGGGCGATACTGGGATCGAACCAGTGACCCCTTCGATGTCAACGAAGTGCTCTACCGCTGAGCTAATCGCCCTGTCCTCCTCGAATCGCCCCGTTCTCAAAGCAAAAGACGCGGGGCGGTCCGCGTCGGTGCGGTGCGTATAAAGTGAAGCCGCGCATGGTTCAAGGGCTTTTGGCATGGCTTGCTTTGAAGCTATAGTCGCGGCCATGAACGAGAGCCAGGCAAGGGCATACCGGATCGAGCGGCCGCGCGTGCGGACGACCGGCGCGGTGTTTGCCTCGCCGCACTCGGGCAGCGAGTATCCCTGGGCCTTCCTGCGGGCCTCCGTGCTCGACGAACGCAGCATCCGCAGCTCCGAAGACGCCTTTGTGGACGAGCTTTTCGGCACCGCGCCCCAGCATGGCGCCGTGCTGCTGGCCGCCTCGGCCCCGCGCGCCTACATCGACCTGAACCGCTCGGCCGACGAGCTCGACCCGGCGCTCATCAGCGGCGTGGCCACGGTGACGCACAATCCGCGCGTCAGCTCGGGGCTGGGGGTGATTCCGCGCGTCGTGGCGGGCGGGCGGGCGATCTACCGGGGCAAGATCACGCTCGACGAGGCCCGCGCGCGCATTGCCGAGGTCTGGCGCCCCTATCACCGCGCCCTGCAACACGAGATCGACGAGGCGCGCGCCGAGTTCGGCCGGGCGATCCTGATCGACTGCCATTCGATGCCGCATGAGGCGATCGACGCCGCCGGCAGCCGCAAGGGCCGGGGCGCGGCGGCGCGTGTGCCCGAGATCGTGCTGGGCGATCGTTTTGGCGCGGCCTGCGGCGGCGAGGTGATGGACCACGTGGAGGCAGCCTTTGCCCGCGCCGGCTTTCGGGTTGCCCGCAACGCCCCCTTCGCCGGGGCCTATGTGGCGCAGAGCTATGGCCGCCCGGCCCGGGGCCAGCATGCGGTGCAGGTCGAGATCGACCGCGCGCTCTACATGGACGAGGCCACCATCACGCGCGGCCCGCAGTTCGGCGAGATCCGGGCGCGGCTGGGCGAGGTGATCGCCGAGATCGCGGAGATCGGGCGCGGCGCCGCGTCAATGCCGCTGGCCGCCGAATAGGCCGCTCCCCCTGTCCGAACGTGACGTAAGGTTTGACGCGGGCCCGCACGGGCGCATCCTGAAGCCCGGCAGGCAGGGGAGGTTCGGATGCTGACACGAGATGAGGCGCAGGCGATTCTCGATGCGCAACCGTTCTCCCGGCTGGTCGGCGCGGAGCTCGAGAGCTTTGGAGAGGGCCGCTGCGTTGTAGAGGCGCCCTTCCGCGAAGAGCTGAAACAGCACATGGGGATCGCCCATGGCGGCGTGATCGCCACCCTCGCCGACATGGCGCTGACCTTCGCCGGCGGCACGGTGCTGGGGCCGGTGATCACCTCGGAGATCAAGATCAACTACATCCGCCCCGCCGCGGGAGACCGCCTGATCGCGCGGGGCGAGGTGGTGGGCCATGGCCGCCGGCAGGCGGTGACGCGCTGCGACATCTTCTCGGTGACGGACGGAGAGGAAAAGCTCTGCGCCGCCGCGCAGGGCACCATCGTGAAGGTCGAGGGCCAGGCGCGCTCCTCCGGCCCCTCTACCTGAGCGCCCTGCCCTTCAGGATGGCATCCTTGCCGAAGCGGGCGCGGATCGTGTCGGTCGCCCGCTCCGCCCTGGCGCGGGCGCCTGCGCCGGGATCGAGCAGATCGCCCGAGAGGTCGGCGGCGGCCTCCGGCGCGAGGTCGGAGAGGCCCACGCCGATGAGGCGGAAGGGGCCGTCGCTCCCGGCATGGTCGAAGAGCTCGCGGGCGGTGCGGTAGATCCTGTCGGCGATCTGGGTCGGCTCGCGCAGGGTGGTGCGGCGGGTCAGCAGCTTGAACCTGGCCGTCTTCAGCTTGAGCGTGACCGTGCGCCCCGAGAGCTCCTTGGCCTTGGCGCGGGCCGAGACCTTCTCGGCAAGGCGCCAGATGTGGCCGTCGAGAATGTCGGCGCTGGCGGTGTCTTCGAAGAAGGTGGTTTCGTTGCTGATGCTCTTGAGGCCCGAGTCGCGGCTCACCCGGCGGCTGTCCTGCCCCCGCGCGAGATGCCAGAGCCGCGCGCCCGAGGCGCCGAAACGGGCGGCCAGCTCCTTCTGCTCCCAGCGGCGCAGGTCGGCGAAGGTGCGGATGCCCGCGCCCTCGAGCGCGGCCTGAAACGCCTGCCCGACGCCCCAGATCATCCGCACCGGCTTGTCGCGCAGGAACGCCTCGGTCTCCGCCACCCCGATCACCGAAAAGCCCTGCGGCTTGTCGAGGTCCGACGCGATCTTGGCGAGAAACTTGTTGTGGCTGAGCCCGATGGAGCCGGTGACGCCCAGCTCGGTCTTCATCCGTTTCACCAGCCCGGCGAGCATCACCGCCGGCGGCTGGCCATGCAGGCGCGCGGTGCCGGTGAGATCCATGAAGGCTTCATCCAGCGAGAGCGGCTCGATGGAGGGCGTCAGATCCTCCATCATCGCGCGGATCTGGCGCGAGACCTCGACATAGACCTCCATCCGCGGCTTCACCACCACCGCCTCGGGGCAGAGCTTGAGCGCCTGGAACATCGGCATGGCCGAGCGCACGCCCTTGATCCGGGCGATGTAGCAGGCGGTCGAGACCACCCCGCGCCGGCCGCCGCCGATGATGACGGGCTTTGCCGCCAGCTCCGGGTTGTCGCGCTTTTCGACCGAGGCATAGAAGGCGTCGCAATCCATGTGGGCGATGGAAAGGCTGAAAAGCTCGGGGTGCGCGATCACGCGCGGCGACCGGCAGGCGGGGCAGCGGACGCCGTTTTCGAACGGGGTCAGGCAGTCGCGGCAGAGGGCGGGCATGGTTTGTGGCACTCGTCAGGCGCCCGCATGGTAGCGCCGCGGCGGCGCGTGTCCAAGCGGTCACGCTCTGCCCGGCGACGGGGGGCTATGTCGAAAAACACTTCAAAACGGCGTGAGCGATCCACATATGTGGAGAGGCAGGGGCAGTTTTTTACAGGATTTGGGCATGAACTTCATGGATTTCCTTCCGAGCGTCGGCGGCGGCACCATCGTGGTCGGCCTCCTCGCGCTCTTCGTCATCATCTCGATCTTCCTCGGCGTGCGGGTCGTTCCGCAGTCGGAGAAATACGTGGTCGAGCGGTTCGGGCGCCTGAAATCGGTGCTTGGACCGGGCATCAACCTGATCGTCCCCTTCATCGACCGGGTGCGGCACAAGATTTCGATCCTCGAGCGGCAGCTGCCGAACTCCAGCCAGGACGCGATCACCGCCGACAACGTGCTGGTGCAGGTCGAGACCTCGGTGTTCTACCGGATTCTCCAGCCGGAAAAGACGGTCTACCGGATCCGCGACGTGGACGGCGCCATTGCCACCACCGTGGCCGGTATCGTCCGCTCCGAGATCGGCAAGATGGAGCTGGACGAGGTGCAATCGAACCGCTCCGCGCTGATCGCCTCGATCAAGAGCCTGGTCGAGAGCGCGGTGGATGACTGGGGCATCGAGGTGACCCGCGCCGAGATTCTCGATGTGAACCTCGACCAGCAGACCCGCCAGGCGATGCTGCAGCAGCTCAACGCCGAGCGCGCCCGCCGGGCGCAGGTGACCGAGGCCGAGGGCAAGCGGCGCGCGGTGGAGCTTGCCGCCGACGCCGACCTCTACGCCGCCGAGCAGAAGGCCAAGGCCCGCCGGGTGCAGGCCGATGCCGAGGCCTATGCCACCGGCGTGGTGGCTGCGGCGATTGCCGACAACGGGCTGGAGGCGGCGCAATACCAGATCGCCCTGAAGCAGGTGGAGAGCCTGGTGGCGCTGGGCGAGGGTGACGGCAAGCAGACGATCATCGTGCCGTCCGACGCGATCCAGGCCTTCGGCAACGCCTTCAAGATGCTGCGGGGTGGCGCGTGATGGCAGAGTTCTTCACCACCTGGTGGGCCTGGCTCGCGCTGGCCGTGGTGCTGGCGATCCTCGAGCTCTTCGCCCCCGGCTTCATCTTCGTGGGCTTCGCCATCGGCGCGGCGATCACCGGCGTGCTGCTGGCCCTGGGCATCAGCTTTGGCGGCAGCCTCGCCTGGCTGGCGCTGTTCTTCGCCGTGGTCTCCGTGGTGGCCTGGGTGGTCTGCTACAAGACCTTCGGCGGCAAGGGCCGCCAGGTGCAGACCTTCGACGAGGACATCAACGAGGGCTGAGCTGCGCCCGAAGCGACAAAACGAAAAGCCGCCCTCCGGGGCGGCTTTTTGCTTGGGCCATCTGGCTCAGGGCAGTTCGGAGACGATGGCGCGGGCGGCGGCATCCGGGTCTGCCGCCTGCCATACCGGGCGGCCCACCACGATGTGGTCGGCCCCCTGCTCCACGGCGTAGGCCGGCGTGGCGATGCGCTTCTGGTCGCCCTTGGCGCTGCCCTCGGGCCGTACGCCGGGAGTGACGATGAGCTTGCCCGCCGCGCTCGGCAGCGCCCGGATCGCTGCCGCCTCATGCGGCGAGGCGATCACCCCGTCGGCCCCGGCCTCGAAGGCCCGCGCCGCGCGCTCGGTGACGATCTCGGCCACATCGCCCGCTCGGATCAGCCCGGCATCGAGATCGGCCCGGTCGAGCGAGGTGAGGATGGTCACGGCGAGGATCTTCAGCTCGGTGCCGCCCTTGCCCTCCTGCGCCGCGCGCACCACATGCGGGTCGCCGTGGACGGTGAGGAAATCGAGCTCGAACTGGGCGATCCCGCGCACGGCGGCCTCCACCGTCGCGCCGATGTCGAAGAGCTTCATGTCGAGGAAGATGCGTTTGCCGTGCTCCTGCTTCAGCTCGTTGGCCAGGGCCATGCCGCCGCCGCAGAGCATGCCCAGCCCGATCTTGTAGAAGCTCACCGCCGCGTTCAGCCGCCCGGCCAGCTCCAGCCCCTGCACCGCGTTGGGCACGTCGAGCGCCACGATCAGGCGGTCGTCGGGCAGGCGGTTGTGGGCCGTGGCGGCATTGGCGGTCGCGGTGTGCATGGGAGCCTCCTGAGGATGTTTCCCCTCCCTACGCCCTGCCCCGCTGTCGCGCAAGTTTAGGGCGTTTCGCATGAGGACTTGCAGCAAGAAGATGGGGCCGGCCACGCGCCCTGTTCATTCTCTTGCTTCAGGTAACCACCAGAACCTCTCTTGGCGGGCGCTCTCAGTTCAGCACGCGGATCGAGGCGCGGGCGGCGCGGCCCTCGGCGTCGATCACGGTGAGCTGCAGAAAGCCCGGCGCGGCCCAGTCGAATTGCGCCTCGCGGTCGCGCAGGCCGGTGGCGAGCGGTGCGCCGTTGGCCAGCAGGGTGAAGGGCGGGCGGCCGTCGCGGAGCTTGACCACCAGCGCGCCGCCGGTCTCCAGCTCGGCCCCGTCGGGCGGGTAGGCGAGCTTGGGGGCATCGGGCGCAGTGGTGGAGAGCGCGGCGGAGCGCGAGGCGAAGTTGCGCAGCGGCTGGGGCAGCTCGGGGTTGGAGACCAGCAACACCGAGGGCGGCGGCGGGGCGAAGGCCTCGCGCTGGTGCTTCAGGCGGTCGAAGCTGGCAAAGAGCAGCGGGCCGGCGATGCCCGCGCCAAAGGCCCCCGGCACCGGCGTGCCGTCGGCCCGGCCGATCCAGACGCCCACCACGTGGCGGGCATCGTAGCCCAGCGCCCAGGCGTCGCGGTGGCCGTAGCTGGTGCCGGTCTTCCAGGCCATCGGGCCGTGCGAGGCGCGTGGCGGCGGCGGGAGCTGCGCGAGGATATGGGTGACCTGCCAGGCCGCCTCGGGCGAGAGCACGCGGCGCGGCGCGGGGTGCCGCGGGCTCTGCGCGGCGGAGAGCGCGATGCTCTCGCCTCCGCGGGCCAGCGCCGCGTAGAGCTGGGTGAGGTCGTTCAGCGTAACGCCGAGGCCGCCCAGCGCCACGGCGAGGCCCGGTCGGCCCTGCGGCAGCTTGGGCTCCATCCCGGCGCGGCGCATGTGCGCCAGCAGCCGCTCGGGCGTCAGCGCCTCGGTGAGCTGCACCACGGGGATGTTCAGCGATTGCCGCAGCGCCTCGGAGATCCGGATCGTGCCGCGATAGTGGTTGTCGAAGTTCTGCGGCGCATAGCTGCCGAAGGCCATCGGGCGGTCTTCGATCAGGGTTTCGGGGTGCGCCAGCCCCTGGTCGAAGGCCAGCCCGTAGACCAGCGGTTTCAGCGCCGATCCGGGGGAGCGGAAGGCACGGGTCATGTCGACCCAGCCGGCGCGGGTGTCGTCGAGGTAGCCTGCCGAGCCGATCGAGGCGAGGATCTCGCCGGTCTGGTGGTCGGCCACCACGATGGCGACCGAGATGCTCTCGCCGATCTCGCGGGCGGTCTGCGCGGCGAGCGGCTCCAGCGCGGATTGCAGGCGCTTGTCGATGGTGGTGGCGTGGCGGGTGCCGATGGGATTGGCGGCCAGCAGCTGATCCGACAGGTGCGGCGCCAGCGCCGGAAAGTCGCGGCGGCGGGCGGGCACCGGGTCGCGCAGCGCCGCTTCCGCCTCGGCAGGCGACAGCAGGCCCTTGCCTACCATCCGGTCGAGCACACGGCTGCGGGCGGCGCTGGCCGCATCGTTGGCGCGGTCTGGGCGGCGGCGCTCGGGACTTTGCGGCAGGGCCACCAGCAGCGCGGCCTCGGCGGGGGTCAGGCGGCGCGGCTCCTTGCCGAAATAGGCGAGCGAGGCGGCGCGGACCCCTTCGAGGTTGCCACCGAAGGGTGCGCGGTTGAGGTAGAGCTCTAGGATCGCCTGCTTGCCCAGCCGCCGCTCCATCGCCAGCGCCAGCCGGACCTGCCGGATCTTGCCCTCCCACTGGCCGGTGGGCCCGTCTTCAAGGATCCGGGCGACCTGCATGGTGAGCGTGGAGCCGCCCGACACCACCTCGCCGTGCCACACCGCCTGGGCCACGGCCCGCAGGGTGGCCCGCCAGTCCACGCCCGGATGCGACCGGAAGCGCTTGTCCTCGTAGGCCAGCAGCATGTTCACATAGCGCGGGTCGACATCGGCCGGCGTGGCATGCAGCCGCCAGCGCCCATCGGAGACGGTATAGGCCCGCAGCAGGCTGCCGTCGCGGGCCAGCACCTCGGGCGAGGCCTCGGCCACCAGCGGCGGCAGCACCGTGCCGTCGACCCATTGGTCGAGACTGTCGCGCGCCAGCCCGAGGGCGAAGAGGGCGATGGCCAGGCCCACCGCCAGCCGCCCGATGAGCCGCTCACGCAACATCGACCGCCCCCTCCCAGAGACCGGGATAATGGGTGACAAAGCCCGTGGGGTGCACCGTCAGCTCGGCCTCGAAGCCCGGCGAGGCATAGGCAAAACGGCCCGCGCCCTTCTGGGTGTAGCGCTGGGGCAGGCGCTCCAGCGTGCCGTCCTGCTCCTCGCGGAACCAGGCCGCCGCCACCTCCTCGGTGCCCTCGAAGGCCAGCCGGCGCAGCGGCAGGAGGTTGGTGGCCGGGGTGAAGGCGAGGTCGACATCCACGCAGTCCTCCAGCGCCGCCGGGCCGTCGCCGAGGCACCAGCCGGTGGGGCCGCGCAGCAACCGCCAGGCCACCTCCTGCCCGCCGATCAGCCCGGTCACATCGGCCGATTGCGCCTCCCACATGGCGTTGCAGCGCACCAGGTAATCCAGCGCGGTGCGCTGGCCGCCGTGGTCATAGCGGGCGTGGCCGCAAAGCATCCAGCCGCCCGGTTCCTCGACCAGGCGGCAGGTGTCTTCGCCGGGCCGGTCCAGCCGGCGCCAGCGGGCGGTGGCGTGGGGTTTGCCGTTCTTCACCGGCGCCCCCGGCCCTATTCCACCACCGTCACCCGGCCCGCATCGGTGCGGGCGCGGTAGGCGGGGCGATACATGTCTTCGACCGAGGCCGCCGGGTGGTGATAGCTGCCCGGCGAGATGGCGCGGACGATATAGGCCAGCCGGAACGGCTTGTCGGACCGCCAGTTGACCGCCGAGAGAAACCGCTCCTGCCGGAACTCGGAGTGTTCGGCGGAGGTGGTCTGGAGCCAGTTGAGCTCGCGGATGTCGCCGGAGCGGATCAGCGAGGGGTTGTCGATCTCGAAGCCTGCGGGCAGGGCATCGTCCACCATCAGCCGGGCATCGCGGCGGCCGAAGGGGGTGACGGTGAGCACCACCACCATGCGCTCGCCCGCAGGCACCGCGCCGAGATCAACTCCGAAGCCCTCCATCGTGTAGTACTGCCGCTCGATCGCATAGCCGTTGCCACCGGCGGGCTCGGGCTCGGAGGGCACGCCGAAGGTGGTGAGGGTCAGGGTCGTCTGCGCGCCGCTGTCGTTGCGGATCTCGACCGGCTGCGCTGCCGTCTCGTCGGCCAGCACCTCGACCAGCGGGCCGGTGACCGGCTGGCCGTTGCGGGTGAAGCCGTCGCGCGGGGCAGCGTCGATCAGCGCCTTGGCGGCCATCAGGGTCCAGACCTTCTCCTGCGTCGAGGTGTGGCCGGTCTGCCCGGTCACGCGCACGGCCAGCGCCTCGCGGTTGACCGTGTTGCTCCCGGCCTCGGCGGAGAGCGCCAGAACGGCGGCGGCATCGCGCAGGTTGGTGCCGTAATCGTCGCGCCAGGAGGTGGCCTGCTCCTCGCCGGGGGTGGCGGCGAGCTGGGCGGCGGCGCGGGCAAACATGGCGTCGGCCCGGGTCGGGTCGCCGTAGAGCGCCAGCGCGGTGCCGAGCTGGGCCGCGCCAAGCGGCGTGGTGAAGGCCTCCGGCTTCACGTCGGCATAGTAGCGCAGGTCGCCCATCGAGGCCGCGCCCTCGCGGGCCAGCACCATCAGCGCATAGGCGATGGCCTCGCCGCCGCTGTCGAAGTCGGCGGCGTAGTTGACCTGGTTGCGCAGGTTGTCGAGCGCGTTGCGGAAGGCGATGGCGGGCACCTCGTAGCCCTGCGCCCGGGCCCGGCTAAGGAAGTCGGTCACATAGGCGTCGAGCCAGAAGTCGCCGTCGGAGGCATACCAGAGGCCGAAGCCGCCCGAGGCCGCCTGGCGGGCGAGGATGCGGGTGATCGCCCCCTCCACCCGTTGCCGGGTGTCGGCCTGCTCCTCCAGCCCCATCGCGCGGGCCACCTCGTCGAAGTAGAGCAGCGGCAGGGCGCGCGAGGTGGTCTGTTCGGTGCAGCCGTAGGGGTAGCGGTCGAGCGAGGCCAGAAGGCCCGGCACGTCGAACCGGCCGAGCGGGCCGAGCGCCAGCGTGGCCTTGCCGGTGCCCGGTTGCAGGCCGGTGAACACGTCACGGGTGAAGCTGAAGCTCTGGCCCGAGGCCAGCTCGAAGCGCGAGGTGCGCGAGACTTCCGGATCGTTCAACTCGATGGGCAGGTTCAGCGGCTTGTCGAGCACCTCGCCGGAGGGCGTGGTGAGCGCCACGTTGATCCGCGCGAGGCCGGGATCGCCCGCGACCACGGTGAGCGGCAAGCGGATGGTCTGGCCCTGCGCCAGCTCCATCGTGGAAGCCGCGCCGGTGGGCAGGGTCACGCCGGTGCCGGTGACGGAAAGGCCGATCTGGCCGGTCTCGCCGGAGGCATGGGTGATCTCCAGCAGCAGCCGGCCCTCGTCGCCCGGCGCCATGAAACGCGGCAGCGAGGCTTGCAGCACGATGGGGTCGCGCACCAGCACATCGGCGGAGGCCTGCCCCACCCCGGTCTTCGACCAGGTCACGGCCATGACCTTCACCGTGCCGTTGAAGGAGGGCATCTCGAAGGAGGTGCGGGCATAGCCATCGGCCCCCACCTCGAGCGGGCCGGAGAAATAGGCCACCAGCTCCTCGGTCGGCGGCGGCGACTGGCGGGAGGCCGAGGCGGCATCACCGCCCGAGCGGATCTCGCCCACTGCGCCGTTCATCCCGTCGATCAGCCGGCCGTAGATGTCGCGCATCCCCATGCCGAGGCGGCGCTGGCCGAAGTAGTGGCCCGAGGGGTCGGGCGGGGTGAATCCGGTGAGGTTGAGGATGCCCTGGTCGACGGCGGCGAGGGTGACATGGGCGGTTTCGCCCGGCAGCACGCCCTCGACCTTCACGGCGACCTCGAGCGGGCCGCGCGGGCGGATCTCGGCGGGGGCCTCGATGCGGGCGGCAAGCTGGTGCGCGCCCGGGTCCACGCTGGCGTGGCTGAGGCCCAGCGCGCGGGCCGGGCCGCGCTTGTCGGCCACGTCCATCGGGCGGATCAGCGTGGCGGTCACATAGGCGCCCGCGCCCCAGTCGTCGGTCACGGGAAGCTGCACCAGCGTGTCGGTGCCCTCGGCCACCTCGACCATCTTCATGTCGATCAGGCGGTTGGAGACGACCGTGACCAGCGCCTTGCCGGCATAGCGCGGCACGATCCGCAGGGTCGCAGTGTCGCCCGGCCTGTAGCTCTCGGCATCGAGCGAAACCTCAAGCGTGTCGGGCGTGGAGGACACGTCGACCGGCGCATACCAGCCGGCGTAGAACTCGTAGGAGGCCGAGACATACTCGCCGTCCAGCCGCTCCACTACCAGCTCGTAGGTGCCCCAGTCGACCTGCCCCGCCACGGCGAGCGGGTCGGCCCCGAGCCGGCCCTCGCCCACGGCGATGCGCTCCCGGCGGGTGATCGGCTCCCAGTTCCAGGCGCCGTACTCACTGTACCACTGGTAGCTGCGGGTGACGCGGTTCAGCGTCCATTTCACGGCCATGTCGGCGGGCGCGAGGTCGGCCCCGAGCGCGATCACCGAGAAGCCGGCCTCGGTGCCCTCGGGCACCACGCCCTCAAAGGCGGGCTTGATGCCGATCATCGGCTTGCCCGGCCCGGTCACCACTGCCTCGCGGCGCTCCACCGGGCGGCCCGAGCCCTCGGCCACGCGCACGGTGAGCCGCGCCTCGATGGGGCCGTCGAAGCCTTCCATCTCGTCGGGCATGGTCAGTGCGAGCCGGGCCTTGCCGTCGTCATCGGTGCTGGTGCTGTCGAGCCAGGAGGTTTGCGGGCCGTTGGCGTTGTTCTGCGAGCCGAAGTGGTAGCCCGGAAACGCCTCGAGCTGGCGGCGCGCGGAGATGCGCAGCTCGCCCTCCACGGGCAGGCCCGCGCCGGGTGCGCCGAAGAGGTAGCGCACGTCGATCTCGGCCGTGGCCTCACCCTCGGTCAGCCCCTCGGTCGGCAGGGCAAGGGTGAAGTCGATCCGCTCGGGGAGGAAATCCTCCACCAGCACGGTGCGCGTGGCGAGCGGCGGCGCCTTCGGGTCGGCATGCAGGGCGAGGCTCCAGGCGCCGCGCGGCGCGACCCCGGAGACGGGCATCGAGAACACATGGCCGCCGTCCACCCCGCCGGGAGAGAAGTGGCGGGCATATTCCACCCCGTCGGGGCGGGTGAGGATGGCGGTCAGGGGCAGCCCGTCGATGGCCTCGGCCTGGCCGTCGCGCACCAGAGCGGTGGCATAGATCGTTTCGCCGGCGCGATAGGCGCCGCGATCGGTGGTGAGGAAGGCATCGACCGCGCCCGCGGGCTCCCGGCCCTCCACCCCCCGGTCGGAGAGGTCGAAGGAGGGATCGGTGAGCGACAGGAAGCCCATGTCGTCCTCGCCCTGCTTGACCAGCACCATCGCCGGTGCCGCGCCGCCTCGCCCGAGGGTGAGGCCCGGCTCGAACATGGCATAGCCCTGCGCATCGGTGGTGGTCTGCCCCAGCTCGCGGTTGGAGCGCGAGAGCAGCGTGACCTCGAGCCCCGCCATCGGCTCGGCGGTGGTGAGGGAGCGGGTGAAGACATGCAGCCCGTCGGCGCCCGACATCGAGGCCAGTCCGATGTCGGAGATCACGAACCACTGGGTCGCCGGGGGCGTCTCGTAGGGGTCGGCGCCGCGAATCCCGGCCTTCAGGGCATAGACGCCCGCGGGCAGGTCGGCGATGGCCTCGGCCATGGGCAGGCGGGTGGTGACATCCTCGTTCAGGCGCCGCTCCATGTGGCCGGTGCCCTCCCAGACCGTCTCGGCGATGTCGCCTTCGAAATAGTCCACCTCCCACTCGTTCAGCGGGCGGCCGAAGTAGCTCTCCTGGATCACCCGGAGCAGGTTGCGGTCGGAGACGCGGTGCAGCGACAGGTCCACCTCCTCGGTGTTGACCGTCACGATCGGCACGGCGGCATCCTCGGTCCTGGGCAGCACGTAGGCCCGGCCGGGGAAGCGCACCTGCGGGTCGCGGTCGCGGACGTAGAAGGAGAGGTCCACGTCCTTGATCATCTTCTCGCCGGTGGCCGAGGGCAGGCCGGCGCGCAGCAGCACCCGGTAGCGCTCGCCGTGCATCAGGCCCTCGATGCAGAGCTGGCTGCCCGAGGCCTCGGCGGTAAAGGAGGTGCCGGGCAGCGACACGTAGGGCGCGTAATCGGTGCCGGTTTCGGCCAGCCGCTCGGAGAACGAAACGCAGACGCGGGGGGTGGCGGGGTTGGGATCCACCTGGTGCTCGGTCACGCGGAAGCCGTATTTGCCCAGCGCGTCATCGAGCGCGGCCTGGGTGCCTGCGTTGGGCAGCACCTGCTGCGCCAGCCGCAGCGCCGGGATCATGTCGCGCCCGCGTCCGGCCCGCTCCAGCGCGGAGGCCAGCAGCCGCAGCGCGGCGGACTGGTCGACCCCGGAATCGGCGCGCAGGTAGGCGTTGATCGAGGCCATCAGGGCGCGGCGCTCGTATTGCCGCTTCTCGGAGCTGTTGTCGCCCGGCGCGTCGAGCGCGTAGCGGGCGTAATCCACCCATTGGTCGTCGCGGTCGGCGATCACCACCGCCGGGCCGACCCAGATCATCGCCTCGCGGAAATTTCCGTTGCGCGAGGCTTCAAGCGCCCCGGCCTCGAGCCGGTCCAGGGCCCAGCCGGCGGGGGAGTGCAGGCTGGCCATCTCCTCGGCAAAGCTGCGGGCCGAGGTCAGATCACCGGAGCGGAGGAATTCCAGCTCGGCGGCGCGGCTGCGGGCCAGCGCGAGCCGCTCGCTGCTTTCGGTGACCACGGTGGCCGATTGCGCGCCCTCATAGGCCTCGCGCCGCTCGACCCCGCGCTTGGGGAAGCAGGCGTTGGAGCGGGCATTGAAGGTGAAGGCGGTGCAGGCGGAATCGGCAACGCAGGCCGCGCGGCAGGCATCATAGGACGTGTCGAAGAGCGCGCGCAGGTCGGCACCGTAGAAATCCACGTCCTTCTCGGGCACCAGCCGCCGCTCGGGGATCGGCGCGGGCTGGCCCGGCCCCTGCTGTGCGGCGGCAGGCAGGCCGGCCGAAAGGGCAATCAGCAGGCAGAGGAAGGGCGCGAGAAGGCTGCAACGCATGTGAAATGTCCTCGGTTCTTAAATGCGGTGAATCCGCGATGATCGTGACATGGCCCCGCCGCGCGAGTCCAGTGGGGCGACCCAGAAGTGAATGCCGATTTCACGTTAAGGACGTTTAAAGACAAAGCGGGCAAAACCGGGGTGCGGCCGCTCTTAACCATGAGTCCCCCAGCCGGGCAGTGCGGGCCGCCGGAGCGACGGGGAGCCCTGGGATGTCACTGACCGACAAGCTGGCGAGAGAGAGGCGGGGGCGGCTCGCGGCCGAGCGGATGCTGGAGCTGAAGAGCCGCGAGCTGATGGCCGCCAACCGCAAGCTCTCGGACCATGCGCTGAAGCTGTCGGACACCATCATCGCGCAGCGCGAGGTGGTCGCCACCACCCGCGCCCAGGCCCATGCCCTGAAGGAGGAGGCCGAGACCATGAAGGGCGTGGCGCAGGAGACCCGCGCCAACCTGGAGAAGGCCGAGAAGGCCGCCACCATCGCCGAGCGGCGGCTGTGGGATTCGGTCGAGACGGTGACCGACGGCTTTGCCGTCTTCGACGCCGAAGACAGGCTGGTGGCTGCCAACTCCGCCTGGCTCTCGCTCTTCGAGGGGCTCGAGTCGATGGCCCCGGGCATCACCTACATGGACTTGCTGCGCCTTGCGGTGGAGGAGGGGCTGGTGGACCCGGGCGAGGCCAACCCGGGCGACTGGATCACATCCATGCTCGACCGCTGGGACACCGAGACCATCCCCGACATCACGATCCGCCTCTTCGACGGGCGCTACCTGCGGCTGCACGACCGGCGCAGCGCCAATGGCGACATGGTCTGCCTCGGCATCGACATCACCCACAACATGCGCCAGCAACGCGAGCTGAAGAAGGCGCGCGACGCCGCCGAGGCCGCGACCCGCGCCAAATCGGCCTTTCTGGCCAAGATGAGCCACGAGCTGCGCACGCCGATGAACGGGGTGGTGGGCATGGCCGACCTGCTGCTCGACACGAGTATCGACGAGGAGCAGGCGCTGTTCATCCGCACCATCCGCAATTCCGGCGAGGCGCTGCTGGAGATCATCAACGACGTGCTCGACTTTTCCCGTGCCGAGGCCGAGCGGCTGGAGCTCTACCCGGCCCGGTTCGACCTCGAGGCGATGCTCTGCGAGGTGGTCACGCTTTCGATGCCGGTGGCCCGCGAGCGCGGGCTGGACCTGATGCTCGATTACGCTCCGAACGCCCCGGTGATGGTCACCGCCGACCCCAAGCGCCTGCGGCAGGTGGTGGTCAACCTGCTGGGCAACGCCATCAAGTTCACCGAAACCGGCTATGTGCGGATCGAGGTGCGGGCGGCCCCGCCCCGCGCCGAAGGCGAGCCCTGGAGCCTGCGGATCGCCGTGGAGGACACCGGCATCGGCATCCCGCCCGAGTTGCAGGAGCATATCTTCGGCCAGTTCAACCAGGTGCAGGACGAGGGCAACCGGCGCTTCGAGGGCACCGGGCTCGGCCTTGCGATCACCCGACAGCTGGTGGAGCTGATGGGCGGGCGCATAGGCCTGCGCTCGCAGCCCGGGCAGGGCACGACCTTCACGCTGGAGCTGTCATTTCCGGCGGAAGCGCCCTGCACCCCGGTAGGCCGATGGCCCGAGGGGCGCGCGCCGCGGGTGATCGTGGCCACCTCCACCCGCGCCGGGGCCGATACCGCCCGGCACCGCTCGGAGGTGGTGGGCCTCGAGGTCGAGCTCGCCCGCACGCCGGACCTGCTGCACGCGCTCATCGAGAGCGGGCCGGAACCCGACCTGCTGGTGATCGACGGCGCCTTTCTGGGCGAGGATCCGGCCGGGCTGGTGCGCGGGCTGCGCGCGGTGCTGCCCCGCAGCCAAATCGCCTGCATCCTGCGGCACGGCAAGGCCGCCGTGCGCCAGGCGCTCGCCGGAACCGGAGTGGATCACATGGTGACCTACCCCTATCGCAACGCCGACATCGCCGCGGTGATGGCCACCCTGCCCGCCGTGCCGCTGCGCTTTTCCGCGCAGGAGGCCGCGCTGCCCGCCCCGCGCCCGGCGCCGGCACGGGTGATGCGGGTGCTGGCCGCGGAGGACAACAAGACCAACCGGCTGGTGTTCGCGGCCATGCTCAAGGGTCTCGCCCTGGAGCTGAGCTTTGCCGAGAATGGCGCGGAGGCTGTCGATCTCTACCGCACCACCCGCCCCGATCTCGTGTTCATGGACATCTCCATGCCCGAGATGGACGGCAAGGCCGCAACCCGCGCGATCCGCGCGCTGGAGGCAGAGCACGGCTGGCCCCGGGTGCCGGTGGTGGCGATGACGGCCCATGCCATGGCCGGAGACGCCGAGGCGATCCTCGCCGCCGGACTCGACCACTACCTGGCCAAACCGCTGAAAAAGCAGCTCATTCACGAGCAGCTCGCGATTCACGCGCCAGAGGGGGCCGAGCCCTTCGGCCCGGCGCAGGCGACAGCCGAAACCGGAGCGGCGCGGGCGGGCTGACCCGGTTCAGGCGGTGGTGTCGGGCCGTGAGAAGGTGGGCGCGTCGGGCTCCGACAGGTCGGGGCGGAAGCGGTAGCCGCCGGTGTCGAAGGCCTCAAGCGCCGCGGCATCCTGCAGCCGGCGCTGGATGATGAACCGTGCCATCGCCCCGCGCGCCTGCTTGGCGAAGAAACTCACCTGCTTCGCGCCGCCCGGCTTTTCTTCGAGAAACCGGGGGGTGACCACGCGCAACCCGTCCAGCGCCCCGGGCGCGACCGCGCCGAAATACTCCTGGCTGGCGCAGTTCACCAGCGTTTCGGTGCCCAGCGCACGCGCCTCCCCGGCCAACCGCTCGGCCAGCTTGTCGCCCCAGTAGCCGTAGAGGTTGGCCGTGCGCCCGACCTTCAGCCGTGACCCCATCTCGAGCCGGTAGGGCTGGATCGCGTCGCGCGGGCGCAGCAGCCCGTAGAGACCCGACAGGATGCGCAGGTGATCCTGCGCCCAGTCCAGCTCGTCGGGATCCAGGGAGGCGGCCTCGAGGCCCATGTAGGTGTCTCCCGCGAAGGCCAGCGCGGCGGGGCGGGTGACCTCGGGCGCGGGCTCGGGCGCAAAGGCGCGGAACCTGTCCTGGGTCAGCTTCGCAAGGTCGGGCGAAAGATCCATCAGCTTCTGGATCGCGGGGCGCGAGAGCCTGGCACCGGCGCGGGCCAGCCTTGCGGCATCTTCGGGAAAGGCCGGGGCGGTCTGGTCGGTGTCGCGCGGCTGCCAGTCGAGCCGCTTGGCGGGGGAGATCACGATGAGCATGGGGGGCTTTTAGCCGGGGTCGCGGGCGAGGGAAACACCCGCAAGGACGCCTCGAAGGGCGGGCGGGGCGGGCCCGGCCGCTCTTCGGCGCTTCGCCCTGTCATCGCAGCGGGCAGGCGCGCTACTCCGGCGCCAGCGCCTGGAGAAAGGCGCCGCCGAAACGCTCGACATGCCGCTCGGACATGCCCTGAACCCGCCCCAGCGCGTCGAGGCTCGCCGGATGGGCCTTCACGATCCGGCGCAGCAGCGCGGTGTCGCAGGAGAGCGGCTTGGCCGTGCCGTCCGCGCCCCGGTAGAGCCCCTGGGCCACCTCCTGCAGCCGGTCGAAGGCCTCGCCCTGCCCGCGCGCGGCCAGGGCACGCCGGGCCGGGTGCATCTCGGGCGTGGTCGCGCCGGTGAGCACGGCCAGGAAGGCCGCGCCGTATTGCTCCAGCTTCTTCGCCCCCACGCCGCTGACCTGGGCCATCTGGTCGAGCGTCTCGGGGCGTTTCTCGACCATCTCGATCAGGGTGCGGTCGGCAAACACCACATAGGCCGGCACCCGCTGCGCCTCGGCCAGCGCCCGGCGCTTGGCCTTCAGCGCCGAGAGCAGCGGCGCGTCCTCCTCGCTGACCAGCATCTTCACCGCCGGGCGGCGGGCGGTATCGGCCTTGTCGATGGAATCGCGCCGCAGGGTGATCCGGGCCTCGCCGCGCAGGATCGGCCGGGCGGCCTCTGTCATCCGCAGCGCGCCGTGGCGCTCGGGGTCGGGGCGCATCAGGTCGAGCCCCATCATCTGCCGGAACACCGCCTGCCAGACCTTGCGGCTGTGCTTTGTGCCCACCCCGAAAGTGGGCAGGTCGGCGTGGCCGCGGGCCTTCACCTTCTCGGTTTCGATGCCGAGCAGGATATCGGTCAGGTGGCCCGCGCCGAACCACTCGCCGGTGCGCAGCGCGGCGGAGAGCGCCATGCGCACCGCCTCGGTACCGTCGAACAGCTCGGGCGGCTTGTCGCAGAGGTCGCAGTTGCCGCACTCGCCGCTCTGCTCGCCGAAGTAGCCCAGCAGCAGCTTGCGGCGGCAACCCTGCGCCTCGGCCAGCCCCAGCAGCGCGTTGAGCCGCCCGTGGTCGGCGGCGCGGCGCTCGGGCGGGGCGAGCGACTCGTCCACCTGCGCCCGGCGCAGGCGGATGTCGTCGGGCCCGTAGAGCGTGAGCGTGTCGGCGGGCAGGCCATCGCGCCCGGCGCGGCCGATCTCCTGGTAGTAGCTCTCGATCGACTTGGGCAGGTCGGCGTGGAGCACCCAGCGGATGTCGGGCTTGTCGATGCCCATGCCGAAGGCGACCGTGGCCACGACGATCAGCCCGTCCTCGGCCTGGAAGCGGCGTTCGACCTCGCGGCGCGGTTCGGCCTCCATGCCCGCGTGATAGGCCACGGCGGCGTGGCCCTCGGCGCTGAGGGCGGCGGCGATGCTCTCGGTCCGTGCCCGCGTGCCGCAATAGACGATGCCCGCCTGCCCGCGCCGGGCGGCGGCGAAGGCGAGCATCTGGGCGCGGGGCTTGTCCTTGGCCTCGAAGGCGAGCCGCAGGTTGGGCCGGTCGAAGCCGCGCAGGAAGGCGCGGGGCGGGGTGCCGCCGAAGAGCCGGGTGACGATCTCCTCCTGGGTCTCGGCATCCGCGGTGGCGGTGAAGGCGGCGAGCGGCACGCCCATCCGGGCGCAGAGCGGGCCGATCTCGAGGTAATCGGGGCGGAAGTCATGGCCCCACTGGCTGACGCAATGGGCCTCATCCACCGCGATGAGCTGCACCCCGGCGCGGCGCAGCAGACGCTCGGTGCCCGAGGAGCGCAGCCGTTCGGGGGCCATGTAGAGAATTTTCAGCGTGCCCGCGTCGATCGCGCGAAACACCGCGTCGGTCTCCTCCTCGGTGTTGGCGGAGCAGAGCGCGCCGGCCTCCACGCCAAGGCCCTTCAGGGCAGCGACCTGGTCGCGCATCAGCGCGATGAGCGGCGAGACCACCAGCGTCGCTCCCTCGCGGCACAGCGCGGGAAGCTGGTAGCAGAGCGACTTGCCGCCGCCGGTGGGCATGATCGCCAGCGTCGGCGTGCCCGCCAGCACGGAGGCCACGATCTCCTCCTGCCCCGGGCGGAACTCGGGAAAGCCGAAGATGGAGTGGAGAAGGTCGGACGGGTCGGGCATCGGGCTCGGGTCGGCTGCGGTGTGCCGCCACCCTTACCCCCGGCCCCGCGCCAAGTGAACCCGCAGCGGGCGCCGGCGCGCCCGCCCCGACGTCAGCTGTACATGATGGTTTCCGTCACCAGCGACCAGCGCCCCACGGTGGTCATGGCCGAGGCCCCGCCGCCGAAGCTGATGCCGATGCTGTCCTGCGAGTTGAACAGGAAGCCGCCCCAGTTGAAGGCCGTGATCGCGGTGGTGCCGACCCCGGCGCCCAGCGCGGCGCCCATGCAGCTCAGCCGCCCGGCGCTGCCGTCGAGATCGTCGGCCGAGAACCAGCGCTCTCCCTTGATCTTCGACCAGTTGAAGCCGCCGCGCATCATGTCGGGCGCCGAGGCGCCGCCGGACGAGCCGCCGACGGCAAGGCCGAGCCCCGCGAAGGTGAAGACCCCGCAGAACTGCGCCGTCATGCTCTTGAACATGAAGCCGAAGACGCCGCCGCCAACCGCGGCGCCACCACCGGCCTGCATCAGGCCGGCCACCTGCCAGTCGTTGGCCATGGTTTCTGATTTCTTGGACATGAAAGTGATCCCCCATGAATGAATTGATTGAACATATCTGGTCGGAGGAACGGCCGAAATTTCCGCTCCCATGCGTTCAATATGGGGATTGGCCGCCCGATTTGCACCCGGGCGGCTATAATAAATGACGTAGGGGCAGGCTCAGACGAGCTGCTGGAAGACGCCCGGCAGGATGATGTTGCGCAGCGCGATGACCACGATGAAGGCCACCAGCGGCGCGAGATCCAGCGCGCCGGTATCGGGCAGAACCCTGCGGATCGGGCGGTAGATCGGCTCGAGCAGGCGGTTCAGCCCGTCCCACAGCTGGTAGACGAAGGGCTGGCGCAGGTTGAGGATCTGGAAGGAGATCAGCCAGCTCATGATGACGTGCACCAGCATGATGAAGAACACCACGCCAAGCACGAGGTCGAGCAACTGGTAGAGCATCAGCATGGCGGGTCGTCTCCGTCTGGTCCGCTGGTTAGGTATTCATGCCGGGGACCGGTTGCAACCGGGTTAACCGTGCCGTGACGTCGCGCTTGACCATGCCGCGCTGCGGCGCAACCTGCGCTCCATGTATCCCTTCATCCGCATGGCCAAGGAGCTCTGGCTCGCCGGCCGCCAGCCCGCCCTGCCCTTTGACGGCACCCACATCAGCCACCACCGCTGCTGGCCGTGGGATCTGGATTTCTGGATGGAGCTGAACAACGGCCGCACGCTCACGCTCTACGATCTCGGGCGCATCCCGCTGGCCCGCCGCACCGGGCTGGTGCCGGTGCTGCGCAAGAACCGCTGGGGCCTGACCATCGCGGGCTCGGCGGTGCGCTACCGCCGGCGGATCACAGCGTTTCAGAAGTTTTCCACCCAGAGCCGGCTGATCGGCTGGGATCATCGCTTCGTCTACATCGAGCAGAGCATGTGGCGCGGCGAAACCTGCTGCGGGCAGGCCGTCTTCCGCAGCGCCGTGACCGGGCCCAAGGGTATTGTGCCGCCGACGGAGGTGATGGAGGCGCTCGGCCTGGCCGACCAGCCTGCCAAGATCCTGCCCGAGTGGGTGCAGGCCTGGATCGCCGCCGAGGATTCGCGCCCCTGGCCGCCGGAGCGGGTGGGGTAGCGCACCTCGGGGGTCAGTCGGCCTTTCCCGCCGCTCCTGGCGCCTTCGCCTTCGAATCGGAGGGCTGGGACGGGTCTTCGTCGGCCAGCATCCGCACCTCGCGCTGCGGGAAGGGAATGGAGATGTTGTGCTCCTTGAACGCATCCCAGAGCGCCAGAAACACGTTGCCGCGAATGTTGGTGAGGCCGCCTGTCGGGTCTTCGATCCAGAAGCGCAGGATGTAATCCACCGAGCTGTCGCCGAAGCCGACGATGTGGCACACGGGCGGCCGCCAGGTCAGCACCCGATCCACGCCCTTTGCCGCGTCGATGGCGATCTTGCGCACGACATGCGGGTCGTCGTGGTAGGCGGTGCCGAAAAAGATATCGAGCCGGACGTAGTCGTTGGAGTGCGACCAGTTCACCACCTGCCCGGTGATGAGATCCTCGTTCGGGATCAGGTATTCCTTGCCGTCGCGGGTGACCACCGAGACGTAGCGGGCGCCCAGCGAGTTGATCCAGCCAAAGGTATCGCCCAGCGAGATCACGTCGCCGGGCTTGATCGACTTGTCGAGCAGGATGATGACGCCCGAGACCAGGTTCGACACCACCTTCTGCAGGCCGAAGCCGAGGCCGATACCGATGGCACCCGACAGCACCGCCAGGCCGGTGAGATCGAAGCCCACGGCCTTGAGCCCGAGGAAGAAGGCCGCGCCGAAGAGCACCACCTGCAGGACCTTGATGATCAGCTCCTGCATGGAGGGCGAGATATCCTTGTTGGTGCGGATCTTGCCTTGCGCGCCCTTGTGGATGACCCGCGCGAAGAAGAAGAGAAGGCCGGTGATGATCAGCGCCTTCAGCAGGCCGAGGATGGACAGGCGGAACTCGCCCACCTCGAGCGCCACGCTGTCGAGCAGGGCCTCGGTGCTGCCCCAGATGCCCAGAAAGTAGAGCGTGACCCAGATCCAGGCGCTCCAGCGGATCAGCTTTTGCAAAAAGGTGTTGCGGATGAAGCGCGTGACGAGGCCGATGAGCAGCCAGGCGGTGGCGATGGTGGCGATCAGCCCGACGATGTAGCTGCGCGAGGGCCATGTCAGCTCGCGCATGATCGCGACCGTGCCCCAGGCCATCAGCACGAAGAGGATGAGCCGGAGCCGGTTGAGCAGGATCAGGAGAGTGCGGAGCTGCCACTTGGGGCGGCCCTCCAGGGTGCGGATCCGCTCCTTGTAGCGGGGGCCCAGCCAGAGCCCGAGCACCCAGGCCAGCACCGCCAGCGCCACGATGATACCGATCTGGTAGAGCCGCCAGGGCTGGAGCATCGACGCCAGAAAGGTCTCGGCCTGGCCGAGCAGACCGCTGATCTCGGTCTGTAGCTGGAAGAGTTCTCCCGACTGCTGATCCGGATCCATTGCCGCGTGCCTCCCCCTGCATGGTTGCATGGGGCTGGCCGCTCCGGCAAGTGCCCGCGATAGCGCATCTTTTTTGTAACGCGAGCTTGAAGGCGCGTGTCAGCGGCAGGGGCCGAGGGTGGCGCCGGGGCCAGCCGCACGGGTGATCTCGGCCACCGTCAGGCCGCGCAGCAGCGGCATGAAGCGGGTGCCGCCGTCGAGGCTGAGGTCGGCCGCCACCTCGCCCTTGGGGTTCGGCCCCGCGCCGGTGGCGCAGCCGGTGAGGCTGAGGGAGAGCGCGCCGCCGCTCGCCTCCGGGGCCTCGGCCTTCCAGCCGGCGATCCTGTGCTGGACCGAGCGGAGCGCGGCTGCATCGACGGCGGAGAGCCTCCAGGCCGCCCCGCGCCGCTCCAGCACATAGGCCTCGTCCAGCGCCTCGCCTGTATCCTCGCGCCTGGCCGAGAGGCGCAACACCGCGCCGCCGGGCGCAACCGCCAGCCCCTCGGGAAGGTGCAGCCGTGCCACGAGGGCGGCAGGGTCGGCGGTGAGCGGGTCGAGCCGGGAGAGGCGCGCGGCGGTCACCGGGTCGAGCGTGGTGCACCCCGGCAGGGCGGCGGCAAGGGCGAGGCAGAGGGCGGCGATGGGATGGCGCAAGGCGATTCTCCTTGATTCGAGATATTTTTATTGTATTACGATAAACAAACGCCGTGAAAAGAGGTTTTCTCGATGGCCAACACCCCCTCTGTCCGCCGCTGGGCGGCTGCGCTCCGCATCCTCACGATTCTCGCCATGGTCGTTCTCGTGGCGGCGCTGGTCTTCGGCATCGCGCTGGCCGGTCTGCCCGACGAGTTGCGCCGCGCCGCCGCTCTGGCGCCCGACACGGCGCTTGCGCCGCTGCACCGCGCTGCCGTGGCCGCCTCGGGCGCCATCCCATCGCTCGCCCTGCTCTACGTGCTCAGCCAGATGGCGCGGCTCTTCGGGCGCTACGCCGGGGGCGAGACCCTGAGCCACCACTGCGCCGGGCATATCCGGCGCATCGGCGCGGGGCTGCTGGTGGCGGTTGCGCTCGACCTCGTGGCCCGTCCGCTCCAGGTTTTGCTGGCGAGCCTGGCCAACCCGCCGGGCGAGCGCGTGCTCTCGCTCTCGCTGGGCACCGCCGACCTCGGGCAGGTGCTTGCGGGCGGGCTGATGGTGGTGATCGGCTGGGCGATGGGCGAGGCCGCGCTGGTGGCCGAAGAGAACCGGGGCTTCGTCTGATGGAGATCGTGGTGCGGCTCGACGTGATGCTCGCCCTGCGCAAGATGCGCAGCCGCGAGCTGGCCGAGCGGGTGGGCATCACCGAGCAGAACATCAGCCTGCTGAAGTCGGGCAAGGTGAAGGGCATCCGCTTCGAAACACTGGCCCGCATCTGCGAGGTGCTCGACTGCCAGCCCGGCGACCTGCTGGAGGCGGTCCCGACCCCGTGAGCCCCCTTGCCGCACGGGGGCCGCAGGTGTATCTCCCCCGGTCATGAGAGTGGTTTTCGATATGGACGACCGGGCCCGCCTGCCGTGGCGGTTCTTTGGTGCAAGCCTGACGATCCTCGCCTCGCTATGAGGCGCGGCGCCGACGCGCGCCCTCCGCAATCGAACCCCCACGCACATCAAGGGAGAGGACTCATGTCCCCCAAGACACTGTATGACAAGATATGGGATGCCCACCTGGCGCATGAAGCCGAGGACGGCACCTGCCTGCTCTACATCGACCGGCACCTGGTGCACGAGGTGACCAGCCCGCAGGCCTTCGAAGGGCTGCGCATGGCCGGCCGCAAGGTGCATGCGCCCGACAAGACCATCGCCGTGCCCGACCACAACGTGCCCACCACCGAGGGCCGCGACGACCCGGCACAGATGACCGAGGACAGCCGCATCCAGGTGGACGCGCTCGACAAGAACGCCAAGGACTTCGGCATCCACTACTACCCGGTCAGCGACATCCGGCAGGGGATCGTGCACATCGTCGGCCCCGAGCAGGGCTGGACCCTGCCCGGCATGACGGTGGTCTGCGGTGACAGCCACACCGCCACCCACGGGGCCTTCGGGGCGCTGGCGCATGGCATCGGCACCTCCGAGGTGGAGCACGTGCTGGCCACCCAGACGCTGATCCAGCGCAAGGGCAAGAACATGAAGGTGGAGATCACCGGCAAGCTCGCGCCGGGCGTCACCGCCAAGGACATCACCCTTGCCGTCATCGGCAAGACCGGCACCGCCGGCGGCACCGGCCACGTCATCGAGTATTGCGGCGAGGCGATCCGCTCGCTCTCGATGGAAGGCCGGATGACCGTGTGCAACATGGCGATCGAGGGCGGCGCCCGCGCCGGCCTGATCGCGCCTGACGAGACCACCTTCGAATATGTCAAAGGGCGGCCGCACGCGCCGAAGGGTGCCCAGTGGGAGGCCGCGCTGGCCTGGTGGAAGACGCTCTACACCGACGAGGGCGCGCATTTCGACAAGGTAGTGACGATCCGCGGCGAGGATATCGCCCCCGTCGTGACCTGGGGCACCTCCCCCGAGGACGTGCTGCCGATCACCGAGGTGGTCCCCGACCCGGCGAGCTTTTCGGGCGGCAAGGTCGAGGCGGCGCGCCGCTCGATCGAGTACATGGGCCTGACCCCCGGCCAGAAGCTCTCGGATATCGCCATCGACACCGTGTTCATCGGCTCCTGCACCAACGGCCGGATCGAAGACCTTCGCGCCGCGGCGGCCATCCTGAAGGGCAAGAAGATCAAGGACGGCATGCGCGCCATGGTGGTGCCGGGCTCCGGCCTCGTCCGCGCGCAGGCCGAGGAAGAGGGGCTGGCCGACATCTTCCGCGATGCCGGCTTCGAGTGGCGCCTCGCGGGCTGCTCCATGTGCCTGGCGATGAACCCCGACCAGCTGGCCGAGGGCGAGCGCTGCGCCTCCACCTCGAACCGCAACTTCGAGGGGCGCCAGGGCTACAAGGGCCGCACCCACCTGCTCAGCCCCGCCATGGCGGCGGCGGCGGCGATCACCGGCAAGCTGACCGACGTTCGGGAGATGATGTGATGGAAAAGTTCGACAAGCTCACCGGCATCGCGGCGCCCATGCCGCTGGTCAACATCGACACCGACATGATCATCCCCAAGGTGTTTCTGAAGACCATCAAGCGATCCGGCCTCGGCGTGAACCTCTTCGACGAGATGCGCTATGACCGGCAGGGCAACGAGATCCCCGATTTCGTGCTGAACAAGCCGGCCTACCGGGACGCCAAGATCCTCGTCGCGGGCGACAACTTCGGCTGCGGCTCCTCGCGCGAGCATGCGCCCTGGGCGCTGGCCGATTTCGGCATCCGCTGCGTGATCTCCACCAGCTTCGCCGACATCTTCTACAACAACTGCTTCAAGAACGGCATCCTGCCGATCGTGCTGCCGCAGGAAGATGTGGACAAGCTGATGGACGATGCCGAGCGCGGCGCCAACGCGGTGGTGACCGTGGATCTCGAAGCGCAGGAGATCACCGGCCCCGATGGCGGCAAGGTGACCTTCGAGCTGGACGCGTTCAAGAAGCACTGCCTGCTGAACGGGCTGGATGACATCGGCCTGACGATGGAGAAATCCGCCAGCATCGACGCTTTCGAGCAGAAGGCGGCGCAGGCGCGGCCCTGGGTCTGAGCCCCGCGAAAGAGACGAGAAAGGGGGCCTGCGCGGCCCCCTTTGCTTTTTCGGCGGTGTCCCGTCAGGCGGCCAGCGCCACCGGGGTCCGCTCGCCGCCGAAGTGCTTGGCGTTGAGTTTGAGCACCAGCGCGATGGTGGCGACCTGCAGCAGCAGGGCGGGCGCGGTCGAGGCCCAGTAGACGGCCGAGAACTTCTCGATGATCCCGGCGCCCACCAGCCCCTTGTTCACGAAGAACTGGAGCATCACCGAGAGCGCCACGCCGGGGCAGACCAGCGCATAGCTGGCGGGCGACCGCTCGGGCCCGGTGATGTAGCGGGAGAAGTAGCCCTGCGCCCTCATCACCGTCAGGCCGAAGAGCGCGGTGACGAGTTGCAGCACGAAGAGCGGGAGCAACAGGGTGAAGCTCGCGGCCGCACCGCCATGGACATCGAGATGCACGTGCATCCCGTGGCTCTGACGCAACCATGCGATGGCAACGACGGTGAGCAGCGGGATCGCGATGAGCAGGGTCGGCGCGGCCTCGGGGTTGGCGCCATGCTCCATCATCGCCCGCAGGCCCATGATCATGGTCACCAGCGCGATCACCAGCGCCAGCAGGATGAAGAAGCTCGACAGCATGAGCGAGACGGCGACCGTCGCCTTGACCGCGCTCATGGCGGCGGGGGCGGCGAGGCCGACGCCGGTCATGGCAAAGGCGAAGGCGGGCAGCGTCTGGGAGAAGCTGTTGTTGGCGGCGCAGTCGATCCCGGCCTTGCCGATGCGCTCGGCGAGGAACCGGCCATAGAGCCGGAGGCCGTAGCCGCCGATGACGACAAAGGCGATGATGGCGAGCGGAAACAGGTATTCGACCACGCTCCACAGCCCCGGCACGAAGACGAGGCCGAGGATGAAGCCGCCGTTCACCGCCATGGCCAGGGCCAGCGGCACCGCGAGGAGCTGGCTGCCGGCGTTGGAGCCCATGAGCTTTTCGTAGCCCGGGGTCGCCCGGAAGGCGGCGAGGGTGCGCAGGTTCCAGACCAGCGAGCGGATCATCAGGAAGGCGAAGGCAGCGATGCCGGCCCAGGCCGTGACGATCATCGCCTGGGTCAGGGGCGATCCGGCGGTAAGGGCGGCCATGATGTCTTCGAACACCGGCACGGACTGGCCGGGGTGCGGCACCCAGAACATCAGGTAGAGGAAGAAGGTGACCATCAGGCCACCGGCGCCGAGCGCGGAGAGAAAATAGAGCGGCACGTAGCCCGTGCGGGATTGGGGTTGCATGGTCGGGTCTCCTTGAATGAGTCTTGCCGACAATACATTCATATTCGTGAATGTGATTTGATCCAGATCAACCAGGCAGTTGGGGGGCCGACGGCTCTCCCCCTGATTCACCCTATGCGTGTCCCGCTCCGACCGCGTTAACACTCGCCTTGCGGTGAATTTATCAACGGCCACAATATGTTGCGTTTCAGACCCCCACGGCCACTTTTCTGCCGCCAACTTGATGCAAAGCCGCACCAGTTGGCACCTGAAACCGCCAGATTGATTTAGTTAACCTTAACAGAACCTTGTGGCGGCAAATGAAAGACGGCAAAAATTGGGCAAGTTTGAGGCAAACCGTCACAATCGGCGGAACACCGCGGAAACGGGCCTCCGGCAATGCACCGGGGCTGGCCGTCGGAAAGGGATCGAGCAGTGATCACACGGATCACAGGCGCCGTCGTGCGCGCAGGCCTTGTCGCGTTGCTCATTGCAACGCCTTCGATGCTGTTGCCCCGCATCGGCCCGGATGCCGCGCAGGTCACCGCCCTGCTGGCGCTCTTTGCCGCCGGCCTCACGATTTTCGAGTATGCGTCGAACTACCCGAGCCTCGTGGAGTTCCGCGATGCGCCGCCGTTCAACCGGCTGCGCTTCATCACCCTCTTCGTCACCGTCTTCCTGCTGACCATGCTATGCCGTGGCCAGGTGGAAGAGAGCGGCCTGACCATCTTTACCGAGGCGGTCGGGCGGGTCATCGGCGATGCGATCGACTTTCCCTACAGCCCGGTGCAACTGGTTCTGCTGAGCCTGCCCAGCTCGGTGAGCCCCGAGCACGTGGACCTCGTCCGCTCGGCGGCGGGCATTGCCTATCTCACCTCGCTGATCTCGCTGGCGGTCTTTGTCATCTACATCCGCGCGGGCGGCTGGCCGACCCGCTCGGGCGCCTTCAACGTCTGGGTCAACCTGCCCACCTTCGACCCCACGACCGGCGGCGACGTGGTGGACCGGCTCAACCGCGACGCACGGCTCAACATCACCCTCGGTTTTCTGCTACCCTTCGTGGCACCGGCGATGGCCAAGATGGCCGCGGTGGTCTTTACCCCGCTGGCCATGGAAGCCCCGCAAACCCTGATCTGGACGATGGCAGCATGGGCCTTCCTTCCTTCCTCGCTCTTCATGCGCGGCATCGCCATGGGGCGGATCGCCTCGATGATCGAGCAGAAACGCCGCCGCACCAGCGAGGCCAAGCAGGACGACGTGGTGGACACGCTGGCCGCCGCCTGACCCTTGCCGCGCTTGCCGCGCTGCTGACCGCCCCGCTTCACGCCGAAACGATCCGCGTTGCAACCTGGTCGCCCGAGCTGACCCGCAAGGGGCCGGGGCTGCTGCTGCGCGACATCGTCGAAGGCGAGGCGCAGGTGGAGGCCGTGGTGGCGGTGATCCGCGCCGCCGAGGCCGACGTGCTGCTGCTCACGGGCATCGACATGGATCTCCGCGGCGCAACACTGGCCGAGCTGGCCAACCGGCTGGAGGCGGCGGGCGCGCCCTACCCTCACCTCTTCACCGCAGCCGGCAACACCGGCCTGCGCAGCGGGCTCGACCTCGATGGCGACGAGCGGCTCGACGAGCCGGAAGATGCCCAGGGCTTCGGCCGCTTTCCCGGCGAGGGCGGCATGGCGCTGCTCAGTCGCCTGCCGCTGGGCGAGGTGGTGGAGCTGACCGGCACCCTCTGGCGCGACTTGCCGGGCGGGGACCCCTGGTTTGCCTCTGCGGCCGCGGCCGAGGCCCAGCGCCTCTCCTCCGTCGCCCATTGGGACGTGCCGGTGCTCACCACGGCCGGCCCGCTCCACCTGCTCACCCTCGCGGCCGGCCCGCCGGTGTTTGACGGCGAGGAGGATCGCAACGGCAGGCGGGCGGAGGACGAGCTGCGCCTGTGGCAGGTCTACCTGGATGGAGCTCTGGGTGGCCCGCCGCAGGGGCCAGCCGTGGTGATCGGCAAGCTCAACGTCGATCCGGTGGACGGCGAGGGGCGGCGCGCGGTGTTCGCGGCGCTGACCGGCGGCCCGCTGCAGGACCCCGCCCCCGAGGGCCCCGGCGGCGCGGCGGAGGCCGATGCCACCCACGAGGGCCCGCCCGCGCAGGACACGGTGGATTGGGACGGCCCCGGCAACCTGCGGGTGGATTACATCCTGCCGCAATCCGGGCTGACGGTGGCCGCCTCGGGTGTGCTCTGGCCCGAGGAGGCCGCGCCGCTAGGCGGGCTGAGCCTTGCGACGGTGCGGGCAGCGTCGCGTCACCGGCTTGTCTGGGTCGACCTGGTGCTGGATGGCGAGTGACAGCGCCTCGACCAGCCGCGTCGGCCTGAAGCCGGGCAGCAGATCGGCGAGCGGCGCGGCATCCAGCCCGTGCGGCATCCGCCAGAGATAGGACATCTCCACCAGGTGCCGCGCCAACGGCCAGGCCGGGGCCATCATCCGCAGCGGCCACCACGACATCTGCTTCAGAGCCAGCCGCCCGCCCCAGGCCTGCTCCAGCGCGGCGTGCAGCTCGCCCCCCGTGAGGGTGTAGCCCGCGAAGGGAAGATCGGAGAAGCGCGGCAGCTCGGCGCGGCGCTCGGCAAGCGCCACGGCGGCACGCGCCACATCAGGCAGGAAGGCCCAGGCATGGGGCCGATCCACCGGGCCGGGGTAAGTGAAGACCGCGCGCTTCAGCCGGGGCACCATCACCTTGTCGAACCAGTTGCCCGACGCCTCGGTGTCGATGTAATCGCCCGCCCGCAGCAGGATCACCCGCGCCTCGGAGGCGGCATAGGCGGCCTCCATCTCGGCCCGGAGCCGGCCCAGCGGATTGGTGGCGGCGTGGAGCGTGGCCGGCGTCAGGCACTCGGGCGCGCCAGCCCCGTAGGGATAGACGTTGGCGGGGACAATCACGGTGGCCCCGGTCGCCTCGGCCACCTCGATGATCTGCTTGGTCTGGCCGGGCAGGTCGCGGGCCCAGTCGGGGTAGGCCGGGTTCCAGCCATTGACGATCACATCCGCGCCCCATGCGGCATCCCAGAGGTCGTCTCGCGTGCGGTCGAAAAGGCGAACCCGCCACCCCGCGGCGCAGAAGGCCATGTGGGCATTGCGGCCGAAGCGGCCGGAGGGTCCGAGGATAAGGGCAGTTCCGGGCATTGGTCTGTCTCCGGTCCGAGGTCGATGGCGGGAAGGTATCTATTCACCTGCAAATGTGAATTGCCTAAACATGAAGGTCATGTATTCATTTCTGAATGGCAAACCCCCTCTCCGCCCTCGACTGGTCGCGCGTTCAGGCCTTTCTTGCGGTTGTCGACACCGGCTCGCTCTCGGGCGCGGCGCGGCAGCTCGGCACCAGCCAGCCCACGCTCGGACGGCAGGTGAAGGCGCTGGAAGAGGCGCTCTCCACCCGGCTCTTCAAACGGGCGGCCAAGGGGCTGGAGCTGACCGAGGCGGGCGCCGCGCTGGTGGAGCCCGCCCGCGCCATGCAGGAGGCGGCGATGCGGATGCAGCTCACCGCCGCAGGCCGCGAGGAGGAACTGGCGGGCACCGTGCGCATCACCGCGCCCGTGGCGGTCAGCCGCTGGCTGCTGCCCCCCGTCGTGGCCCGCCTGCGCCGCGCGGCCCCCGAGATCCAGCTGGAGCTGGTGCCCAACGACGCCAGCGACAATCTGCTGTTCCGCGAGGCCGACATCGCGGTGCGCATGTATCAACCCACCCAGCTCGACCTCGTGGCGCGGCGGCTGGGCGACCTGCGGATGGGGCTCTACGCCGCCGAGAGCTACCTCGCAGGGCGCGAGCTGCCCTCGGATCTCGCGGAGCTTATGCAGATGGACCTGGTCGGCAACGACCGCGAGGAGCGCATCATCCGCGGCCTGCGCGACTTCGGCATCGCCTCCGACCGGCACAGCTTCGGCACGCGGGTCGATGACCAGTCGGTCTACTGGGCGCTGGTCTGCGCGGGCTGCGGCCTGGGCTTTGGCCCCTGCATCGTGGGCGACGTGGAGCCAGGCGTCGTGGCGGTGCTGCGCGGCCCGCCGGTCCCCTCGCTGCCGATGTGGCTGGCCGCCCATGAGGAGGTGCGGCGCGTGCCCCGCGTGGCCCGCGTCTGGGACGCGCTGACCGAGGCGCTGCCACCGCTGCTTGACCCTGCTGCACCAAGGGCGTAGGCCCTCGCGCGACCCTGTTTTGCAAAGACCTGCGAGGAGACCGCGATGAGCAACCCTTCCCTTCTGATCCTGCCCGGCGACGGCATCGGCCCCGAGGTGATGGCCGAGGTCCGCAAGGTGATCGACTGGTATGGCGCCAAGCGCGACCTCACGTTCGACGTGTCCGAGGACCTGGTGGGCGGTTGCGCCTATGACAAGCACGGCACGCCGCTGACCGACGAGACCATGGCCAAGGCGCAGGAGGTGGACGCGGTTCTGCTCGGCGCCGTCGGCGGGCCGAAGTACGACAACCTCGATTTCAGCGTGAAGCCCGAGCGCGGCCTGCTGCGCCTGCGCAAGGAAATGGACCTGTTCTCCAACCTGCGCCCGGCACAGTGCTTCGACGCGCTGGCCGACTTTTCCTCGCTCAAAAAGGACGTGGTGGCCGGCCTCGACATCATGATCATCCGCGAGCTGACCTCCGGCGTCTACTTCGGCGAGCCGCGCGGGATCATCAAGGAAGGCAACGAGCGCGTGGGCATCAACACCCAGCGCTACACCGAGAGCGAGATCGCCCGCGTCGCCCGCTCGGCCTTCGAGCTGGCCCGCAAGCGCGGCAACAAGGTCTGCTCGATGGAGAAGGCCAACGTGATGGAGAGCGGCATCCTCTGGCGCGAGGTGGTGCAAGAGATCCACGACGCCGAGTACCCGGATGTCGAGCTGAGCCACATGTATGCCGACGCCGGCGCCATGCAGCTCACCCGCTGGCCCAAGCAGTTCGACGTGATCGTGACCGACAACCTCTTCGGCGACCTGCTGAGCGACCTCGCCGCCATGCTGACCGGCTCGCTCGGGATGCTGCCCTCCGCGAGCCTCGGCCTGCCGATGGCCAACGGCCGCCCGAAGGCGCTCTACGAGCCGGTGCACGGCTCCGCGCCCGACATCGCGGGCCAGGGCAAGGCCAACCCGATCGCCTGCATCCTCAGCTTCGCCATGGCGCTGCGCTACTCCTTCGACCAGGGGGCCGAGGCCGACCGGCTGGAGCAGGCGGTGAACGCGGTGCTGGCCCAGGGCCTGCGCACCGCCGACCTGCTGGGCGAGGAGGGCAAGCAGCCCGTCAGCACCGCCGAGATGGGCGACGCCATCGTGGCCGCCCTCGACGCCTCGCTCTGAGGTTTCACTGACGCTTTCGCGGGGGGCCGCTCATCGGCCCTCCGCCTTCGGGCAACGGCACTGCGGTCAGTCCGAAGGCCCAATCAGACCGGGGAGAGGGTGGCGCGGCCACCCACGCCGCCGCCCGATCAATCCCGCAGCAGCTCGTTGATGCCGGTCTTCGAACGGGTCTTCTCGTCCACCCGCTTCACGATGACGGCGCAGTAGAGGTTGATCCCGTTCTTGCTGGGCATCGACCCCGAGACCACCACGGAGTAGGGCGGCACCTCGCCATACATCACCTCGCCGGTCTCCCGGTCGACGATCTTGGTGCTCTGGCCGATATACACGCCCATCCCCAGCACCGAGCCCTCGCGGACGATGCAGCCCTCGACCACCTCGGAGCGCGCGCCGATGAAGCAGTTGTCCTCGATGATCGTCGGGCCGGCCTGCATCGGCTCCAGCACGCCGCCGATCCCCACGCCGCCGCTGAGGTGCACGCCCTTGCCGATCTGGGCGCAGGAGCCCACCGTGGCCCAGGTATCAACCATGGTGCCCTCGTCGACATAGGCGCCGAGGTTCACGAAGGAGGGCATCAGCACCACGCCCGGCGCGATATAGGCGCTCTTGCGCACCACCGCGTTGGGCACCGCGCGGAAACCCGCGGCCTTCCACTGGTCTTTCCCCCAGCCCTTGAACTTGCTGTCGACCTTGTCCCACCAGCCCGAGCCCTGCGGCCCGCCCGACTGCTCTTCCATGTCCTTGATGCGGAAGCCGAGCAGCACCGCCTTCTTGGCCCACTGGTTCACCTTCCAGGCGCCGTCCGCCTGTTTCTCGGCCACCCTAAGGCTCCCCGAGTCGAGCGCGTTCAGCGTGTCCTCGATCGCCTCGCGGGTCTCGCCGGTGGTGGCGGGGGTGATCGTGTCGCGCGCCTCCCAGGCGGCTTCGATGGCGGCTTCAAGCTGGGCGTTCGACATGGGTAGCATCCTCCGAGAACTGACCGCCCCGTCATAACGCCCCGCCGCACGGGCGCAACCCGTCACGCGCCCGCCTTTCCTCTCTGCCCTGCCCGCGATACCGTCGCCCCGATGCATACGGGAAGGACGACCAATGAACGACGCCAGCCGCTTTCGCGACGCCGGAGAAGACAAGCGCACCGCCCACGAGGTGCCCGACACGCCCCAGACTCGCGCCCCGGCCTACACGCTGGCCTTCGCCGACGAAGACTTCCTGTGCCGCGACGAGCTGCGCCCCGTGCGCCTGCAACTGGAGCTGCTCAAGCCCGAACTGCTGATGGAGGAGCACGGCATCCGCTCCACCGTGGTGCTCTTCGGCGGCGCCCGCATTCCCGAACCGGCAAAGAAGGACACCGCCCGCACGCAAACGCTGGCCGAGCTCTCGGCCTTCTACGACGAGGCCCGCAGCTTTGCCCGGCTGATGACCGAGCGCTCCCTCGCCTCGGGCGGCACCGAAGATGTCATCGTTACCGGCGGCGGCCCCGGCGTGATGGAGGCCGGCAACCGCGGCGCGGCCGATGCCGGCGGCCACTCCATCGGCCTCAACATCGTGCTGCCCCACGAGCAGGCGCCCAACGAATACGTCACCCCCGACCTCTGCTTCAACTTCCACTACTTCGCCATCCGCAAGATGCACTTCCTGATGCGCGCCCGGGCGATTGCGGTGTTCCCCGGCGGCTTCGGCACGCTCGACGAGCTCTTCGAGAGCCTGACCCTGATCCAGACCGGCCGGATGCAGAAGGTGCCCTTCCTGCTGTTCGGAAAGAGCTTCTGGGAGACGATCATCAACTGGGAGGCCCTGAAGGAGGCCGGCACCATCAGCCCCGAGGACATCGACCTGTTCAAGTTCGTGGACTCGGCGGAAGAGGCGATTGCGGCGATTGATGGCTGGGAAGGGGCGGGTGAGAAGCGGGGGGAAATCCCGGGGCGATAGGCCGGGACTTGTCCCGCCAAACCGCGATCACACCGGGCCAGTAGGTCGGACTTGTCCCGACACACCAAACGCCCCCCGCACCCCCGCAAGCCGGTCGCGCGCCTGCCCGTGGGATGGCGCCGCGACGGCTTAGCGGGCACGCATCGGGCGGGGTGAGGAGCGGAATGCTATCCGCGACTCGTGAGTATCTTTGTATCCTTAGATCGCAGTGTGTGCTGTGAGCCCAGAACTACGCAGTTTCTGCAATACGGCGCACGACGACTCTCAAGCCTTGCACCTATTTAGAAATCGCACAACAACCGCGCAATCCAAACTACCAGAGACGGGACTCTAGGATCGCTCGTCAAGAGAAGCTCAAGATTTCTCTCGAAAATCTTGGAGAGCCGATTCAATGGCGCTAAATTTCTTTTTATCGTTACTGCGAACATAATCTATGACTCGCTGTTGCTGCGCAAGATCTTTGGCTGATGATATTCTAGCGAGGATTGCAATTTTCGTGTCCCTAAAGAGACTGATAATTCCCGCAAATACAAGAATACAAATCAAACCTATCCCGAAAAAGCTTAGGATTGCCACCACAAGGGTGTGATCCTTAATTAGCCGATCAGGAAAAATATCATATGAGCTGTAGTCTGCGAGTGAGACTGGAGAAATTGGCTTTTCCCCTACTGCGAAAAAGGCATGCTGCTCATCAATCCGCACGTCTGGAAAGCTATACAAGACAGTATTATTTGAAATTAGTATGAAGTACATCGACTCGTTGGGTAGAAGCCTGATCTCGGTATCGATATCGTTTTGAAAATACTGCTCGCTGGTATCTCCACCCAATGCCGCAAACTCGAAATCTCGGCTTAATATCTTGAACGTAATTGGCTCATCGCCGGACTCGTTCTTAATATAGTATGTGTCTATCGAGCCACCAAACCGCAATCCAGAAACTTCCATTAGTGAAGTTGCAAGTTCCTCTATCCGCTGGGGTGAAAGAGGTTCACCATCTCTGTCGGAACTTTCATCTAGGTGTTTGACTGAGCCACTAATAGCCGCTCGCACAAGGTCATCTGGAAGGGCCGTCTTTTGGTGTAAAATTAGAAGCTCCGGAGCGCTTTCGACATTTCTTTCAGCAAAAATCATAATGAGTCCAACCATAACTCCGCCTACGACGAGAGCGATGATCTGTTTAAAGAGGTCTTGCATATTCGCTTTGCTCCAAACTGGTTGGGCAAAACTACCCTGCCCATCACCCACTTCCAACCCTTGCTCAGCCTTAACAGTGCATAGTGCTTGCCACTGTTCTTGACGGCGCACGGTAGGAAAGTAGGGTTTGCTATTGGTTCTTGCCACTGACGCGATCGCAGCGAACGCTCACTTCGTGCGAAAATCGGCCGTTTGTCGGGGAACTCTCCTCCTCAAATCCCCCGCTCAACCCTCTTCCCCCGCGTCCCGGTCAGCTTCATCCCGGGCGCGTTCAGCTTCTCCTCCGGCCCGATCCACGCATAAGCCAGCAAGCACGGCTCCGTTTCGTCCGTCGTGATCCGGTGTTCATGCCCTGACCCGTTCAGAATGAGCGAGCCGGGCGCATGCACCGCCGCGTCGTTCTCCGACCAGGCGCCCGAGACCGACACGTAGCTCTCCTCGATGTCGGCGTGGGAGTGCTGGGGATAGGTGGTTTTCGGCGCGAAGAGCACGAAGCCCAGGATCAGGCGCTCGCTCACCACCGGGCCGCGCGGGCCGAGCACCTCGCAGTAGGCGTATTTGCGGGCCAGCGTGGGGGGCACCTTTTCGTAGCCGTATTCCCAGGTGAGCCCCGCCGCCACCCGGCCCAGAGCGCGAGCCAGCCCGGCCACGGCGCCGCGCTCGCCTCGGTCCAGCGCGCGGCCGAGGTGGGCCACCACGGGCTTTGTCTCGGGCGGGCGCATCCGCAGCTCGGGGGCGGAGTCGACGACCTTGGAGAGCATGTCGCGCACCCGCTTGCGGTGGGCGCGGATCAGCTTGCTGCCGCCGGAGGACCCGTGGCGGTAGAGCACGTCGAACTCCTGGAGAAGGTAGAGCCAGTCGGGCTGGTCGGTGAGGCGGGCGGCGGTTTGGGTGTCCATCGGAGTCTCGCGGTCTGTTCAGGCCTCACGCTACGGTGCTGCCCGGCCCGATCAACCCCCCAAAACACCAGCGGGCGATGGGGTTACCACCGCCCGTCTTGCAGAAATGCCGTATGCACGGGTTGTGCATGGGTTGTGCATCAATTGTGTATGTGACTTTTTTGCGGTTAATGCCTTGCCGCACCGCGGCGCAACGGCATTTGCGCAAAGCCCGTTTTCAGAGCGTCAGCAAGGCCTCGCCGCCGCGCATGGAGCTGACGACAAAGCCGCTCGCCGTTTCCTCCAGCTTGTAGCCGTAGCCCACCAGCCGGTGCTTCCACTCACGGTTCGAAACCGATTGCTGCTTTTCCCGCATCACGATGCTGCGAATTTCGTCCATCTTTGTATTCCCCTGATTTCTCTAGAAAAACCGGGCAGATACCTGCCCCCACAGCCTGCATCAGACAGGCCGGGTTTGTCAGGAGTTCAGCGACAAACGGGCGATTTCAGGGCAATTGTTCGGAGGCTCAGTCGACCCGGCTGATCCGCTTGGTGCGGCCGGTTTCCTGCTTCCATTTCAAGATGGCAAGCCGCGGCTCCCAGGGGTAGCGCTTGTCGTCGCGGGTGGCGATCCAGGTCAGGATCCCGCCCTCCCGCCAAGGGTCCACCACAATGCCGTCATACATCGAATCCCCCTTCCGCGAGATGATCGAGGTGGAATGTTCCAGCAGCAGCGGATTGCGCGCGTGGGCGATCGCGCGGTGGATATCAAGGGTTTGGAATTGCTCGGCTTTCAGGGCCTTTTCCATGTCTTCCGCCCAGTGGCGGCAAAGCCCGCGCGGCTTGGTTCCGGCGTTCACCTTCATGTTGTGAATCAGCGGGCCGTCCTCGATCTCGTACTCGCGGGCCAGCCTTGCGGTGGCCGAGTAGCTCACCCGCGCTGCCCGCGCCGCCTCTTCCGGGTCGATCCCCGGACCGAGCGCAAGAATGGCCTGCTCGAGCCGGGCCACGTCATCGGGGGAGGAGGTGGGCGGAGCGCCGCAGCCCGCAAGCAGAAGCCCCAGCAGCATGGCGCCGACAAGCCACAGCTTTCGTTGAATAAAACCCATGTTTCCCCTGCCTCGTGGCTGCCTGCCTCGCCCCCGGTGCTAGCCCGCAGGCCCGGCCTTGTCGAGACCATGAGGCGCGCAACCAAACGCCGCTCAGCGAGTTGTGATCCCGAAGCCGCGCCGCAACCTGACCGATCGGAGCCGACCATGGCAGCCCTCCCTGAGCTCGCCGAGCCCCCCACACGCGCGCCCTCGCCGGGCGAGATCTGCGTGATCGCCAACGCGAGGTCGGGCACCAACGCCCGCGACGCGGAGGCAATCGAGCGCGCCTTTCGGGTGTTCGGCGATGCGGCTGTCCTGCGCGAATGGACCCCGGGCGAAGATCTGCGCGAGACGGTCCAAGAGGCGATCGACGCCGGGGCGCGCACCGTTGTGGCCGCTGGCGGCGACGGCACCGCGATGGCTGCGGCGCAGGCACTGCTGGGCACGGATGTGGCCTTGGCGGTGCTGCCGCTCGGCACCTTCAACTACTTCGCTCGCGGCCTCGGCCTGCCGGAAGATCCGGAAGAGGCGGCGCGGGCCATACTGGCGGGACGCCGGCATCAGATCTCGGTGGGGATGGTGGGCGAGCAGGTGTTTCTGAACAACGCCTCGCTGGGCGTTTACCCGGCGATCCTGAAGGAGCGCGAAACGGTCTACAAACGCTGGGGCCGCCGCCGGCTTATGGCGCATTGGTCGGTGCTGAAGACCTTTCTGAGGTTCCAGCGTCCGATGAAGATGCGCATCACCGCGGATGGCGTGTCGCGCAACGTGCGCGCGCCGCTGCTCTTTGTCGCCCGCTCCTCCTACCAGCTCGACCGTTTCGGGCTGGCCGGCACGGAGGCGATCAAGGATGACAGGTTCGCGGTGCTCATCGGGCGGGCCACCAGCCGGGGCAAGCTCTTCAAGATCACGTGGCGGCTGGTGACCGGCACCATGCAGGAAGGCCGCGACTATGACATGATCGCGGCGCGACACCTGACGGTGGAAACGGCCAAGCCCCGCACGCTGGTGGCCTTCGACGGCGAGAAATCGCGGGAAAGGAGCCCTTTCACTGTCCGCATTGCCGACCGGCCGCTGACCATCATCCGACCCGACCGATCATGAGACGCATCCTTCACCTTTCCGATCTGCACTACGGTCGCGCCGACGCGACGCTCGAAGACCCGCTGCTCGAAAAGATCGCCGAGTTGCACCCTGACCTGGTGGTGATCTCGGGCGATTTCACCCAGCGGGCACGACGCAGGCAGTTTGCCGCGGCGGCGAGGTTCGTGGCGCGGATCGAGGCGCCGGTGCTCTCGGTGCCGGGCAATCACGACACGCCGGTCGACAACCTTTATCGGCGCTTCGTCACGCCGTTTCATCGCTACCAGAAGTACATCGACCCGGAGCTGGAGCCTGCCGTGGAAGACGAGGAGATGTCTGTCGTGGGGGTGAACACGGTAAACCGGTTCTCCTGGCAGCGCGGGCATTTCTCGGGCCGGACGGTGCGGCGGGTGTGCACTGCCTTTGCCGACCAGGGCGGCAAGCTGAAGGTGGTGGTGGTGCATCACCCGCTCGAGCACGGGCCAACGGTGGAGAAGCGGCTGATGCGGGGCGCGAGCGCGGCGCTCTCGGCGCTGTCGGGCTGCGGGGCGGACGTGGTGCTCTCGGGACATCTGCACACGGCCTCTGCCGCACCCTTTACCGCCGCGCCGGGGCTGCTCTTCGTGCAGGCGGGAACCGGGCTTTCGACTCGCCTGCGCGGGGAAAAAAACAACTTCAACCTGCTGGACGTGGACGGGCCGCGGGTGTCGATCACCACATGGGCGGCTGAGGGCCGTGTCTTCGGCCCCGGCGAAAGCGCCACCTATGCGCGGGGCTCAAACGGGTGGGAGCGGGTTGCGGGCGAGGCGGCCTTCACCGCCCGCCCGCGCCTGGCCGCCAGATAGCCGGCCCTAGTTGGTGCGCGGCAGAAACTCGATCCGACGGTTCTTGCCCTTGCCTTCGGCGGTGTCATTGGAGGCCACCGGCTTGTCCTCGCCGTAGCCCTTTGCAGACAAGCGCTCGGGCGCGATGCCATTGCGGATCAGATAATCGGCCACGGACCTGGCCCGGCGCTCGGAGAGTTGCTGGTTGTAGCTCGCCTTGCCGACGCTGTCGGTGTGACCCGCGACCTCGACCTCGATCCCCGGGCAGCGGCTGGTGATATCGAGCAGCTCCTTGAGCAGCGGCTCGGAGGCATCGTCAAGCCGCGACGAGCCGGAGGCGAAGTAGATGTTGCCTGTGCGCGAGAGAATCTCGAAGCGGCCTTCGCAGGCCTCCTTGTCGAAGACCTCGGCCTCGCCCACGGCGGCATTGGTGGCGTCCACCTCGCTGCGCCCGCCGGTGAGCGGCGCGCCATTGGTGCCGCGCCGGTCGAAGAGGAAGTCGAAGGTCACCGTGGCGGAAGGCACGATATCGACCTTGGCGGCATCCTCGAGCTTGCCAAGGTTCTCCATCAGGCCGAACTCATCGACCGAGATCGCCACCGGCCGGGCGGTGGCCACCGAGATGCGGTCGTCGTTCAGGAGCGTGGCCACGACCTCGGCCACGAGGGTTTTCTTGACGCCGTGCAGATCGAGCGAGAAGGGCATGGAAAAGTTCGCGCGGCGCTTGTTTTCGAGCTCCTTGACCATGTCTGCCGTCACATCGGCCAGCACGATGGCCTCGGGGAACTTGAAAGTCTCGAAGAAAAGGAACCGCATGCGGACGTTGCGCAGGTCGATCTTGGTGTCGACGCTCTCGAGGGCAACCCGGAGCTCGGCCTTGCCGTTCGGGAAGATCTCGCCGGTGAAGGTGGCGAAGTCGCTGGACTCGGAGACCACCTCCTTCTTGATCGACTGGAACCGGAGGTTGGAGGCGGAGGGATCGAGCAGCCAGCCCGGATCGAGGTTGCCCTGAGCGGCAGCCGGGGCTGCGGCGACGAATGCGAGAGCCAGAATGATGGCGAAACGGCGGAACATGGAAACCTCCCTGGGTTGAGGCTGGAAAATGGGTCTGTTGCAAATGCCGCCCATGGGGCGGTTGTCTTGGGAACGAGAATTGCCCGGAGGCGCAACTGTTGCTAGCGTCCTGATACTACGCGCAACGGGCAGGAAGTATGAAAGAAATTCGTGCAGGTCTCGTGATTGGGCTGTTTGCCGCCCTGCTCGGGGCCGTGGCCTCGGGCGCGCAGGACGCCGGAGACCCGGCCGTGATCATCCTCGACGTCGAGGAGGACGGCGAGGTGGAGGGGCCTGAAGAGCCGGTTGGCCCGGTGCGCTGGGACGAGCCGCTGACGGGCAGCGCCGAAGAGATCCGCGGCAAGACGATCGAGCAGGTCTTTACCGAGAATTCACCGCTATTTCCGCCGCTTGAGGGGCTTCCGGAAGAGATCTGGAAGGCGCAGACCTGCACCACATGCCACGAGTGGACCCGTGAGCGGATCTGCGAGCAGGCGACGAACTACCTGAACCCGGAGTTCTCCGAGAACCTGACGAAGCCGCATCCGCTGGGCGGAACCTTCAAGGCAAACCTGAAGCTCTGGGCGGAGGATGGGTGCCTGTAGGGGCGAGGGGCTCGAGAACCTCGTCATGGTCCGCCCCGGCTGACACGTCACCGAGCACGCGCTCCACCAGGTGGCGTTGGCTGTGGCCGGGGAACGGGGACTGAAACCGCCGGATCAGCGTGGAGTAGGCCTGCCCGAGCTCGGACGCCTTGCAGATGCGCCGCCCGTCGGAGATGTGATGCACGGCCAGCCCGCCGCCCGCGGGCCGCAACTCGTGCCCCCGGAGCCGCAACAGGCTTGCCAGCTGCGACCAGCTCTCGGCCTCGGCGAAAGCCGGGGCGAGGAGCGTGGCGAGCCCTGCGACGAGCCGCTCATCTGCCCTTTGAGGCGTCTTCGCGGTGGCGTGGCGCCTGTGCAGCTCGCGCCTCACCGCATCGCGAAGCAACTGCCCGACGGAAATGTCGTCTCTCTGTGCCGCATCCATGAGGGCGGCAAGGGTGGGATGGCTGACCTGAAAGGAAATCCGCTGCATCCTCGCAGCGTGACGCGATTCTGGTTAACGAGGTCTTAAAGCCCGGCCTCCGCCGCGATCTCCTTGCGGCTCTTGCGGGCCCGCTCGGTCTCGGACTTGAGCTGCCCGCAGGCGGCCATGATATCCTCGCCGCGCGGGGTACGGATGGGCGAGGCATAGCCGGCCTTGTAGACGATATCGGCGAAGGCCTCGATCCGCTCCCAGCTCGACCGCTTGTAGGGTGCGCCGGGCCACTCGTTGAACGGGATCAGGTTGATCTTGGCCGGGATGCCCGCGATCAGCTTCACCAGCCGCTTCGCGTCGGCGTCGCTGTCGTTCACCCCGTCGAGCATGACGTATTCGAAGGTGATCCGCTCGGAGTTGCTCAGCCGCGGATACTCGCGCAGCGCGTTCAGCAGGGTCTCGATGTTCCACCGCTTGTTGATCGGCACCAGCCTGTCGCGCACCTCGTCGGTGGTGGCGTGAAAGCTGACCGCGAGAAGGCAGCCGATCTCTTCCGCCGCGCGGGCGATCTCGGGCACCACGCCGGAGGTGGAGAGGGTGATGCGGCGGCGGGACAGAGAGATGCCCTCGCCGTCCATCGCGATCTTCATCGCATCACGCACGGCCTCGAAGTTGTAGAGCGGCTCGCCCATGCCCATCAGCACGATGTTCGACAGCAGGCGCGGGCCGTTCTCATCGGAGCCCTTGCCCTGCTCGGGCCATTCGCCGAGGTCGTCGCGCGCGAGCATGACCTGACCGATGATCTCGCCCGCGGTCAGGTTGCGCACGAGCTTCTGGGTGCCGGTGTGGCAGAAAGAGCAGGTGAGCGTGCAGCCGACCTGGGAGGAGATGCAAAGCGTGCCGCGGTCTTCCTCGGGGATGTAGACCGTCTCGACCTCATGGCCGCCGGCGATGCGCACGAGATACTTGCGGGTGCCATCGGCGCTCACCTCGCGCTTCACCACCTCGGGCACGGCGATCTCGAAGTGCTCGGCAAGGTCGGCGCGGAAGGCCTTGGAGAGGTTGGTCATCGCGTCGAAGTCGCGGACGCCCCACTGGTAGACCCACTGCCAGATCTGGCCCGTCCGCATCCGCACCTGCTTGTCGGCCACGCCGATGGAGCGCAGCGCCTCGGCGAGGCCCTCGCGGGTCAGACCGACGATGTTGCGCTTGCCGCCTTCGGGCAGCTTGCGGGGGATCGTCGCCACGTCTTGCGTGATCGGGGCGCTGGCCTCGGTCATCTCTTCTCTCCGGGTGTCGGGTTCAAGCTGCCCACATAGGGCGGCATGACCCTTATTGCAAAGGTTTTCTCACACGCCGAAGCGGCGGGAGATCTCTGCGAGCGCCTCCTGCTGACGCGGTCCGAGGCTGCCGCCCTCGGCACCGGCGGCGGTGTCGAGCACGGTGAGCAACGGTTGCAGGGCGCCCTGGCCGCCGAGGGAGTGCAGCTTCTTGACGATCCGGCTGATGGCGGCGTCGGGTGCGCCGCACTGGCCAACCAGCCAGCGGCCCAGCACCGCGGCCTCCTCGGCGCCGTTGAGATCGACCCGGTAGGCCTTTTGCAGCCCCTGCAGGATGCCGGTGCGCTGGCCGCGGGTGGGCAGATCATCGAGCGAGATGAAGGCCTCGGCGATCCCGGCGGCAGCGACCACGGGCTCCTCCACGCCATCCACCGGATGCTCCTTGCGCCGCAGCTTGTAGCCGAAGCGGCGCGCGGCGGCGCGCACGTCGCCCGCTGCCTCCATGAGCTCGCCCGCCATGTCGGCGGCACCGCGCATGCGGCTATACCAGAAATAGGCCGCGCCAAGCAGCGCGAGGGCTCCGAGAATGAAAGGCAAGACAATGACTCCGAACAGGAAATTCCTGATCGGAGCCTAAGCCGAAGCGGGCCGCGCGATCAACCGCCGCAGCGCTTCTCGGCTTCTTCCATCGCCGCCGTCAGGCCGAGCAGCGAGAAGGTATCCTCGGTGCGCGTGCCGCGGCTGGAGCGGGCCGAGAGCTTGGCCTCGGCGCCCCGCTTCATGGCGGTGATGATCTTGGCGTCATCGGCCGGGCTCGCCGACCACGCCCACTCGCCCTCGCTGAACAGCTCGAACTGGGTGCCGCCGATATCCAGTGTCACGGTGGAGCCGCCGGCAAAGGGATAGCCGCCGGTGAAGCTCACCTCGCCCGCCGAACTGCCGGGGCGGAAGGTGACGAAGAGCAGGATGTCGCTGCGCCGCACGGCCACGACCCGGCCGTCACGGGTGTTGACGGTCTCCTTGGGGGCCGAAACGCTCCAGCACTCCTTGGGATCGTCCTCGACGAAGACCGACCAATCGGTCTTGGCCGCGACGCGATTGTCGCTTTCCTGCGCCACAGCCGCCGATGCCAACAGTGCGATGCCGCCAGCCACGAGGCCAGCCATAACCCGGTTGTTCATGTGTTCACAGCCTCCAGCTGCCTCTGCCTCAAGCCTTCGCCTTTCCTCGCAGGTGGCGAATGTCTTTTCAACTTGCTCTGGCTCAATGTAACGTGAAATGCCGTAACTGCGAAAGCCCTCTTGGCAGAATTTCGCTGACAATCCGGAGAGGTGAGGCGTGCAAGCAGAGCTCCTGGTCGAGGTGACGCGCGGCGGCGCGGTGGAATCGGTGCACTACGGGCATGTCGCCGTGGTGAACGCCGCGGGCGAGTTGGTGGACGGGCGGGGTGCGCCGGGCCTGCCGGCCTACCCGCGCTCGGCGGCCAAGATGATCCAGGCGCTGCCCCTGGTGCGCTCGGGCGCCGCGGCGGCGCGGCACCTGGGCTCCGAGCAGCTGGCGCTGTCCTGCGCCTCGCACAATGGCGCGGCCATCCACACCCGGCCAGTGACGCGCTGGCTCGCGGCTCTGGACCTGGCCGAGCAAGACCTGCGCTGCGGCCCGCAGATGCCCGATGACCGACCGGCGCGGGAGGGGCTGATCAGGGCCGACGAGTCACCCTGCCAGTTTCACAACAACTGCTCGGGCAAGCATGCGGGCTTTCTGACGCTCAACAAGCATCTGGGCGGCGGGCCGGAGTATCACGAAGTGGATCATCCGGTGCAGCGGGCCGCCCTGGCCGCCTGGGAGGAGATCTGCGACGAGGCGACGGCGGGCTACGGGATCGACGGCTGTTCGGCGCCGAATTTTCGCAGCTCGGTCACTGCGGTTGCACGGGCGATGGCAAAATTCGCCGCGGCGCCCGACGGATCGGCGGAGGCGCAGCTGCGCGACGCGATGATGGCGCATCCGGAGCTTGTGGCCGGAGAGGGCCGGGCCTGCACGGAGTTGATGCGGGCGGCGAAGGGCAAGGCGGCGGTCAAGACCGGGGCCGAGGGCTACTTCACCGCGATCCTGCCGGAGCAGGGCCTGGGGATCGCGCTCAAGGTCGCCGACGGCACGACCCGCGCCGCGGAATGCGCGATGGCGGCGCTGCTGGTGAAATACGGCGTGCTCGACAGGGATGATCCGGCGGTGCGCAAGCGGGCCTGGACAACAGAGCTGAACCGCCGGAAGATCGAGGTGGGCGAGATCCGCCCGGCGTTCTGAGCCGCAAGAAGAACGCCCGCGCAAAGGGCGGGCGTCCTGCGTGCAGGCCAGATGGCCCTCACATCTCGATCGGCATGATCTCCGCCACTTCCACGCTGCCGCCATCGGTGAGCATCGGGTTCTCGGCGGCGATCCTGCAGGCGGTGGCGATGTCGGGCGCCTCGACGATGGTGTAACCGGAGGTCGGGTTGGCCCCGCCGTTGTCGGCCACGCCCGAGGAGCTGACGGTCTTCGACATGCCGACCGGGTTGCCCGGGTCGGTGATCGCCTGGTCGTGGTCACTCATCCACTTGCCCCAGGCGGCCATGGCCTTTGCGCCTTCTTCCGGCGTCGAGGGCGGCTTGCCGCCATGGTAGACATACAGAAACTTGGGCATTTGCGGTCTCCTTGCAGGTTCAGGTCAGGGATTGGCCAGCAGCCGTTCGAGCCGCTGGAGCGTGCCGAGCCAGCCCTTCGAGTGGCGCTGGGCCATCTCGGTGGTGGGCAACTCCCGGTGGGTGAGCGTCAGCCTTGCACCCTCGGGTGTGGCCTCGACGGTATAGGTGACATGGCTCTCCGATCCGGCCATCTCCCTGGGCGAGACCCAGGCCCAGGTCAGCGCGACCTGCCCCCAGCCGTCCTTCGGCGGGCTGACAGAGGTCACCTGCCCGCCCATCTCGAAGATCGCACCGCTGTCGAGCCCGCGCATCCGCATGAACCATGGGCCGGTCTGGTGAAACTCCAGCGTGCTGTCGAGCGTCTCCATGCCGTCATGGCCCATCCAGAGCAGCAGCTGATCGGCCCGCGTGACGGCGGCCCAGAGCCTGTCGAGGCTCACGGAGTAGTCGCGGATGAATTCGAGGTCGCGCATCGGGGTCTCCCGTCAAGGTCTGTCGTCGTCGGGGTCGAGCGCCAGCAGCGCGTCGAGCCGGTCGAGGTTGCCGGCCCAGAAGGCCCGGTGGTCGAATGTCCATTTCGCAATCGCCCGCATCGCTTCGGGGCGGGCGGTGTAGATTCGGTGGGTGCCGTCCACCTGCACCTCCACCAGCCCCGCCTCGCGCAGCACCTTGAGATGGCGCGAGACTGTGGGGCCGGAGAGCCCCGTGCCCTCCACCAGCCCGCCCGCGCTGCTCGCGCCGTGGGTCAGCAACCGGCTGACGATCCCGAAGCGGGTCTCATCGGCGAGCGCGGCGAATGTCTGTGGCAAATCCATGGGCGGTATATTTGCATGTTTTGCTATTTAGCACAACGGCGAAATATATAGACGAGCGACGGCGCCATCCAAGCAACTGCAATCATTCGCTATTCAGGACCGCCGAGGAACTCGCTCTTCGCGTAGCCTTGCAGGTAGAGCAGCGCCGTGAGGTCTCCGTGGTTGATCCGAAGGTCACATTCGGCGGCCACCACCGGCTTGGCATGCAGCGCCACGCCCGCGCCGGCCCGCCCGAGCATCCCGAGGTCATTCGCGCCGTCGCCCACGGCCAGCACATCGGCCTCGGATATGCCAAGCCGCGCGGTGATCTCTTCCAGCGCCTGCACCTTGGCGGCCTTGCCGAGGATCGGGTCGGCGACCTTGCCCGAGAGCTTGCCGCCCTCGATCAGCAGGGTGTTGGCGCGGTTCTCGTCGAAACCCAGGGCCTCTCCCACGCGGGCGGTGAAGGCGGTGAAGCCGCCGGAGACCAGGGCGCAGTAGGCGCCATGCGCCTTCATCGTCGCCAGAAGTGCGCGCCCGCCGGGCATGAGCTCGATCCGCTCGTCCAGCACCTTGCCGATGATGCTCTCGGGCAGACCGGCCAGCAGGCCGACCCGCTCGCGCAGGGCGCCTTCGAAATCCAGCTCGCCGTTCATCGCCCGGGCGGTGATCTCCTTCACCCGCGCGCCGACGCCCGCCTCCTCGGCCAGCTCGTCGATGCACTCCTGGCGGATCATCGTGCTGTCCATGTCGGCGAGCAGCATCGTCTTGCGGCGGCCTTCGGCGGGCTGCACCGCCATGTCGATGCCCAACGCCTGCATCTCGGCCCAGACATCCCAGTGGTTGCCCGGCACGGCCTCCACGGCGAACTCCGCCGCCTCGTCGGGCGCGAGCCATTGCAGGCTGCCGCCGCCCCAGGCGTTGCGCAGGGCCTCAGCGGCGGCGGGGTCGAGCCCGCCCGGCTTGGCGATCAGGGTGACGATCTGCATGGCATCCCTCCGGACATCGCGGGCGTTTAAGCACGCCCCCCGCCTCGCGCCAAGCTGTTTCCGATCGGAACGGGGGCCGCCGCTTTTGTTGCCCCATCGGTCGCAAGCGGCCCATTTTCCCGCTTGCGGGTCGCCGCGCGGGGCTCTATCTGCGGCGGCGGGACACCCCTCCCCAACGAGGGGCATATATCTGGAAGGATACCAGCAATGGCTACCCCCGCTCCGGCCGCGCGTCCGGCGAATCCGCGCTTCTCATCCGGCCCCTGCGCCAAAATCCCCACATTCTCGCTCGACAAGCTCTCCGATGCCGCCCTCGGCCGCTCGCACCGCGCCGCCGTGGGCAAGACAAAGCTGAAAGCCGCCATCGAGACGACCCGCGAGATCCTCGGCATCCCCGCCGATTACCGCATCGGCATCGTGCCGGCCTCCGACACCGGCGCCGTGGAAATGGCCATGTGGAGCCTGCTCGGCGCCCGCAAGGCGACGATGGTGGCCTGGGAGAGCTTTGGTGCCGGCTGGGTGACCGACGTGGTCAAGCAGCTGAAGATCGACGCCGAGGTGAAGACGGCCGAGTATGGCGAGATCGTCGACTTTGCTGACGTGGATTTCGACACAGACGTGGTGTTCACCTGGAACGGCACCACCTCGGGCGTGCGCCTGCCCAACGGCGAGGCGATCCCGGCGGACCGCGAAGGCCTGACCATCTGCGACGCGACCTCGGCCGCCTTCGCGATGGACCTGCCCTGGGACAAGCTCGACGTGACCACCTTCTCCTGGCAGAAGGTGCTGGGCGGCGAGGCGGCCCACGGGATGCTGGTGCTGAGCCCCCGCGCCGTGGAGCGGCTCGAGAGCTACACCCCGGCCTGGCCGCTGCCCAAGATCTTCCGCCTCACCAAGGGCGGCAAACTGATCGAGGGTGTCTTCGTCGGCGAAACCATCAACACGCCCTCCATGCTGGCCGTCGAGGATTACCTCTTGGCGCTCGACTGGGCAAAATCCGTGGGCGGGCTGAAGGGCCTCATCGCCCGTGCGGACGCCAACGCCAAGGCGATCTTCGACTTCTGCGAGAGCCGCGACTGGATCGCCAACCTCGCCGCGGACCCGGCGACGCGTTCCAACACCAGCGTGTGCCTGAAGTTCACTGATGCGCGCATCACCGACGGCGCCGCCTTTGCCAAGGCCGTGGCCAAGCGGCTCGAGGCGGAGGGCGTGGCGCTTGACGTGGGCGCCTATCGCGACGCGCCTCCGGGCCTGCGCATCTGGTGCGGCGGGACGGTCGAGACCTCCGATATCGAGGCGATGCTGCCCTGGCTCGAATGGGCCTTTGCCGCCGAGATCGACGCGCTCACCGAAGCCGTCTGAACACGATCATCCTTCGAAAATCCGGGGCCCGCGCCGGCCCCGACCCCTTTCTCCGTATTCAAGGACCACTATCATGGCCCCCAAGGTTCTCATTTCCGACAAACTGTCGGACGCCGCAATCCAGATCTTCAAGGACCGTGGCATCGAGGTGGATTTCCGCCCCGAACTCGGCAAGGACAAGGAAGCGCTGGCCGCCGTCATCGGCGACTATGACGGGCTTGCCATCCGCTCCGCCACCAAGGTGACCGCCGCGTTGCTGGAGAAGGCCACCAACCTCAAGGTGGTCGGCCGTGCCGGGATCGGCACCGACAACGTGGACAAGGACGCCGCCTCCAAGAAGGGCGTGATCGTGATGAACACGCCCTTCGGCAACATGATCACCACCGCCGAGCACGCCATCGCCCTGATGTTCGCCGTTGCCCGCCAGATCCCGGAGGCCTCCGCTTCAACCCATGCGGGCAAATGGGAAAAGAGCAAGTTCATGGGCGTCGAGCTGACCGGCAAGGCGCTGGGCGTGATCGGCGCGGGCAACATCGGCGGTATCGTCTGCGACCGCGCGCGCGGGTTGCACATGAAGGTTCTGGCCTACGACCCGTTCCTGTCGGAAGACAAGGCCGACGCGATGGGAGTTCACAAGGTCGAGCTCGAGGAGCTGCTGGCCAAGGCCGACTTCATCACGCTGCACGTGCCGCTGACCGACCAGACCCGCAACATCCTCTCCGCCGAGAACCTCGCCAAGACCAAGAAGGGCGTGCGGATCATCAACTGCGCGCGCGGCGGGCTGGTGGACGAGGCCGCGCTGGCCGAGCTGCTGAAGTCCGGGCACGTGGCTGGCGCCGCCTTCGACGTGTTTGCCGAGGAGCCGGCCACGGAGAACGTGCTGTTCAACCTGCCCAACGTGGTCTGCACCCCGCACCTTGGCGCCTCCACCTCGGAAGCGCAGGAAAACGTGGCGTTGCAGGTGGCCGAGCAGATGTCGAACTATCTGCTCGACGGGGCGGTGGAGAACGCGTTGAACATGCCCTCGATGACCGCCGAAGAGGCCAAGGTGATGGGCCCCTGGGTGAAGCTCGCCAGCCATCTCGGCGCCTTCATCGGCCAGATGACCGACGAGCCGATCAAGGCGATCAACATCCTTTACGATGGTGTGGTTTCCACCATGAACCTGCCGGCGCTGAACTGCTCGGTGGTGGCGGGCATCATGAAGCGCGCCAACCCCGACGTTAACCTGGTGAGCGCCCCTGTGATCGCCAAGGAGCGCGGCGTGAAGATCTCCACCACCAGCCAGGACAAGGCCGGCGCCTTTGACGGCTACATCAAGGTGACGGTGGTGACCGACATCCGCGAGCGGTCTATCGCAGGCACGGTCTTTTCGGACGGCAAGCCGCGGTTCATCCAGATCAAGGGCATCAACATCGATGCCGAGATCGGCGCGCACATGCTCTACACCACCAACAAGGATGTGCCGGGCATCATCGGCACCCTGGGCCAGACGCTGGGCACCAACGGCGTGAACATCGCCAACTTCACCCTGGGCCGGTCCTCGGTGGGCAAGGATGCGATCGCGCTGCTCTATGTCGACGACAGGGTGCCGGACACGGTTCTCAAGAAGCTGGCCGATACCGAGCTTTTCCAGTCGATCAAGCCGCTTCAGTTCGACGTGGCCTGACCGGCGACGACCTGCGCCCGAACAGCGGCGGCTCCGGGAAACCGGGGCCGCCGTTTGCTTTGGCCTGCGGCCCGGCGAAATGCTGCCCGCGTGGTTGACCCGGCCCGATTGCGTGGTATCTCCGGCTCACGTGCGCTCCGATTTCTGTGGAAGGTCAAGGTGGTATGCGGGTTTACGCGATTGGCGACATTCACGGCCATCTCGACAAGCTGAAGGCGGTTCACGCCTTCATCGAGCAGGATCGTCGGCGCATGAAGGATGCCGATGCCCCCGTGGTGCATGTGGGCGATCTGGTGGATCGCGGGCCGGATTCGGCCGGGGTGCTGGGGTATCTGGCCGAGGGCGTTGCAGCCGGGAAGCCCTGGGTGATCCTCAAGGGCAACCACGACAGGATGATGCGCCGTTTTCTCGAGCCCGAGCGGCTGCGCGACCCGCTGCGCCCCGACCTGCACTGGTTGCAAGACAACATCGGCGGGCGGAGCACGCTGGCGAGCTACGGGGTGGATACCGATCCGGCGCGGGGCAAGGAGGCGATCCACGAAGATTCGCGCGCAGCGGTGCCCGAGACGCATGTGGCGCTGCTCGACGGGATGAAGACCCACCACCGGATGCCGGGCCTGTACTTCGTGCATGCCGGGGTGCGGCCGGGTGTGGGTTTTGATGCGCAGGTCGAGGATGATCTCGTGTGGATTCGCGAGCCCTTCCTTTCGGATACGCGGGACCACGGGGCTTTGGTGGTGCATGGCCACAGCCCGGTGGCCTTGGCCACACATTACGGCAACCGGCTGAACATCGACAGCGCCGCGGCCTACGGCGGCCCGCTCTCTGCCGTGGTGATCGAGGGCAAGGGGCTGGCGGTTTCGCTGCTGACGGAGACCGGGCGCAGGCCGCTGGTTCCTGTCAGGGCGATGGTGGGCTGACTTTCCGAACGGCTTGCGCTGGCGCTTTCGTCATCCGTCGCGCTGGCGAGGGGTGCGCCGTCGCGCCGACCTTTTGAAAACGAAAAAACCCCGGGCGCTTGCGCGCCCGGGGCTGTCGGACTGTCCCGGAAGGGTGGGTCAGCCCTTGGCGAATTCCGGGTAGGCTTCCATGCCCAGCTCGGAGGTGTCGAGACCTGCGATCTCGTCTTCCTCGCTGCACCGGATGCCCATGGCGGCCTTCAGGATGAACCAGACCACGCCGCTCACCACGAAGACGAAGATACCGACCACGACGATGCCCTTGATCTGGGTGGCCAGCGAGGCGTCACCGTTGGTGATGCATACGGCCAGGGTGCCCCAGATGCCGGCGAAGAGGTGCACCGGGATGGCGCCGACCACATCGTCGATCTTGAGCTTGTCGAGGAACGGCACCGCGAAGACCACGATCACGCCGCCGACGGCACCGATGATGGTGGCCATGCCGAGGCCCGGGGTCAGCGGCTCTGCGGTGATCGAGACGAGGCCCGCGAGAGCGCCGTTGAGCACCATGGTGAGATCGACCTTCTTGTAGAGGATCTGGGTCAGGATCATCGCCGCGAGCGCACCGCCGGCAGCCGCCGTGTTGGTGTTGGCCATGATGCGGGAGATGTCAGCCACGTTGCCGGCCGTGTCCATGTAGAGCTGCGAACCGCCGTTGAAGCCGAACCAGCCGAGCCACAGGATGAAGGTACCCAGGGTGGCCAGCGTCAGGTTGGAGCCGGGCATCGGGAACACGCGGCCATCCTTGTACTTGCCAAGACGCGGGCCGAGGATGAGCGCACCGGCGAGGGCGGCCCAGCCACCCGTGGAGTGCACCACGGTCGAACCGGCGAAGTCGAGGAAGTCGGTCACGCCTTCGGCGCCGGGGGCCAGGAAGCCGCCGCCCCATTTCCACGAAGCCTGGATCGGGTAGATCAGGCCGGTCAGGATGATCGTGAAGATCAGGAAGGGCCACAGCTTGATGCGCTCGGCCAGGGTGCCCGAGACGATCGACGCGGTGGTGGCGCAGAACATCAGCTGGAAGAAGAAGTCCGAGCCGACGGAGGCATAGGTGAGGTCGGTTTCAACCGGGGTCTCGCCATCCATCAGGCCAACCGCTTCCAGGACCGCGGGGCCGAAGGCACCGAGATAGCCCTCGGAGGTCCAACCGTCACCGGGGTACATCAGGTTGTAGCCGATGAGGTAGTACATGATCCCGGCGATCGAGAAGAGCGCCACGTTCTTGGTGAGCTGCATGGTCACGTTCTTCTGGCGGACGAGACCGGCCTCGAGCATCGAGAAGCCCGCGGCCATCCACATCACCAGGAAGCCGGTGACGAGGAACATGAAGGTGGTGAAGATGTAGCCGATTTCGCCGGTCGGCGGCGTCATGTCGGCTTCGGCCTCCTGCGCAAAGCCCATGGCGGGCAGCGCGATCGCGGCCGTCAGGGCCGCAGCGGCCGGGATGAATTTGCGGAATTGCATCTGTTCAGGGTCCCTTATCTCGTCGCGCTCAAAGCGCTTCTTCGTTGGTTTCGCCCGTGCGCACCCGCACGGCCTGGTTCACGTCCAGGACGAAGATCTTGCCGTCGCCGATCTTGTCGGTCTTGGCGGTGGTCTGGATGGTCTCGACCACCTGGTCGGCCATGGCCGCCGACACGACGATCTCCAGCTTGACCTTGGGCACGAAGTTCACGGCGTATTCGGCGCCGCGGTAGATTTCGGTGTGGCCCGACTGCGAGCCGAAGCCCTTGATCTCGGTCACCATCATGCCGCGGACGCCGATGGCGGTCAGAGCTTCGCGGACCTCCTCCAGCTTGAACGGCTTGATTGCTGCAATTATGAGTTTCACTGTTGTCCCCTTCCATTGTGCCGGGCGCAGCCCCAGCGGGTTCACCGCGTCAGTCACATCCCCTTAACCCCCTGTCTTCAAGCGAGCGCCGCTCTCACCGGATGCGGATTCAGGGGGTGTTTGCACATCTTTTGCACAATTTTGTCGATCTGCTTATTTTTTGTGCTGAATGAAAAATCGGACCTCCCACGCGGTCTTGTCTCCCCTTTTCCGGCCCTCACCTTTATGGTGCGCCGAAAAATGCGAGTAGAGGCACGCATGAGCGGTTCAGGACGGAAGAAGACGCCCCTCGTGGCGGAGAAGCGCTTTTCCGGCGCCTCTGCCAGTGCGGCGGCGCCAAAAAAGCCCAAGGCTCCCAGGAAAACGCGCAAGACGCGCGCCAAACGGCCTGCTCCGAAGGGCGTCCTTGGATGGGTGGCCCGGATCGTGCGGTTCTTCATGCGGGTGATCTGGGGCGTGACCTGGCGAATGGGCGCGGTGGTGGCCTTGATCGTGGCGGGGGCCGTCGGCTATTTCTACACCACGCTGCCCGAAAACGTATCGGCGCTGCTCGATGCCCGGACCCGCGGTTCGGTCACCATGCTGGACCGGGATGGAAAGGTTTATGCCTGGCGGGGCGAGACCTATGGCGGCAAGATCACCGTCGACAACATCTCCCCGCATCTCCAGAACGCCATCATCGCCACCGAAGACAAGCGCTTCTACAAGCACTTCGGGGTCAGCCCGCGTGGCATTGCCTCGGCCATTGCGATCAACCTGCGCGAAGGGCGCGGGCCGCTCTCGGGCCACGGCGGCTCGACCCTGACCCAGCAGACCGCCAAGCTGCTCTGTCTCGGGATCCCCTATGACGAGCAGGCCTGGGAGAGCGAGGCCGCCTACGAAGCCGACTGCCGTGAGACGACGCTGTGGCGGAAGGTGAAGGAGATGATCTACTCCATGGCGCTCGAGGTGCGCTACACCAAGGACGAGGTGCTGGCGATCTACCTCAACCGTGCCTATCTCGGCGCCTCCTCGCGCGGCTTTGCCGCCGCATCGCAAAGGTATTTCGGTATTCCGGCCAGCGAGTTGAACCCGGCGCAGTCGGCAATGCTGGCCGGGCTGCTCGTGGCGCCCACCCGCTACGCCCCCACCTCCGACCTGGAGCGCAGCCAGGCGCGGGCGGCCACCGTGCTGAAGCTGATGCAGGAGCAGGGCTATATCAGTGCGGCCGAGCGCGAGCAGTACACGGCCAACCCGGCCACGCTTTCGCAGGCCGCCCAGGCCCGGGCCGGCGGCTACTTTGCCGACTGGGTGATGGACACCGGCCCCGACTTTCTGACCAAGGACACCACCGAGGACGTGGTGCTGAAGACCACGCTCGACCAGCGCATCCAGAAGGCCGCCGAAGAGGCGATGAAGGTGATCTTCGAGACCAAGGTGAAGGCGGGCTCCACCGCCCAGGCCGCCGTGGTGGTGATGAGCGCCGACGGGGCGGTACGCGCCATGGTCGGCGGTCGGCAGACCCAGGTGACCGGGGCCTTCAACCGCGCCACAATGGCAAAGCGGCAGACCGGCTCGAGCTTCAAGCCCTTCGTCTATGCCGCCGCCCTCGACCTCGGCTACACGCCCAACGCCACGGTGGTGGATGAGCCGATCACGATCAACGTGCCCGGCTCGGGGCCCTACTCACCCAAGAACTACGACCGCAAGTTCCATGGCCGGGTCACGCTGACCGAGGCGCTGGCGAACAGCTACAACATCCCCGCCGTGAAGGTCTCGGAAGCGGTGGGCCGCGAGAACGTGCGCAACATCGCCGAGGACTTCGGGATAGAGAGCGACCTGGCCGCGGGCCCTGCGCTGGCGCTCGGGGCATCCGAATCGTCCCTGCTGGAGATGACCGGGGCCTATGCGGGCATTCTGAACGGCGGCACCTCCGTCACGCCCTATGGCATCCTCGAGCTGCGCATCAAGGGCGACGACGAGGTGCTGATGGGCCAGGGCGGCGGGCTTGGCGAGCGGGTCATCACCGAAGAGGCGGCCAAGTACCTCGTTTACATGATGAGCCAGACAATCGAAGCGGGCACCGGTCGCCGCGCCGACATCGGCCGCCCCGCCGCGGGCAAGACCGGCACCACGAACTCGGCACGCGATGCCTGGTTTCTCGGCTTCACCGCCGATTATGTGGTGGGCGTGTGGATGGGATACGACGACAACACCCCGCTGACCGGCGTCACCGGCGGCGGCCTGCCCGCCGATATCTGGCGCGAGGTGATGGTGCGCGTGAACGAGGGGCTGCCGGTGCGCGAGTTGCCGATGCTGGTGCCCCAGCGCGCGCAGCCGCAGGTCAGCCAGAGCCAGCCGCCCGAACAGACCGCCCGGGAACAGACCGAGGCCGAGCGCCGCGCCGCGGAGCGCGCCCGCCGCCAGGCAGAACGCGAGGTCGAACGGCAGCAGCGCCAGCAGCGCCGCCGTCAAAGCGGCGACGTGGCGGAGCGGATCCTGGAGGATGTGCTGTGCGGGCTTCTGGGTTGCCGCTGATGCCTCAGTCGGCGGCGGGCTGGGCCTCGCCGCCGGGCGCAACTTCGGCGGCCACCGGCTCCGCCTCTGCCGTCTCCGAGGGCTCGGGGCAGCGTTCGTAACGGAAGGCGTATCCGTTCCACGCGAGGATCAGCCCGCCCTCGGCCCCTTCCATGAAGAGGGCGCGCTCGGTCCACTGGAAGTTGGGGTTGGCGCCCTCGCACTCCATGTCGAAGAGCTGGGCGTTCATGTCGCGCACGTTGACGGGGTTGAGCATCTTGCAAGTGCCGCTGAGGCCGTGAAACACCCCGTCCTCTATGCGCAAAAAGCCTTCGGCTCCGTCACCGGCCTCGCAATCCGCCTCGGGGCTGGCGCGATAGCGGCCCTCCACCTCCAGCGCCAGGGCCGGGGCAGTGCCGGCCAGGACGGCCAGCACCGGAAGGAGCCTTGTCCTCAAGCGCGCTTCAGATCCTGGATCAGCGCGTCGATCTTGCCGCCGCGCCGATCGAGCATGGCGCCGATCTCGGTGCGCTCGGTGAGCAGCATGTTCACATCCGCGATGAACAGGTTGAAGAACTTGTGGCTGCCGCTCTTGTCGCTGACGAAAAACGTCACATCGAAGGGCGCGCTGCCGCGCAGGATCGCCATCGTATCCACCTCGATCCAGCTCTTCACGCTGCGGGCGCCCTTGACCTCGATCTTGCCACCGATGAACTCCCGGAACCGCCGCCCGTACTTGCGCGACACGTAGGCGGAGAAGGCCTGCGTATAGGCCTGCATCTGCGCCTTGGACGCCCCGCGCGCGGCCGCGCCGAGGGAATAAAAGGAAATGTAGTTGAGATCCGCGTAGCGCACGAAGATGCGCTGGAAATCCGACAGCATCGCGCTTTCGGATTTGCCCGAGGCGATGACCTTGTTGATGTCGTTCACCGCCGCCGTCACGAGTTGCTGCGAGGCGCCGGTGGACAGGGCGAAGGCTGCGCGTGGCAAGGCGAGCCCGGAGGCCGCGAGGGCGGCGCCACCGGCGATCAGGCTGCGCCGGGTCAGGAGACCGGTGTCACTGGCCGCTGTAGAAATCTTCATAGCTGTCGTAAACCTCATCTGCCTCTGCCTCCGCCGCTGCGGTGTCGCCGGTCTGCCCCCTGCGGTTCTGCAGGTAGATGATCCGCGACTGGGCGTAGCTGTCTGCACTGTCATATAGAACAGAATCGACGGTTTCCGAATACTTTGCGCGATCACCGGCGCGTGAGAACACGCGGATGACGGTGATTTTCCTCTGATCTTCGGCCTTGATCACGCCCTGAAGCGGGTTCAGCAACACGTCGAAAACCTTGCCGGCCACGTCGCGCTCGGTGGAGGGGCCGAGGATGGGCAACTCGACGTAGGCGCCCTCCTGGATGCCCAGCTTGGCCAGCGTGACGCCGAAATCGGTGGCATCGTCGTGCAGGCCGATCCGGGTGGCCGGGTCGAAGAGGCCGCCGATGCCCACGGTAGTGTTGACGAGCGCGCGCCAGAAGTTGCGCATCGCCCCTTCCATGTTGCCCTGCAACAGGTGGTTCATCATGTAGCTGGGCTGGCTGAAGTTGGTCGAGAGGTTCGACAGACCCAGGGTGACCGGCTCGGGAATCGCCTGTCCGACACCGCCGCCCTTGCCGCCCCCCATCGCGCGGTCGACCCGCTTGTTGAAGGCATGAACCTTGCGGTTTTGCGCCTCGTAGGGGTCGAAGACGGTCTCGCCGGTCGTGTTTGCCGTGCATCCGGCCAGAAAGACCGAAGCGACAAGCAGAAGCGGGGCGAGATGGCGACCTGTCGGGACTGAGTACTGCAAAGGAAATCTAAACCAATTCTGCGTAGGGTTGCGGCGATGAAATGACGGCTGCGAAGAGCCCGAGCACATCGGCGAGGATAGCCGCGGCAGCGGCCAGCCACAACCGGTTGGCTCGGGGCTGGCCCGAAACGGCTGCGCAGCTTTTCTGGAGGGCGCCCACAATGCGGAGTGCCGCCTCGGCCTCGGGCCTCGATGAATTGCGCGCCGCGCGGTCTGCCGTGCGCGGCCTGCTGCTGTCCGTCTTTGTCTTTTCGCTGGTGCTCAACCTGCTGGCGTTCACCGGCCCGATCTTCATGCTGCAGGTCTACGACCGGGTACTCGGCTCCGGATCGGAAGAGACGCTGGCCGCGCTCCTTGCGCTGGTGGCCTTCCTTTTCCTGATGATGGGCGTGCTGGATCACGCCCGTGGCCGGATCATGGCAAGAGTTGCGGAGCAGGTGCAGGACAGGCTCGAAACGCGGGTGCTGGGGGCAATGCTGCGTGCCGGGGCGGTGAGTGGGGAGCGCGGCTGGGCCGACGGCGCGCTGCACAGCCTCGACAGTCTTCGCAGGGTTCTGACGCTGCCGGTGTTCCTCGCGGTCTTCGATGTGGTCTGGACGCCTGCCCTGCTTGCCGCGATGTTCGTCTTTCACCCGTGGATGGGCGCGCTCGCGCTGTCGGGCGGGCTGGCGCTGGTGGCGGTGAGCCTGCTCAACCATGTCCGCACCCGGAAGACCGCGCAGAGCGCCGGGGCTCTTGCAGAGGCAGGCAGACGAGACGCCGAGCACCTCTACGACGCGGCGGAGACGGTTGCGGCATTGGGCATGTCCGGCAGTGCGCTTGCACGCTGGAGAGCGCGGAGCACGGCGGCGATGCCGGCCCTGCGGGCAATGTCGGACCGGGCGGGCCTGCACGGCGCGGTGACCCGGGCCCTGCGGATGTTCCTGCAATCGGCCATGCTCGGCCTCGGTGCCCTGCTGGTGTTGCGCGGCGAACTGACGGCGGGTGCCATGGTCGCGAGCGCCATCCTGATGGGGCGGGCGCTGGCTCCCATAGAGCTGATGATCGGCCAGTGGGAGCCGGTCATGCAGGCCCGGAGGAGCTGGAGCGCACTCGGCGCTCTGCTGGCAGCCCATCCGCCGCAGCCCCCCCGAATCGCCCTGCCGAGACCGGACGCGGTGCTCGATGTTCACCACCTGACGCTGGTGCCCCCCGGCGAGACCCACGCCACGCTGCGGCTGGTGTCGTTCAAACTGCAGCCGGGTCAGGCGATGGGCGTGATCGGCCCGTCGGGGGCAGGCAAGACGACCCTGGCCCGCGCCCTCACCGGGGTGTGGCCGATCGCGGGCGGGCATATCCGGCTCGATGGCGCAGCGCTGGACCAATACGACCCCGACGCCTTGGGGCGGGCGATGGGCTACCTCCCGCAGAGGGTTGCGCTGTTTGACGGCACCATCGCCGAGAACATTGCCCGGCTGGACGCGACGCCCGATGCCGCCGCTGTCGTGGCGGCAGCAAGGAAGGCCGCCGCGCATGACATGATCCTGAAGCTGCCGCAGGGCTACGACACAAGGCTGTCCGCCGCTGGCGGGTGCCTGTCGGGCGGCCAGATGCAACGCGTCGGCCTTGCCCGGGCACTCTACGGCGACCCGGTTCTGCTGATCCTCGACGAGCCCAACGCGAACCTCGACAACGACGGCTCGGAGGCGCTGAACGCGGCGATCCGCGAGATGAAGGCCGCCGGAAAGGCGGTGATCGTCCTGGCCCATCGTCCCGGTGCGATCATGGAGTGCGACCTCCTGATGGTGCTGGACGGCGGCGTGCGCACGGCGCTCGGGCCACGTGACAGCGTGCTGGAGCACATGGTCACCAACCACACCCAGCTGGCAACGGCGACCCGCCAGGGGGGGCTGGTGTGACCGCATCCGCCACACGCCCGCTCGCCCTGGGATACGGCGCGTGCTTGCTGCTCGTTGTCGGGCTCGGTGCCTGGGGATCAATGGCCCGGATTTCCGGCGCGGTCGTCGCCGCCGGAAAGGTCGAGGTGGAGCAGAACCGGAGGGTCGTGCAGCACCCCGACGGCGGCGTGGTGGCGGAGGTGCGTGTGCTGGAGGGAACGAGGGTCGCGGCGGGGGAGGTGCTGGTCAGGCTGGACCCGTCGGAGATTACCTCGGAGCTGGCCATCGTTGAAAACAGGCTGTTCGAGTTCAGCGCGAGAGCCGCACGCCTGCGGGCCGAGCGTGACGGGGCGCCCCACCCCGTGTTTGACGCTGCGCTCACCGAGAAAGCCCGGGTCCGGCCCGAGGTTGCGGACCTGATGCAGGGACAGGTCAGGCTCTTCGAGGCGCGAAGCGAGACGCTGGCGCAGGAGGCGGGGCAGTTGGCGCGGCAGAAGACCCAGATCGCCAGCCAGATCCGGGGGCTCGAGGCGCAGACCCGATCCTTCGCCCGGCAACTGGCGCTTGTCGAGCGGGGGCTGGAGCAGCAGCGCGACCTGCTCGCGCGCGGGTTGGTCAACTCCGACAAGGTTCTGGCGCTGGAGCTCGACGAGGCGCAGCTCTCGGGCGAGATCGGCAGGCTGAGTGCCCTGAGGGCCGAGGCCGAAGAGCGGATGACCGCGCTCGACATCGACGTGCTTCGGCTTTCGGTGACCCGGCGCGAGCAGGCCATTGCCCAGCTGCGCGACATCACGGCGCAGGAGGCAGAACTGCTCGAGCGCAGGCTGGCATTGAACCGCAGGCTCGCACGGCTCGACATTCGCGCGCCGGTCTCCGGAGCCGTGTACGGGCTCACCGTGAACACGCCTCGCTCGGTTCTGCGGCCCGCCGATGCCGTGCTCTACCTCGTGCCGCAGGACAAGCCCCCGGTCATCGCGGCGCGCATCCTTCCGATCCACATCGACCAGGTGCATGTCGGCCAGCCCGTTGTGCTGCGGTTTCCCGGCTTCGACAGCCGGTCCACGCCGGGGCTCGAGGGCCGTGTGGCACGCCTTTCGGCGGATGCCTTCACCGACGAGCGGACGCAGGCGAGCTACTATCGCGCCGAGATCCACCTCGCTCCGGGCGAGGCCCACAAGCTCGGCGGAAAGGCGATTGTTCCGGGCATGCCGGTCGAGTGCTTCATCCGCACGGAGGACCGCACGCCGCTGGCCTATCTCACCCAGCCGCTTGCCGATTACTTTCGAAGGGCCTTTCGGGAAAGTTGAGGCCGGTCCGGCGGCGGCTCTCAGCCGCGCTTGCGGCGCATTGCGGATTTAAGTTCGGCAAAGCCGAGGGCTCCGGTCAGCTGGGCGGCGGTGAAGTAGCTGACGATCCCCGCAATCACCAGCGTCAGCAGCGCCCAGTACCGGACGCCATCGGTGTAGAGCGCCGCGCCGAGGAGCCAATCCACCCCGAGGAGGACCGCCCCCATGAAGACCGCCGAGAGCGCGATGCGGGGCAGACGGGAGAGCAAGCGCGCGTCGATCTGCGCCGCGGCGCCCATGCCGCGCGAGCCGCGCCAGAGCAGCAGCACCATGGCCCAGCCGGCCACGGTGGTTCCGAGCGCGGCGCCGATGAATCCGAGCCACAGGGCAAGCCCGATCGAGGCCACGGCGTTCACCACCATGGCGATCAGCGCGTAGTTCATCGGGCGGCGGGTATCGTGCCGGGCGTAGTAGAGCGGTTGCAGCACCTTCTGGAGCACGAAGGCGGGCAGGCCAAGGCCGTAGGCGGCCGTCGCCAGCGCCGTCGCGGCGGCAGCGTCGGCGGAGAAGGCGCCGCGCTGGTAGAGCACCGAGACGAGCGGCCCGGCGATGAGAACCAGGGCAACGGCGGCGGGCACGGTGAGCACCAGCGCGAACTCGGTCGCCCGGTTGAAGCCGTCGCGCCCAGCCTTTTCGTCGCCCGCCGCAAGACGCCGCGACAGCTCGGGCAGGAGCACCACGCCGATGGCGATGGCGACCACACCGAGCGGCAGCTGGTAGAGCCGGTCTGCAAGGTTGAGATACTGGATCGCCCCGTCGAAGAAGCTCGCCACCTGGCGGCTGACCAGCAGGTTCACCTGAAGCACACCGCCCGCGAGCGCGGCGGGCGCGGCGATGATGGCGAGGCGCTTCAGCTCGGGGGTCATCCGGGGCATCCGCGGTTTCATGCTGAACCCCGCTCGTGCCGCCGCTACCCAGACCAGCGCGAGCTGCACGATCCCCGCGAGCGGCACCGACCAGCTGAGGGCAACGCCGAAGTCCCATTCCAGCTCGACGGCCAAGAGCATGGTGCTCACCAGAACGATGTTCAGCAGGACCGGGGCGGCAGCTGCGGCGGCAAAGCGGCCGGTGGCATTGAGCACGCCCGAGAGCAGGGCCGCCAGGGAGATGAACAGGATGTAGGGAAAGCAGATGCGGCCATAGAAGGTGGCCAGTTCGAAGCGCTCGTCTGCAGCGAAGCCGGACGCCATGGCGAGCACGAGCCAGGGCATCACAAGCTGGGCCAGCAGCGTGAAGACGATCAGCACGCTGGCGAGCCCGGCAAAAGCGTCGCGGGCAAAGCCCTTGGCGTCATCGTCCGCCTCGAGTTTCTTGGAAAAGATCGGGATGAAGGCGAGGTTGAAGGCCCCTTCGGCGAAGAAGCGGCGGAACATGTTGGGCAGGGTGAAGGCCACGACGAAGGCCTCGGCCACCGGCCCGTCGCCAAGCCGTGCCGCGATCATGATATCGCGGGCAAAGCCGAAGACCCGGCTGAGCAGGGTCCACAGGCCGACGGTCAGAAAGCCCTTGATCAGGCGGATGGGTTGCATGGCGCTGCTCGGTTTCGTTTTACGCGACTATACGCCTTCGGGCAGGCCGGGGGAATTGCCCGTGTCAGGCGAGGAAGAAGGCCACCGTCATGGCGAGGCCCACGAGAGTGACGAAGGCGCGGATCAGCCCGGTGCGCTTGATCTTGCGGCTCTGCTGGGCACCGATCACCCCGCCGATGGTGATGGCGACCGCAATGACCAGGGCCGGCATCCAGGCGATGAGCCCGCTCAGGGCGAAGGCGACGGCGGAGAGGATCGAGATCACCGCCGAAAGCAGACATTTGAGCCCGTTCATGCCGTGGATATCGGTGTAGCCCAGCAGGCCGAAGGCCGCGAGAAGGATGATCCCGAGGCCTCCATTGAAGTAGCCGCCATAGGCCGAGACGATCAGCAGGACCAAGGCCGAGACCAGTGGCCCCGCATCGGCGCGCCCGCTCCGGCGCAGCAGCCGCAGTAGCGCGGGGCCGGTTGCAAAGAGCAGGGTGGCGACCAGCAGGAGCCAGGGCACGGCGCCGGAAAACACGTTTCCGGGGGTCACGATCAGGAGACCTGCGCCGATCAGGCTGCCCAGCGCCGCACAGAGAAGGATGGGGCGCAGGCCCAGCGCGCCCTCGGCCCGCAGGTCATGGCGGAAAGCCCAGGCGCTGCCGATGTAGCCCGGCATCGCTGCGAGGGTGGAGGTGGCATTGGCCGCCACCGGGGGCAGGCCGAACCAGACCAGGGCCGGAAAGGTGAGAAAGGTGCCGCCACCCGCAACGGCGTTGAGCACACCGGCCGAGAGCCCGGCGGAGGCGAGGACGAAAAACTGGAACAGGGTCATGGCCGGCACCTTCAGGCTGCCGGGCGTTTGTGGCAGCCGGCGTCAGGCTTGGCCAGCCTAACCGTTTGCCCTGTCGGTGCCGGCCTGCACCGCTTCCTTGAGCCGCGCCTCCAGCGCCTTCTGCTTGCTCTCGGAGTGGATCTTCAGCCCGAACATGTCCTTCACGTAGAAGGTATCGACGGCCTGGGCCCCGTAGGTGACGATCACGGCGGAAGAGATCTGCAGATTGCGCTCCGAGAGGGTGCGGGCGAGGTCGTAGAGCAGCCCCGGGCGGTCGCGGGTGTCGACCTCGATGATCGTGTAGATCTCGGAGCCCTCGTTGTCGAAGCTGACCGTCGTGGGGAAGCGGAAGTTCATCTCGCGCTTCTTGAACTTGTCCTTCTTGGTCAGCTCGGCGCGGGCCAGCACCTCGCCCTTGAGGGTTTTCGAGATCATCGCGCGGAGACGGTCGAGCTTTCCGGCGGAGTAGGGGTTGCCATCGGCGTCCTGGACCCAGAACACCGGCGTCGCGTAGCCATCCTTGCTGGTATAGGTCCGCGCATCCACCACGTTGGCGCCGACCAGCGCCAATGCGCCGGCGAGCCGGGCAAAGATGCCGGGGTGGTCTGCCAGGGCAAAGCAGACGCGGGTGGCGTCGCGGTCGTCGTCCGGGGTCAGGTCGATGCGGATGTCGTCGGTTCCGATCCCTTGCAGCAGCTCGGCCAGGATGACCTGGGTCGCGGTGGAGAGCCCCTGCCAGTAAGGGTCGTAGTGCCGGGCCAGCTCGGCGCGCAGCTCGGCCTTGTCCCAATGCGCCAGGGCCTCGCGCAGCTGGCGGCGCGCCTCGGCGCTCTGCTTGTCGCGGTTGAGGTCCTCGAGCCCGTTCTCCAGCCCGTCGGCGGTTTGCCGATAGAGATTGCGCAGGAGCTGGGCCTTCCAGTTGTTCCAGGTCCCCGGCCCGACGCCGCGAATGTCGCAGACGGTGAGCACGGTCAGCAGGTCGAGCCGCTTCTTGGTCTTCACGGCGCGGGCAAAGGAGCGGATGGTGCGCGGGTCGGAGAGGTCGCGCTTTTGCGCCATGTCCGACATCAGCAGGTGATAGCGCACCAGCCACTCCACATCCTCCGCCTCGCGGGGCTTGAGGTGGAAACGCGGCAGCACAGCGCGGGCGATCTTGGCGCCCAGCACCGAGTGATCCTCCTCCCGGCCCTTGCCGATGTCGTGAAACAGCAGCGCGAGGTAGAGCACCTTGCGGTTGACTCCCGTCTTGAGGATGCGGGAGGCGACCGGCAGGTCCTCCAGCAGTTCCTCGCGCTCGATCTGGGCCAGCTGCGAGATGCATTGGATGGTGTGCTCGTCGACCGTGTAGTGGTGATAGATGTTGAACTGCATCATCGCCACGATCGGCGCGAATTCGGGGATGAAGGCCGAGAGCACGCCCAACTCGTTCATCCGGCGCAGCGCCCGCTCCGGATTGCCGTGCTTCACCAGCAGGTCGAGGAAGATCCGGGCGGCCTCCGGGTCGGAGCGCATGCCGTCGTCGATCAGGTCGAGGTTGGCGGTGATCAGCCGCATGGCGTCCGGGTGGATCAGCAGGCCGGTGCGCAGCGCCTCTTCGAAGATGTGCAGCAGGTTCAGCTTGTCGGAGAGGAACTTCTTTTCGTCCTTCACATCGAGCCGGTTCTGACGGACTTCGTAGCCCGGCTTCACCTTGCGCCGGCGCAGCAGCCCGACGAGGCGGGGCAGGCGCTTGGCGTGATCCGCCTCGAGCGCGGTCAGAAAGATGCGGGTCAGCTCGCCCACCATCGTGGCGTGGCGGAAGTAGTCCTGCATGAAATGCTCCACCGCCCGGCGGCCCGGACTGTCGGCATAGCCCATGCGGTCGGCCACCTCGATTTGCGTGTCGAACGTCAGCTGGTCGGCCGGGCGGCCGGCGAGCAGGTGAAGATGGGCGCGGACAGCCCAGAGAAAGTTCTCGGCCTGCTCGAAGGCCCAATACTCCTCGGGGGTGAACACGCCCAGCGGCACGAGCTCTTCGATCTTGTCGACGTGGTGGATGTACTTGGCGATCCAGAAGAGCGACTGCAGGTCGCGCAGCCCGCCTTTGCCTTCCTTCACGTTGGGCTCGAGCATGTAGCGCTGGCCGCCCTGCTTTCTGTGCCGTTCCGAGCGCTCTTCGAGCTTGGCCTCGATGAAATCCTTGCCGGTTCCGGCGAAGAGTTCGGCGTGCAGCCGGTCGTGCAGCTGGAGCGACAGCTCCTTGTCACCGGCGAGGTAACGCAATTCGATGAGAGCGGTGCGGATGGTGTAGTCCTGCTTGCCGAGGCGCAGGCAATCCTTCACCGTCCGGCTGGCGTGGCCGACCTTCATGTGGAGGTCCCACAGGATATAGAGCGTGCTTTCGATCACGCTCTCCGCCCAGGGCGTGATCTTGTAGGGCGTGAGGAACAGCAGGTCGACATCGGACTGCGGGCTCATCTCGGCCCGGCCGTAGCCGCCCACGGCGCAGAGCGTCAGGCGCTCGGAGGTGGTCGGGTTGTGCAGCGGATGCAGGAACCGGCAGGCGACCCAGAAGGCCGTGTTGACCAGCCCGTCGGTAAGGTAGGCGTAGGCATGCACCATCTCGCGCGCACGCAGGGGCTGCTCCTCGAAGGCGGCGCCGATCACCGCGCGCCCGGCCTTTGCCGCCGCGTTCAGCCGCTTCGTCGCGGCGCTGCGCAGGGCCATGGCGTCTGCCGACACGGCAGCGCAATCGGCCTCGAGGTCCCGGACCAGCGCGGCAATGTCTATGATGTCTTCAGGCGGGCAGAGCAGCGCGCCCGAAGCGACGACGGGTTGTGGCAGCAAGGCGGCCCGGTCAGAAACCGGCGCCGCCAAAGCTTCTGGGAGCTGGGTCAATGACGACCACCTGGTTGTTGCGGATCTGGGCGATGGCGAGGCCACGCTGGTTGGTGCCGTCGCCCCGCAGGCGGAAGATGCCGCCGGTGCCGACGAATCCGGAGCCCTGGGTCAGTGCGCCGCGGGTGAGCGCGTCGGACCCGCGCCGCTCTACGAGGGCGCCGATGGCGGCGATGCCATCGTAGGCCAGGCCGGCGATCGGGTGCGGGCTGCCGCCGTAGCGGGCGGCGTAACGGTTCTGGAAGCTGTTGTAGAGGTTGCTGTCGGGCAAGGCGAACCAGGCACCCTGGAGGCCCGGCTGGGTGAGCGCCTCCGCCGGGATGTCGAGGCGACCGAGCCCGATGTACTGCGTGGCCGACGGCGACAGGCCGGCCTCGGGCAGGAGCTGCGCGAGGAAGGGCATGGCTCCGTCGTTGGTGGAGGTGAAGAAGACCGAGGTCGCGCCGGAGGCCTTGGCCTGGGCGACAATGGTCGGGACGGCGCCGACGAGGCCCTGCTGCGACAGCTCGAAGGAGGCGGAGCCGGCATTGGTGGCCCCGTTCTCGCGAATCGCGGATGCGATGGCATCGCGGCCGATGTCCTCGGCCACGGAGCGGGCGTGGACGGTGAAGATGTTGCCCTTGCCCTGACGCCGGGCATAGGAGACCAGTCGGTTTGCGGTGTTCTCGAAGGTCGGCCCGAGGACAAAGACGTTGCCGCCCGCGATCTCGGGGTTGTTGGAGAAGGCCAGGACGTTCACGCCATCGTCGGCCACGGCGACGCCGGCCGCGTTGGCGGCCTCGGAGTAGACCGGCCCGAGGATGACCTTGGCGCCGGCATCCACGGCCGCCTGGGCCTGCCGAGCGGCAGTGGCCGCGTTTCCGGCGGTGTTGTAGACGCGCAGGTCGATCCTGACGTCTCCAAGATCGGCAATGGCCAGGCGGGCGGCGTTTTCGAGTGCCTTGGCGAGCACGTCGTCGCCCGACCGGCCGGAACCGCCGGGCACAAGCAGCGCAACCGGAACGGCCTGGGTCGCGTCGATCTTGGGGCCCGCGTTGCCGCCGACACCGCCGAGGGCTGCCGGATCGCAGGCTGCAAGGAGGGCGACTGCACCTGCAGCAAGAACCTTGGCCGCCAAGCGGCGGGGTGTCGTCAAGACGGCGAACATGGGATACTCCTTCAGAGCCTCGGGGCTTCGGTGTCAACAGCCGGGTTCGAACAATTCTAACATCTGCGGGAGCCAAGTAAATGTCTGAGCCCACGGGAGGCGCGCCTTGGCGCAAGACCCCGCTGCCCGGCGGCCTTTACTTCGTCGCCACACCGATCGGGTCGGCACGCGACATCACGCTGCGGGCGCTCGACATCCTGGCCTCTGCCGAGGTTATCGCCGCCGAGGACACGCGCACGGCACGAAAATTGCTGGAGCTGCACGGCGTGCCCCTGGCCGGGCGGAAGGTCATCGCCTACCACGATCACTCCTCCGCCGCCGCCCGCGAGGGTTTGCTGAAGCTGGCCGAAGAGGGGGCTTCGGTTGCCTATGTGAGCGAGGCGGGCTCGCCGCTGGTGGCGGACCCGGGCTATGACCTCGGACGGGATGCAGCGGCGCGCGGCATCCTCGTGACCACGGCGCCCGGCCCCTCGGCCGCCATCGCCGCGCTGACCCTCTCGGGCCTTCCCTCGGACCGGTTCACCTTTGCCGGATTTCCGCCGTCCTCGGGCGGCGCCCGCAAGACCTTCATCGCGGAGGCCGCGCGGATGGATGCCACCGTGATCCTGTTCGAATCGCCGAAGCGGATTAGGGGATTGTTAGATTTGTTGTGCGAGTCTGCCGGGGAGTCGCGGAGTGCGGCGCTCGCACGGGAGCTGACCAAGAAGTTCGAGGAAGTTCGTCGCGGTTCGTTGGCGGAGCTGCGCGACGGGGTCGAGAGCGACCCTCCCCGCGGCGAGATCGTGCTGGTGATGGCCCGCGCCGAGGAGGTGGCGGCCGACCCGGCAGATGTGGACGCGGCCTTGAGGGAGGCAATGGAGCGGCTCCGGATCAAGGACGCCGCGGCAGAGGTGGCCAATGTCTTTGGACGCCCCCGCAGGGAGTTGTACCAACGGGCGCTCGAACTCGCCCGCACCGAAGATGACTGACGGAGACGACTGATGCCGCTCGATTTTTCTGCCACGTCTTCGCGTCGCCACCGCGGGCGCCGGAACTACGATGCCGGGAGGATGGCGGAAGAATCGGTCGCCAATGCCTATGAGGCCCGCGGCGCCAGGGTGGCCGAGCGCCGCTGGCGCGGCGAAGGCGGTGAGGTCGATATCGTGGCGGAACTGCCGGACACACTCGTCTTCATCGAGGTCAAGCAAAGCAGCACCTTCGACCGCGCAGCCGAAGCGATCACGCCAAGGCAAGTGACGCGGATCAGGAATGCGGCGGCAGAGTATGTCGGGCGCTACCCGACGGCTCTCTCGACCCCGGTGCGCTTTGACCTCGCGCTGGTCAACGGTCGCGGCGAGGTGCAGATCCTCGAGAACGCCTTCATCGACTGACCGTTGCAACTCCGTCCCTGCTCCTACATGAGAGGAACAGCAAAGAGGGAGATGCGCGATGAAGGTCGCCTTTCAGATGGACCCGATCGGCGGCGTGAACATCAATGCCGACAGCACGTTCAGGCTGGCCGAGGAGGCCCAGAAGCGGGGTTGGGAGCTGTTCTATTACACGCCCGACAAGCTGGCGTGGAAAGCCGGACGGGTTGTGGCCACGGGGTCTGCACTGGAGGTGCGGCGGGTTCAGGGCGACCATTTCACCTTGGGCGACGCGCAGGAGCTCGACCTCGCGGAGATGGACGTGGTCTGGCTGCGGCAGGATCCGCCTTTCGACATGGGCTACATTACCACCACCCATATCCTCGAGCAGATCAGCGGCAAGTGCCTGGTGGTGAATGATCCGTTCTGGGTGCGCAACAGCCCGGAAAAGCTGCTGGTGCTGAACTTCCCCGACCTCACGCCGCCGACCCTCATCGCCCGTGATCTCGATGCGCTGCGCGCCTTCAAGGCCGAACATGGCGACATCATCGTGAAGCCGCTCTACGGCAACGGCGGGGCCGGCGTGTTCCGGCTCGGGCCCGATGACCGCAACCTTGCCTCGCTGCACGAGCTCTTCACCAGCATCAACCGCGAGCCGCTGATCGCGCAGAAGTTCCTGCCGGCGGTCTCGGAGGGAGACAAGCGGGTGATCCTGGTGGATGGCGAGCCGGTGGGAGCGATCAATCGGGTGCCCCAGGCGGGCGAGACGCGCTCCAACATGCATGTCGGCGGCAAGCCGGTGAAAGTGGCCCTGACGGAGCGCGACCGCGAGATCTGCGCCGCCATCGGGCCGCTCCTGCGCGAGCGCGGGCAGGTCTTTGTGGGGATCGACGTGATCGGCGAGTGGCTGACCGAGATCAACGTGACCTCGCCGACCGGAATCCAGGAGCTGGAGCGGTTCGACGGGATCAACGTGGCCGGTCAGATCTGGGATGCCATCGACCGGCGGATCGCCGAAAGAGGCTGAGCCAAATCGCTATCGGCGCGCTCAATGCGCGGGGGCGCCGACCGGGTCGAGAAGCGTGCGGCCGCCGTCCATGGTGACGATCTGGCCGGTGATGAAACCTGCGCTCTCGGACGCAAGAAACTGCACCACCTCGGCCACCTCGTTGGGCTGGGCGATCCGGCCCATCGGCGTGTGGCCGATGATGTCTTCGCGGTAGCCCTCGTTCTCGTTCACCGCACGGTTGAGCGAGGTGGTGAGCACCGAGCCGAAGCTCACGGCGTTGACCCGGATACGCTCGGGCGCCAGCGCGACGGCCATGGAACGGGTCATCTGGTCGAGCGCCGCGGTGGACACCGAGTAGGCGAGCATCCGCGGGTGGGTCCGGCGCGCGGCGATGGAGCTCATGTTGATGACGCAGCCCACGTCGCCCTCGCCCTCGTCATCCTCGGCCTGCTTGGCAAAGCGCTTGGCCACCAGTTGCGTCATCCGCAGGGCCGTCAGGAGGTTGTGCTGGAGCAACTCCTCCACCGCGTCCTCGTCGGGCTCGCCCGGAACGGAGGGCAGCACCATCCGGTAGGCGTTGACGAGCACATCCACCCGCTCGAAAGCGTCGATGGTTGCCGAGAGCAGATTGGCCTGGGCCAGCCGCTCACGCAGATTGCCGGCGAAGTAGCGCAGGCGGCTGTCTTCCGCCTCGGCATCGGCGGCGAAAGCCTCTGCCAGCTTCTTGTCATCTGTATCGGCCGCCATGACGTTGGCGCCGCGCGCCGCGAAATGGCGGGCGATCGCCAGGCCCAACCCGTGGCTGGCGCCTGTCACGATGCAGGTCTTGCCCTTGATCGAAAAGCTCATGTCCGGTCCTCGTCGCGGTCGCTCGGAGCCGCAGATTAGTGTTTATCGCTTCGCTTTGCGACCCGGCTTGGCCGCCGCGAAGACCTTGAAGCGGGTGTCGCCGCCGATCTCCGCGACATCCCCGAAATGCGCCGCGAGGGCGCTCTCATAGGGCAAATGCCGGTTGGCGACCATCCAGAGATGGCCGGACGGTTTGAGCGACGCCGCGGCGGCGGCGATGAAGGACGCCCCGAGTGCCGGGTCGGCGGTGCGGGCGGGATGAAAGGGCGGGTTCATCACGACGTGGTCGACCGTTTCGGACAGGGGCCGGGTGGCGTCGCCCCAGCTGAAGGTAGCGCGGGGGTCGCTGATGTTTTCCTGCGCCGCCCGCAGCGCCGCCCATTCGGCCTCGACCAGTTCGACGGCCTCGACACCCTCGCGCTTCAGCACCTGGCCGGCCAGGTAGCCCCAGCCTGCGCCGAGATCCGCGACGCGGCCCTTGATCTGCGCGGGCAGGAGATTGCCCAGGAGGACCGACCCCGGGTCTGGCCCCTCGGCGGAGAACACCCCGGGCGCAGTGGCCCAGCCCTCGGCCGCCTGCGAGGTATCCGGCAGGCGCCAGTCGGAGAAATCGCCCGCCGTGACCGTGAACACCTTGCCATGCGCCTTGGAAAAGGCCTCGGACACCTCGCCCTGCTTGCGGGCGGCCTTGTAGAGGCTTTCGACGCCGTCGGTCTTGGCGCCATCGACGACCACCGGGCCGCCAAGAGCCAGTGCACGGGCCAGCAGATCCCGCGCCAGTGCCTTGGCCCGGGGGACAAAGACGATGGCACCGGCAAGCTCACCCTCGGGCTCGCGCGCGACCGGGAAGCCTCGCGCCGACCACGCGGCGTGATCGGGGTAGAAGCCGGTCACCACCTGGCAACCATCGGGCAGCCAAGCCTCGTTAGCGCTCGGTCGAAACGCCGCAACGCGGCCCTCGGGGAGCATCACCGCGCCCGCATCGAGCGCCATCTTGAGTCGGGAAGTCATCGGAGCGAGGGCTGCGCCCTATTCCTTTTCCATCGTGCATTGCAGCGGGTGCTGGTGCCGCCGTGCGAAATCCATGACCTGCGCCACCTTGGTCTCGGCCACCTCATGCGAAAACACGCCAACCACGGCAAGGCCCTTCTTGTGCACGGCCAGCATGATCTCGAAGGCCTGTGCGTGCGTCATGTTGAAGAACCGCTCCAACACGTGCACTACGAACTCCATTGGCGTGTAGTCGTCATTGAGCAGAAGCACCTTGTACATCGGGGGCTTCTTGGTTTTCGGGCGGGTCTTGAGCGCAATCGCCGGATCGCCGCCGACGGCGTCGTCGCCTTTGTCCGACATGGTGATGGGCTCAAGGCGCATGGCGCTCCGGTATCTCTGGCTCTGTCTGGTGCAAGGGGTGTCGGGGCCGTTATATATGGCAGGTGCCCGGCCTGAAAAGGGTACGAACGGCGAGAAACACGCAAAATGCCCGCGAATCGCACCCCATCCCTTCGGATCATCGGCTTCGATGCGGACGATACGCTGTGGCACAACGAGCGCTTCTTCCAGATGACGCAGGAGAGATTCGCCGCGCTGCTCGCCGATTTCGCGGAGCCCGAGCACCTGGATGCGCGCCTGCTGGAAGCCGAGACGCGGAACATCGGGCATTATGGCTTTGGCATCAAGGGTTTCATGCTCTCCATGGTGGAGACCGCGATCGAAGTGACCGACGGCAAGGTGCCCGGCCATGTGATTGGCCAGATCCTCGCTGCCGGACAGGAGATGCTGTCTCATCCGATAGAGTTGCTCCCGCACGCGCGCGAGTCGGTTGAGGCGCTGGCCGGGCGTTACCAGATTGCGCTGATCACGAAGGGTGACCTGCTGGACCAGGAGCGCAAGCTGGCGCAATCGGGCCTTGGCGAGCTTTTCGATACGGTCGAGATCGTGAGCCGCAAGGAGCCCGCCACCTACGCCCGCATCTTCGACGGGCACGCCCCCGGCGAGGCGATGATGGTGGGAAACTCCATGAAGTCCGATGTCATCCCCGCGCTGGAGGTTGGCGCGTGGGGCATATTCGTGCCGCACGACCTTGCTTGGGCGCTCGAGCACGCCGACCCGCCCGAAGTGCAAACCCGCTTCCGCGAAATTGCAGACTTGGGCGAACTTCCGGCATTGGTTGCGGAGATCGGTTAGACATGTAGCGGAAGCTGGCGCCGGTCCACGCTAGATGTTGCGCATGTGGCTTGGCTGCAACCTTAAAAAACCACGAAAATGCCCTGTTTTCGCACGAAAATTCCTGTGCTAGCGTGGTATCAAATCAATACAAAAATAGCTGACCGGAAAAATCCGGCAGCCTGAGGCAGTAAAAGGCAAGTGACGTGAGCACGCTCTCCCAAAGAGGCCGTCTTGGCCTTCTCATCGGACTTATTCTCATCACGTTGTTCGGCATCTCGCTGCGCGCCAATGCGGCGCCCTATGCGGCCATGGTGATCGACGCGCGAACTGGCGAGGTGCTGCATGCGCGGAACGCCGACACCCGGCTGCACCCCGCCTCGCTCACCAAGATGATGACCCTCTACGTGGCCTTCCAGGCGGTCGAGCACGGCGAATTGACCCTCGACACGCCGATCCTGATCTCGCAGAAGGCCGCCGCCGAACCGCCCTCGAAGATCGGGCTGAAGGCGGGCCAGAAGGTGGCCCTGCGCTACCTGATCCGCGCCGCCGCCGTGAAGTCGGCCAACGACGCCGCCACGGCCATTGGCGAAGGTGTATCGGGGTCGGAAGCGGCCTTTGCCCGTCGGATGACCCGGACCGCGCAGGCCCTCGGGATGTCGCGCACCACGTTCAAGAACGCTCATGGCCTGACCGAAGAGGGCCATCTGTCGACCGCGGCCGACATGACCACGCTCGGGCGTCACCTGTTTTACGACTACCCGGAGTACTACAACCTGTTCTCCCGTCTCTCGACCGAGACCATGGGCAAGACGATTGCCAACACCAACCGCCGCCTGTTGTCGGCCTACAAGGGCGCGGACGGGATCAAGACGGGCTACACCCGCGCTGCCGGGTTCAACCTTGTGGCCTCCGCAGAGCGGGACGGTGAGCGCATCATCGCCACGGTCTTCGGCGGTCGCAGCTCCGCGTCGCGGAACGAGAAGGTCGCCGAACTGCTCGACCTGGGGTTCCGCCGTGCGCCAAGCCGGGTGGCCGTGCGAAAGCCGGGCAAGCCGGCCTACACGCGCGATGACACCGGCCCGGTCGCCCCGGCACAGCCCGACCTTGTGGCAGTGCTGGAAGCACCCACACCCGCACCCCAGGGGGGTGATGGCGTGTACAAGGGCAAGACGATCCGAGTCAGCGGCACGGTGATGAAGTCGATCCGTCCGCGCAATCGCCCCGGTGCCGAACCGGTCGCGCCGACGGTGGAAGTCTCGGAAGAACTGCTGCTTGCCGCCCTGTCTGAAGACATTGACGCCGCCGTTGCCGCCGTCACGGCCGAAGTGGCGGAGGCGCAGGACGCCGGGGAGGCCGCCAAGCTGGCCAGTGCCGCCCCTGCGACCGAACTCGAGAACGAGGAGCAGGTGGCAGAGGCACTGGCAGAGCTGAAGGGCGAACCCGAGAAGGCCGATGTGGCGCCCGAGCAGGTGGTGCTGGCCGCGATCAGCCCTGCCGCACGGCCCGAGCCCGAGCCGGGTGACGTGCCCGGCAGCGCGGGCGATCTGGAAATGGCCGTGACCGAGGAGCCAGGCGCCTTCACGGCCGCGGGTGGCCCGGCGCTGGCAACCGCGCTTCTGCCCAAGCCGCGCCCCGAGCGCGCGCTTCCGGCGGCGGAAGGCGTTCAGCTGGCCTCTGCCGAGGCCGCGCCGGCGATCCTTCCGGCAGCCGTTGCGCCGGCTCGCACCCAGCCCGAGGAGCCGGTGGTCATCACCCGGGCCTCCACGTCGGGCGGCAAGCTCTGGGCGATCTCGCTTGGCAAGTACCCCTCGCGCTTTGCCGCCGAGAAGGAACTGCTGAAGACCGCGCTGAAGGAGATGGAAACGCTCGACGGCTCCCTGCGCAAGGTGAACAACCGCAAGGGCGGGTTCGAAGCGATCTTCGTCGGCCTCTCCGCCGAGCAGGCCAGGCTCGCCTGCGCCCGGCTCGAGGCACGGGGCACCGCCTGCACCGCGCTGGAGCCCGGCCAGGGCTGAGCCACACAGATATAACGAGGGACGCGCCCGGTGGAGAGATCCGCCGGGCGCAACAATTTCTGGCGACCGGACCCGTCAGGGGCGGGGCTTGTCATCCCATTCGTCGGAGAGGATGCGCTGGCTGTCGCCCTCCGGATCCTCGAACTGCCGGCTCTTCACCGCCCACCAGAACGCGCCGAGGCCGAGGCCGCCGAGGGCCAGAGAGATCGGGATGAGGTAGACGAGAATGTCCATCAGCGAAGCCTGAGTGCGTTGAGTGACACGGTAATGGAGCTGGTCGACATGGCAAGGGCCGCAACGAGGGGCGTGGCCATGCCGGCTACGGCGAGCGGCACGGCGATGATGTTGTAGGCGGTGGCGATCCTGAAGTTCTCGCGGATGCGACGCACCGCCTTGCGGGACAGGGTCACCGCCTCGGCCACGGGCGCCATGCTCTCGCCCAGCAGGACGATGTCGGAAGCCACGCGGGCCGCGTCGAGCGCGGTGGCCGGGCTGATGGAGGCATGGGCCGCGGCAAGGGCCGCGGTATCATTGAGCCCGTCTCCGACCATCAGCACCCGCGCGCCCTGTGCCTGCAGGTCCTGGATGTGGGCAACCTTCTCGGCTGGCAACACGGCTGCGCGGAAGGTCTCGATCTCCAGAGCCGCGGCAAAGCGGGCCACGGCGGCAGGGGCATCGCCCGAGAGCAGTTGGACGGTGCAGCCGGCGGCCTTGAGTGCCGCGACGGCCTCCGCCGCACCGGGGCGCAGCCTGTCGGCGAAGGTGAAGGCGACGGGGGCCGCCCCCTCCAGCGCGAGCCATGTGGCGGTGTCTTCGGCCGGTTCGGCCCCCACCCATTCCGCCCGTCCGAGACGAACCCGAACGCCACCCGCCATTGCCTCGGTGCCGTAGCCCGGCACCTCTCTCACCTCGGTGACAGGCATCGGCAGAACGCCCTCGGCCCGCAAGGCACGGGACAGCACGACCGCGAGCGGGTGCGAGGAGCCCATGGCGAGGGAGAGCGCGGCCTGCTTGGTTTCGGTCGGGATCGCGCCGAGGTTCAGCGGCTCGGGCATGCCCATGGTGAGCGTGCCGGTCTTGTCGAACACCACATGGGTGACCTCCGCCAGACGCTCCAGCGCGGTGCCGTCCTTGATGAGCAGCCCCTTGCGAAACAACTTGCCGGAGGCGGCTGTCACCACGGCGGGCACGGCGAGGCCGAGCGCGCAGGGGCAGGTGATGATGAGCACGGCGGCGGCGATGTTGAGGGCGACGCGAGCATCCATCGTGCCGAGATACCAGCCGATGCCGGCAAGGGCCGAGAGGATGTGCACGCCGGGTGCATAAAGCCCCGCGGCCCGGTCGGCGAGCGAGGTGTAGCGGTTCCTGGCGCTCTCGGCGACGGCGACGAGATCGGCCATGCGATGCAGCGAGCTGTCCTTGCCTGCGGCCGTCACCCGAACGGTCAGAGGGCCGGTGAGGTTGACCTCACCTGCGCTGACCGCCTGCCCCACGGCCGCCGGGACCGGGCGGGTTTCGCCGGTCAGCAGGGCGCGATCGAGTTCGGAAGCACCCTCGACGATCACGCCATCCACCGGCATGCGCCCTCCCGGGCGGACCAGGACGAGGTCGCCTGCAACGAGGCTGCCGACATTCACGGTTTCCTCGACGCCGTCGATGAGACGCACCGCACGGGGCACCTCCAGTGCTGCGAGCTCTTCGGCGGCGGAGCGGGCCATGGCGCGGGTGCGGTAATCGAGGTAGCGACCCGCGAGAAGGAAGAAGGTGAGCGAGAGCGCCGCGTCGAAATAGGCATGGGCGCCGGAGTGGATGGTCTCATAAAGCGATGTGCCCAACGCGAGAAGGATCGCCAGGGTGATCGGCACATCCATGTTGAGCCGGCCTGCCTTGAGCGCCACGGCTGCCGAAGCAAAGAACGGGCGGGCCGAAAAGGCGACCGTGGGGAAGGCGATGGCCGCGCTGATCCAGTGGAACAGGTCACGTGTCGGACCCTCTGCCCCCGACCAGACGGCGACCGAGAGCAGCATCACGTTCATCATGGCGAAGCCCGCCACGGCGAGGCGCATGAGCAGGTCGCGCCCTGCCCTGTCTGCCTCGGTGCTCGAGAGCAGGCCCACGTCCAGCTCCTGCGCCTTGAAGCCCGCTGCCGTCAGCGCGGCCACCAGTGCGCCCGGCTCGATCTGCTCTTCCGCTTCGACGGTCGCGCGCTTCAGGGTGAGATTGACCCGCGCGGAGGCAACGCCGGGCTGCGCCGCCAGCACCCGCTCGACGCCCGTGATACAGGCGGCACAGTGGATCTCGGGCAGGGAAAGCAGCACCTCCTTCTCGGCCGCGCCGCCCGCGATCTCGCCGACGGCGGGGAGGGCCACGCAGGCCGGACAGGCCGCGAGGCCGCCGCGTTCCAGGGTGCCGTCCATGTCAGCCCTTCACGGTGAGAATCAGGCGCTGTTCGAAAGGGGTGCCGTCAGCGGCCTGCGCCCTGACCCGCAGCTCCCAGCGGCCCCGGGCCAGCTCGACCGGCGCCACGAACCGCCCGCCCTCGTAGGCGAACTCCGGCTGCATGTCGTGCCGCCGCTCGGTTGTGCGCCCGACCATGGCGGCAAAGCCATCGACCTGCAGCGGCTGGCCCTCGGGCCCGGTCACGGCAATCTCGAGCTGCCCCGCCGCGTAACGGGGCGTCACCTTCCAGCCGAGCGCTTCCTGCGCGGCGCGCCTGGTGTCGAACTGCTGGCTGGCGACATAGGAGTTTTTGACCTCGAGGCCCGGAAAGGTGCTCACGGCCTTGTAGGCCATGACCAGATTGACCCCGATGATGATGGCAAAGGCCCCTGCGGTGACCGCAAAGACCTGCCTTCCCGTGATCTCGCCCATCGTCAGTTTCCCTTTCCGTTGAAGGTGCTGTCCTTGTGTACACGATCTCCGCTGCTGAGGTCTTCCACCCAGAAGCGAAACTCCGTCAGGTCGCCTTCGGCAGCGGCGGATCCTGCGGGGGCCAGCACATGGACCCGTTGCAGCATGGTTTCGTCCGCCGGCACCATGACCGATCCGTAGGGGGTGCCCTCGATGCTCACCCGCAGGGTCGGATCGCCGGTCAGCGCGATGCCGAAGCGGCGGTCTTCGCCGTGCTTGTTGCGCAGGCGAAGCTCGTAGGTATTGCGGATAGTGCCGTCAGACATGGTCACGAAGACCGGGTTGCGCACCGGCGCGACGGTCACGCTGATGTCTTCTCGGATGAAGAGTGCCACGACGAGGCCGATGCCCACCAGAGACCAGAGCGCGGTGTAGAGCATGGTGCGCGGCCGGAAGATGTGGTGCCGCCACACGCTCCGGGGCTTGTTGCCGGTGGTCTCCCACTCCTGGTCGGAGATCGCCAGGTAGGCCACCAGCGCGCGATCGCGGCCGAGCTTGTCCATCACCTCGTCGCAGGCGTCGATGCAGAGGCCGCAGGTGATGCACTCCATCTGCTGGCCGTTGCGGATGTCGATCCCCATCGGGCAGACGTTGACGCAGGCCATGCAGTCGATGCAGTCGCCGGCGCTTGCGTCGCGCGCCTTGCCGCGCGGCTCGCCGCGCCAGTCGCGGTAACCGATGGTCAGCGTGTTCTCATCCATCATCGCGCCCTGGATGCGCGGCCAGGGGCACATGTAGATGCAGACCTGCTCGCGCATGAAGCCGCCGAAGACGAAGGTTGTGGCGGTCAGCACGGCAATGGTGGTGTAGGCCACCGGATGGGCGTTGAGGGTGACAAGGTCGCGCAGCAGCGTGGGCGCATCGGTGAAGTAGAACACCCAGGCCCCGCCGGTGGCCACGGCGATCAGGAGCCAGGCCGCCCATTTGGTCACGCGCAGGCGGGCCTTGGTGAAATCGAGCTTCTTCTGCCGGTGCAGGCGCAGGCGGGCGTTGCGGTCGCCCTCGATCCAGCGCTCGACGAGGATGTAGAGATCGGTCCAGACCGTCTGCGGGCAGGCGTAGCCGCACCAGACCCGGCCCAGCGCGGAGGTGAAGAGAAAGAGGCCGAGGCCGGCCATGATGAGCAGGCCCGCAATGAAGTAGAACTCGTGCGGCCAGATCTCGATCCAGAAGAAGAAGAAGCGGCGGTTCGCCAGGTCCACCAGCACCGCCTGGTCGGGCAGGTTGGGGCCCCGGTCCCAGCGGATCCACGGCGTGACGTAGTAGATGCCGAGGGTCACGATCATGATGACCCATTTCAGGTTGCGGAAATTGCCCTTTACCCGACGCGGGAAGATCGGCTCCCGCGCGGCGTAGAGGCTGTTTGGTTCCTGCGGCTCGACAGTGCTCACGACTCACGCCCTTTCACGCAATATATCTCGCATCGTGAATGTCACGCTGCCAAGTGGACAGCCTTGACCTGAATCAAAAGTTGACTCTTCGTTGCGAGTTTTCGCGCTGGGTTGTGGGGAGGGCAGATGCACTTCGGCCCCGACCCTTCCAAGGAAACGCGCGAACAGGAAGGAGGGCCGGGGCCTATCCGGTCGAGCCGGAAGTGCGGAACCTTGGCGGAAGGGAGGGTGCCTTGGCTCGCTATGTATCTCTTGTAGGCCCGCGACGACTCACCTGCCTTGATCTGGGTCAACCGGACCTTGATTTCTCGGCCCTGAGCCAGCGCACGAAAGCGGCGGCGGGCGGACGCAAGGGGCCGGGGCGCGTGACGATGTGGTAGCCCTCGGCGATGGTGCCCCGGTTGAACAGCACCACGAGCGAGCCGGAGGCGATATCCTCCTCGATCAGCACCCGGGTGGTGGCAGCAAGCCCCTCGCCGCGGCGGGCTGCCTCGAGCACGAAGTTGCCCGGCAGATGGCTGTGAAACCGCGCCCGCCCCTCCGTGACCCCCTGCCCTGCCAGCCACTCGTCCACCTCGTTGGTGCCGACTTCCTGCAGCCAAGGCAGCTCGAGCAGATCGTCGGGCCTGTCGATCCGCCGGCCTTTGACCAGCTCGGGCGCGGCGACGATGACATGCTCGGCCGGCAGCAGAAGTTCGACATCAAGGCCAGGCCAGTGGCCCTTGCCATGGCGGATCGCGATATCAACGCCGCCGGGCGTCAGCTCCACCACCTGGGGGCTGGGATTGAGCATGATCTCGACATCGGGAAACCGGCGGCGAAATCCGGCCAGGCGGGGCATCAACCAATGCGCCGCGAACATCGGCGTGGTGGTGATCTGCACTGGCCTGCCTGCGCCGCGCCCCGTGATGCGCGCGACAGCGTCGCCGATCAGGCCGAAGGCTCCTGTCACCGCCGTCGCCAGTTCGTCGCCGGCCTCCGTGAGAGCCACGCCGCGACCCCGACGTTCGAGCAGCGCGATGCCGAGATGGTCCTCCAGGGCGCGCAATTGCTGGCTGATCGCGGCATGGCTGACGCCCAGCGCCGCCCCCGCACCCGTTACGCTGCCTACTTCGGCGAAGGCTGCAAAGGCTCTGAGCGAGGCGGAGGGAGGAAGATCGCGCAGGTTCATTGGTAATCTCAAGTTACGAATAGTGGAGTATTATCCTCGCTTCGGAAGGGCCAAGAGGTCAATAAGGTATAGCTGGTGGCCACGAAAGGAAGGTGCGAGATGTTCGGAATACTTTCAGGTGCCCTGTTCACGGCGACGCGGACGGACAGGAGATCCAAGCCCTTTGTCCGCCCGCAAGCTCCCTGGCGGCGCGTGCTGCCGCGGCTCATCGCGTTCCCCGACGCCTGAAGCTTGAGCCGCACCGCAAGGCAGGAGAGCCGCACCGCCGGATCGGTGCGGCTCTCCTCGCGTTCGGGCCGGATGGTTGCGGCTTTGGGGGCTCCTGCGGTATGCGGTTAATGCTATGTTATAACATAGCGAATCAACATGTAGGGAACCCCATGAAATTCAACCTTCTTGGCGCAGTGCTCGCCGGCCTGCTTGCCGCCGCGCCCGCAATGGCCGAAACCAAGCACGATCACGCCCATGACGCGGACGCCGAGCAGATCTACAAGGGCTACTTTGAAGACAGCCAGATCGCCGATCGCCCGCTCTCCGACTGGGAAGGCGACTGGCAGTCGGTCTACCCGCTGCTCACCTCCGGCGCGCTCGACGAGGTGATGGAGCACAAGGCGCAGACCGGCGACAAGACCGCCGAAGACTACCGTGCCTACTACGAGATCGGCTACGCCACCGATGTGGACCGCATCGTGATCGAAGGCGATACCGTCACCTTCCACGGCGCCAATGGCCCGCTCCAGGCGCGTTACAGCTACGACGGTTACGAAATCCTGACCTACGAGAAGGGCAACCGCGGCGTTCGTTTTGTCTTTGCCAAGACCGAGGGCGACGCCGCTGCGCCGGGGTTCTTCCAGTTCTCCGATCACAAGATCGCGCCGGGCCAGGCCGATCACTATCACCTCTACTGGGGCGATGATCGCGCGGCGCTGCTGGAAGAGCTGACCAACTGGCCCACCTACTACCCCGCGTCGCTGACGCCCGGCGAGGTGGTGCACGAGATGACGGCACACTGACGCCCGACCCAGAAAAGGAAAGGGCCGCGCCGGTTGCCCGGAGCGGCCCTTTTTTCGCGCGCGGCGCGGGTTACTCGACAGGGGCCTCGCCGCCGCCGAGCCCGTGGACATAGGCGGCCACGGCGCGGATCTCGGCTTCGCTCAACCGGGTGTTCCAGTTGGGCATCACGCCGAAGCGGGCATTGCTGACCGATTCCATCACGTCATCGTAGCTGCTGCCATAAAGCCAGATCGCATCGGCCAGGTTGGGCGCGCCCTGCTCGCGGTCGCCCTGCGCATCGTCGCCATGGCAGGCGGCACAGTTGTCTTCGTAAACGACCTTGCCGGCCTCGACCCTGGAGGCATCCCGCGGGGTGCCGGAGAGCGACATCACGTAGTTCACCACCTCTTCGATCTGCGCCGGTTCGAGGATCTCGTCGGTGCCGAAGCGCGGCATCTCGGAGTAGCGGGCCTCGCCGTCGGGGTCATCCTCGTTGCGGATGCCGTGGGTGACGGTGAAGTGGATCGCCTCCATGTCGCCGCCCCAGAGCCAGTCGTCGTCGAGCAGGTTGGGGTAGCCCTTGGCCCCCGCCGCGCCCGACCCGTGGCACTGCGCACACCAGGTGCGGAACACCGCGCCGCCCGCGTTCTGGGCAAAGCTGGAGAGCTCCGGGTCGGTGGCGATCTGGTTGAGATCGGCCGCAACTAGCTGCGCGCGGATGCCCTCGTTCGCTGCGTCGAAGCTGGCGATTTCGGCGGCCACCTCGGCGCGGGTCGAGTAGCCCAGAAAGCCCTCGGTCGCGCCTTTCACCAGCGGCCAGGCCGGGTAGGCGATGGTGTAGCCGATGGCCCAGACGATGGTGGCGTAGAAGGTCCAGAGCCACCAGCGCGGCATCGGGTTGTCGTACTCCTGGATCCCGTCCCAGCTGTGGCCGGTGGTCGGGATGTCCTTTTCGAGCTTCGTCGGTTTCTTGCTCATTGCTTCGCCTCCTCGAGGCTCTTCTCGCCCGCGGGGGACTGTTCGTTGCGGAAGATCAGGTTGGCGCTCTCCTCGTGGTCTTTCCGGCTGCCGGGCCGGAAGGCCCAGAAGACGACGCCCGCGAAGAAGACGAACATGGCAAGCAGCACCCAGCTGTCGGCCAGTTCACGCATCCAGGAATAGGTGTCCATGTCGCGTGCCCTCCCTTACCGGCTCTCGTCGGGCTGGAAGGTGGAGAAATCCACCATCGTGCCCAGCACCTGGAGATAGGCCACCAGCGCGTCCATCTCGGTGAGCGCGGCCTGCCCGTCGAAGTTGCGGACCTGAGCGCTCTCGCCGTAGCGCTCGATCAGCCCGTCGTAGTCGCTGTCGGGGTCGGCCTGCGCGGCGAAATCGGCGGCAGCGGCCTCCAGCATTTCGTCGGTGTAGGGCACGCCCACCATGCGGTGCGTGGCCATCAGCTCGCCCACGTAGGTGGCCTCGATGGGCCGGTCGAGCAGGAAACCGTATTTAGGCATCACGCTCTCGGGCACCACGCTCTGCGGGTCGATCAGGTGGTCGACGTGCCATTCGTCGGAGTAGCGCCCGCCCACCCGGGCGAGGTCCGGCCCGGTGCGTTTGGAGCCCCACTGGAACGGGTGGTCATACTTGCTTTCGGCCGCCAGCGAGTAGTGGCCGTAGCGCTCCACCTCGTCGCGCATCGGGCGGATCATCTGGCTGTGGCAGACGTAGCAGCCCTCGCGGATGTAGATGTCGCGCCCGGTGAGCTCCAGCGGCGAGTAGGGCCGCACCCCCTCCACGTCCTCGATGGTATTGTCGAGGTAGAAGAGCGGGGCGATCTCCACGATGCCACCGACGGTGACGACGAGGAAGGAGAACACCAGCAGCAGGGTTGCGTTGGTTTCGAGGATCTTGTGCTTGTCGAGAAGTGCCATTTGCTCAGGCCCCCCTTATTCGGCCGGGACGGCGGCGGCGGCGGGCACGCGAACGTCCCCTTTCCGCACCGTCATCCACAGGTTCCAGGCCATGATCAGCGCACCGGCAAGGTAGAGCACCCCGCCCAGGGCCCGGACCACGTACATCGGGAATTTCGCGCTCACCGTGTCGGCGAAGGCGTTGACGAGGTAGCCGTTGGCATCGACCTCACGCCACATCAGCCCTTCCATGATGCCCGTCACCCACATTGCGGAGGCGTAGAGCACGATGCCGATGGTCGCGAGCCAGAAGTGCCAGTTGACCGCGGGCAGCGAGTAGAGCTGGGCCCGGTTCCACAGACGCGGCACCAGGAAGTAGAGCGCGCCGAAGGTGATCATGCCGTTCCAGCCGAGCGCACCGGAGTGCACGTGGCCGATCGTCCAGTCGGTGTAGTGGCTGAGCGAGTTGACGGCGCGGATCGACATCATCGGGCCCTCGAACGTGGACATGCCGTAGAAGCCGATGGAGACGATCATCATGCGGATGATCGGATCGGTGCGCAGCTTGTCCCAGGCGCCCGAGAGGGTCATCAGGCCGTTGATCATGCCGCCCCAGCTGGGCATCCAGAGCACGACCGAGAACACCATGCCGAGCGTCGAGGCCCAGTCGGGCAGCGCGGTGTAGTGCAGGTGATGCGGACCGGCCCAGATGTAGAGGAAGATCAGCGCCCAGAAGTGGATGATGCTGAGCTTGTAGGAGTAGACCGGCCGTTCGGCCTGCTTGGGCACGAAGTAGTACATCATCCCCAGGAAGCCGGCGGTGAGGAAGAAGCCCACCGCGTTGTGGCCGTACCACCACTGGGTCATCGCATCCTGCACCCCGGCGAAGACCTGCACCGACTTGGCGCCGAAGATCGAGACCGGGATCGAGAGGTTGTTGACCACGTGCAGCATGGCCACGGTGACGATGAAGCTCAGGAAGAACCAGTTGGCGACATAGATGTGCTTTTCCTTCCGGGTCAGGATCGTGCCGAGGAAGACCAGCAGGTAAGCAACCCAGACGACCGTGAGCCAGAGATCCACGTACCATTCCGGCTCGGCGTACTCCTTGGACTGGGTGGCACCCAGCAGGTAGCCGGTGGCGGCCAGGATGATGAACAGGTTGTAGCCCCAGAACACGAACCAGGCCAGATTGCCGCCCCAGAGCCGCGCGGCCGAGGTGCGCTGCACGACGTAGAAGCTGGTGGCGATCAGGGCGTTGCCGCCGAAGGCGAAGATCACGGCGCTGGTGTGCAGCGGGCGCAGCCGGCCGAAGTTGCCGATGCCGTCGCCGAGGAGCTGGAAGTTCAGCTGCGGAAACGCGAGCTGGAAGGCGATGAACGTGCCCACGAGAAAGCCCACCACGCCCCAGAAGGTGGTGGCGACCACGCCGTAGCGCACGACGCCATCCATATAGCCTTCGTCATTGACGGCGGGTGCCGGCTTTTCTTCCCAGGTCGTGCGTACCGACCAGATGAACATCCCCGCCGCGACAGCGCAGATGATCAAGGCATGCACCATATAGGCCAGGTCACGCGCATAGTTCGCGGCAATCGCCGCGAGCAGCGCGATCAGGCCAAAGAGCATGATCTTCACGTAATCCCACATGACAGTTTCCTTCTCGTGTCCCTGCAAAGCCCGCAGCCGGACTCATCCGGCAAACGGTCTTCGAATTGGGGGCAAATTCCTCGGAAGTGGAGGCTGCGTCCTTGATTCATGTCAATTTCACCGTAGCGGCTTTCCGGCAGTGTTCAATTCAAGCCCGCCGCATCTTTTGCAGGCGGCCTCTGGTGAGGAGAGACCCATGATGGACCCCAAGACGATACTCGTACCTTTGCTCGAACCGGTCGGCGCCGGAGCACTCAGTGCGCTTGCCCTGGCCCATGCGGAGGCACTTGCCGACAGCTTTGACGCGCATCTCGAGGTGGTCGCGATCGGCTGCGACCGCACGCAGATCGGCTACTACTACGCAGGCGCAACGGCGGTGGTGCAGCAGGAAACCTACGAAGAGGCCAAGCGGACCGCCCTGGATATCGAAACCTCGGCCCGAGAGCATCTGAAGACCAGCCCGTTGCGTTGGTCCGTGGAGACGGCGGTCGGGCAGATGGCCGGGCTCGCCGGGCTGGTTGCCGCCCGTGCCCGCTTCGCCGACCTGGTGGTGATGCCCGCGCCCTACGGCAAGGGCCGGGGCACGGAGTTCGAGATCGCGACCGAAGCGGCGCTGTTCGATGCCCACGCCCCGGTGATGGTTGTGCCGCAAGGCGATGCGGCGTCCGTGCGCCCGAATCGCGCGGTTGTCGCCTGGAACCAGAGCCCCGAAGCGCTCGCGGCGATCCGCAGGGCCATGCCGCTGCTTGCAGGGGCCGACCTCGTGAGCATCGCCATCATCGACCCGCCGCGCCACGGGCCCGAGCGTTCCGATCCGGGTGGCGCCCTGAGCCAGATGCTCACCCGCCACGGGCTGCGCTGTGAAATCTCCGTTCTGTCGCGCACCATGCCGCGGATCTCCGATGTGCTGGAGCGGCATGTGGGCGATACCGGCGCAGACCTGCTGGTCATGGGAGCCTACGGCCACTCCCGGTTCCGCGAAGCGATCCTGGGCGGGGCCACGCGCGACCTGTTGGAAAAGCCACCCGTGCCTGTGTTCATGGCCCGCTGATAGCGGGGGGCCGGTAGGGTGAGGCCCGCGGCCCCGATCAGACCATCAGCCCGCCGTCGGAATCATCGCCGGTTTCGGCCAGCAGCGCGTCGTAACTCGGCACACGCACGCGGCGCTTGCCTTCGAGCTCGATCAGCCCGTCCTTCTTGAGCGCCGAGACCTGGCGGCTCACCGTTTCGAGCGTGAGGCCGAGGTAATCCGCCATCGCCTCGCGGGTGAGCGGCAGGTCGAAAACGATCTCGTCGCCCACCGGCCCGCCGAGGCCAAGCGATGCATCGCGGCGACCGAGAATGGCGAGCAGGCTGGCGATTTTCTCCCGCGCGGTCTTGCGGCCGAGAATCAGCATCCACTCGCGCGCGGCGTCCAGCTCATCCAGCGTCATCTGCAGCAATCTCTGCGCGATGTGCGGCGTGCGGTCCATCATCTGTTCGAACGGCTTGCGGCGGAAGCAGCACATGGTGATGTCGGTGATCGCTGTCACGTCATAGGCCGCCAGCTCGCGCCCCGGGCGACCCACGAAATCCGAAGGCAACAGCAGGCCGACCATCTGGGTCCGGCCATCCTCGAGCGTGTGGCTCAGGGTGGCGACGCCCGTCACCACCGAGCCTAGAAAATCCATGTGATCGCCCGACCAGATCACCGTCTGCCCGGCTTCGAAGCTGCGGTAATACTTGATCTCTTCGAGCATCGCGAGCTCATCGGAATCGCAGCGGGCACAGACCGCGCGATGACGGATCGGGCAGGAGCCGCAATCATGCGACGTGAACTTGATGTCGAGAACGGCCATGCTTTTCACCGGTTGATCTGGGTCAAGGCATCGTCAGGCCTCGGCGCATAACTTATGGCAATGGACACGACCGCACAACTTGCACGCCACGGCCTCTTTGACGCACGCGTGCCCCGCTACACCAGCTATCCGACGGCACCGCATTTTGCAGGGGGCGTGGATCGCGACCGTTTTGTATCCTGGCTCAGGGCGATCCCGGAAAACGGGAAGATATCGCTCTATATTCACGTGCCATTCTGCCGGAGGCTTTGCTGGTTCTGCGCTTGCCGAACCCAGGGCACCACCTCTGCAGAGCCGGTACGGAGCTACCTCAACGAGCTGAAGACAGAGATCGCCTTGCTGGGCCGCCACCTTGCGCCCGGCGTGCGACTCAGCCGGATGCATTGGGGCGGCGGCACGCCCACGCTTATGGACGCGGGCCAGATGGCCGAGCTGGCCGAAGCGGTGGAAACCGTGGTGCCGATGGCGCCGGGTGCGGAGTTCTCGGTCGAGATCGACCCGAACGAGATCGACGAGTCGCGGCTCGATGCCCTGAAGGCTGCCGGAATGACTCGCGCCTCCATCGGCGTGCAGGATTTCGACCCGATGATCCAGAAGGCGATCGGACGGGATCAGAGCTACGAGTTGACCGCCCGCGCGGTTGAAATGATCCGGGCCCGAGGAATCGAGAGCCTGAACGCCGATATCCTCTTCGGGTTGCCGCATCAGACCGAGGCCAGAATGGCGGACTCTGTGCAAAAGCTGCTGTCGCTCTCCCCGGATCGGGTGGCGCTTTACGGCTACGCTCATGTGCCCTGGATGGCCAAGCGCCAGTCTCTCCTGCCGACGGACGCGCTGCCCACGCCGGAGCAGCGGCTGGCGCTCTTCGAGACCGGCCGGAAACTGTTTTGCTGGGACGGCTACCAGGAGATCGGAATCGATCACTTCGCCCGCCCCGATGACGGCCTCGCCCGTGCCCTCGCCGAGGGGCGGCTGCGGCGCAACTTTCAGGGCTACACCGATGATGGCGCGACCGCGCTGGTGGGGCTTGGCGCGTCTTCTATCTCGCGCTTCCCGCAGGGTTACGCCCAGAATGCCTCGGCAACCTCGCTCTACATCCGCGACGTCCGCGCTGGCCAGTTTGCCACCGCACGTGGCCATGTGTTCAGCAAGGAGGATCTGTGGCGCAGCAGGATGATCGAGCAGCTCATGTGCGAGTTCCGTTGCGACGTGGAGCAGATCACCGCCGTTGGCGCGCGGGCCGATTGGGTGCGCAGCGTTCTGGCGGGGCTCGCTGCCCGCTTTGCCGGCGTCGTCGAGCACACTGCAGACAGTCTGGTGATCCCGATCGAGGCGCGCCCGCTGACCCGCGTCATCGCCCGCGGCGTGGATGCCTACGACCTCTCCCGCACCGGACACAGCCCAGCGATCTGACCCGGCTCACGCCTGCGCCGCCCCCGGCAGGTCGAAGGCCGCGTTCATCAGCGTGCGGGTATAGTCGCTCTTCGGCGCGTCAAAGACCTCTGCCGCCGGGCCGGCCTCGACCACATCGCCCTGCTTCATGACCATGACCTTGTGGCTCAGTGCCCGCACCACCCGCAGGTCGTGGCTGATGAAGAGATAGGCCAGCCCGTATTTTTGCTGCAGGTCACGGAGCAGGTCGACGATCTGGACCTGCACGGTCATGTCGAGCGCCGATGTCGGCTCGTCGAGCACCATCAGCCGGGGCCGCAGGATCATGGCGCGCGCAATGGCGATGCGCTGGCGCTGGCCGCCGGAAAACTCGTGCGGGTAGCGGTCCATCACGCTCGGGTCGAGCCCGACTTCGGTGAGCATCTGCGCCACCAGCGCGCGCGGGTCCTGGCCCTTTTCGACGCCGTGCACCCCCAGGCCCTCGGCCACGATCTGCGCCACGGTAAGCCGCGGGGAGAGGCTGCCGAACGGATCCTGGAAGACGATCTGCATGTGTCGGCGCAGCTCGCGCATCCGCCTGGTCTTCCAGCCCTGGATGTCTTCGCCCAGGTAGTAGATCGGCCCCTCCGACTGGATCAGCCGCATGATCGCCAGCGCGAGTGTTGTCTTGCCCGATCCGCTCTCGCCCACGATGCCCAGGGTCTCGCCCGCCCGCACGGACAGGCTCGCGGCGTTGACCGCCTTCACGTGGCCCACGGTGCGTTTCAGCAGCCCGGCCTGGATGGGGAACCAGATGCGCAGGTCTTCGGTGCGCACGATCTCCTCCGCACCCTCGGGCACCGGCGGCGGGGTTCCGCGCGGCGCGGCGCTCAGCAGCTTTCGGGTATAGTCGTGTTGCGGGTTGCCGAAGATCTCGTCTGTCGGCCCGCTCTCCACGATCTCGCCGTCCTTCATCACGCAGACACGGTCGGCGATGGCGCGGACGATGCCGAGGTCGTGGGTGATAAACAGCAGGCTCATCTGGCGCTTCTGCTTCAGCTCCGCCAGCAGATCGAGGATTTGCGCCTGGATCGTGACGTCAAGCGCCGTAGTGGGCTCGTCGGCGATCAGCAGGTCGGGATTGTTGGCCAGCGCCATGGCGATCATCACCCGCTGCCGCTGCCCGCCCGAGAGCTGGTGCGGATAGGCACCCAGCCGGCTTTCGGGGTCGTGGATGCCCACGTCGTGCAGGAGCTCGATGATGCGCTTGCGCACGTCGGCGCCGCGCAGCCCCTGATGCAGTTCGATGCTTTCGGCCAGCTGCTTTTCGAGCGTGTGCAGCGGGTTGAGCGAGGTCATGGGCTCCTGGAAGATGAAGGAAATGTCGTTGCCGCGCACTTCCATCAGCTTCTGCTCGTCGGCCCCAACCATCTCGGCGCCCATGTAGCGCACCGAGCCTTCGACCCGGGCACTGTCGCCCAGCAGGCTCACGGTGGAGAGGGCGGTGACGGACTTGCCGGAGCCGCTTTCGCCCACCAATGCGACCGTCTCGCCGCGCCCCACCTCGAAGTCGACGCCGCGCACTGCATGGGTTGTCTCCCCGTCCTGCCGGAAAGACACCTTCAGGCCGCGGACCTGGAGCACCGCGCTCATGCGAACACCTTGCGCGGGTCGAAGGCATCGCGGACGCCCTCGAAGACGAAGACCAGCAGCGAGAGCATGATGGCGAAGGTGAAGAAGGCAGTGAAGGCGAGCCAGGGGGCTTGCAGGTTCTGCTTGGCCTGAAGGGTCAGCTCGCCGAGCGACGGCGCGCTGGACGGCAGGCCGTAGCCGAGAAAGTCGAGCGTTGCGAGGCCCCCGATGGTGCCGGTGATGATGAAGGGCATGAGCGTCAGGGTGGCCACCATGGCGTTGGGCAGGATGTGGCGGAACATGATCTTGCTGTCCGACACGCCCAGCGCCTTGGCGGCGCGGACATATTCGAAGTTGCGCGCCCGCAGGAACTCTGCCCGGACCACGCCGGTGAGCGCGGGCCAGCCGAAGAGCACGGTGAGAAACACCAGCAGCCAGAAACTTCGGCCGAAGATGGCGAACATGATGATGATGACGTAGAGCCCCGGGATGCCGCCCCAGATTTCCAGCATGCGCTGGAAGAACAGGTCGACCCAGCCGCCGAAATAGCCCATCGCCGCGCCGGCCGCGATGCCGATGAGCGAGGCCACCACGGTGACGATCAGGGTGAAGAGCACCGAAAGCCGGAAGCCGTAGATCACCCGCGCCAGCACATCGCGGCTGCCGTCGTCTGTGCCGAGCCAGTGGTTGCGGTCGGGCGCGGAGGGAGCGGCGCCGACGATGTCATCGTTTGGCGTGTTGAACGAATAGGGGATCGGTGGCCAGAGCGCCCAGCCCTTCTCGATCGGCTCGCCATCCACCACGCCATCCGCGGCGTCCTCATAGACTGCCTCGGGGTCGTCGAAGCAGGCATCCAGCCCGCCGGAGCGGATCAGGCACTTGACCTCGATGTCGCGATACTTGGCCTCGGTCCGGAAATCGCCGCCGAATGTCTGCTCGGAATAGAAGCTGCGGATCGGCATGTAGTATTCGCCGCGATACTGCACCAGGATCGGCTTGTCGTTGGCGAGGAACTCGGCAAAGAGGCTCAGCCCGAACAGCAGCGAAAACAGGATCAGCGACCAGAAGGCACGGCGGTTCTTCTTGAAGTTCCGCCAGCGGCGCTGACCGAGCGGCCCGAGTTTGATGAGCGCCATCAGCCTGCCCTCCGCTCGAAGTCGATCCGTGGGTCGACGAAGACATACATCAGATCACTCAGGATGTTCACCAGCAGGCCGATGAGACCAAAGACAAAGAGCGTGCCGAAGACGACCGGATAGTCCCTGTCTACCACCGACTCGAACCCGAGCCGCCCGAGCCCGTCGAGTGAGAAGAGCCACTCGATCACCAGGGACGACCCGAAGAACACGCCGAGAAAGGCGCCGGGAAAGCCCGCGATCACGATCAGCATCGCATTTCGGAAGACATGGCCGTAGAGCACGCGGCTCTCGCTCAGGCCCTTGGCGCGGGCGGTGATGACATACTGCTTCTTGATCTCGTCGAGGAAGCTGTTCTTCGTCAGCAGGGTCAGCGAGGCGAAGCCGGCGATGGAGCTGGCCAGAACCGGCAGGAAGATGTGCCAGAGGTAGTCCACGATCTTGCCCCAGAGCGAGAGCTGATCCCAGATCGCGTTGGGGGAAGTGAGGCCGCGCAGCGGGAAGATCTTCCAGTAGGAACCGCCGGCAAAGAGCACCAGCAGCAGGATGGCAAAGATGAAGCCGGGGATCGCATAGGCCGCCACGATCACGCCGGATGACCAGGTGTCGAACCGGGAGCCATCGCGCACAGCCTTGCGAATGCCCAGCGGGATCGAGATCATGTAGGCGATCAGGGTGGACCAGAGACCGAGGGTGATCGACACCGGCATCTTCTCGATCACGAGGCTCACCACAGACTTCGACTTGAAGTAGCTCTCGCCGAAATCGAAGGTGACGTATTGGCCCATCATGATGAAGAACCGCTCGACCATGCCGATGTCCTGCTTGGTGCAGGCGTCGGAGGACAGGTCGCGGTGGGTGATAGCCACGCCATCGCGCGGCTCGTAGCCCTCTTCGCAGACCACCCGGGCAAAGCCCATCTGGACTTCGAGTTGCGCAAGGAACTCGGGCGAGAGGCCGCGCGCGCCCTGGTAGCGCTCATCCACGCTCTCACTGCCGGGCGGCTGGCCTGCATCTGCCCCGCCGGTCACGTTGTCGCCCGCGCTCTGGCCCTCTTCGACCTTGGCGATCACCGCCTCGATCGGGCCGCCGGGGACGAATTGGGTGAGAACGAAGTTCACCAGCATGATCCCGAACAGCGTCGGAATGATCAGCAGGAGCCGCCTGAGGATATATGCGCTCATCTAGAGCCTTCTTGCCTGTCTTCTTTTTTGTCGCGCCCCGCTCAGAACGCGCCGGCCGCCTTCAGCGTTTCGGCCTTCTCGGCGTTATACCACCAGAAGTCCATGTTGCCGAGGGCATAGGGCGGCAGTTCCTCCGGATGCTCGAAGATATCGTAGTAGGCCACCGTGTCGGCCGCCTTGTGCCACTGGCCGGTGCGGAACTTCAGCGCCCGAAGCACGCGGTCGAGCGCAGATGTCGCCACGCGCAACTCCTCCTCCGTCTGGGCCGCCTTCACGCTTTCGATCAGGGAATCCACCGCCGCGTTCTTCAGGCCCATCTTGTTGAAGGTCGAAGTATCGGCGGTTTCGCCCCCGAAGTACTGCTTCAGCCCGTCACCGGGGATGTAGCCGGTCTGGAGGAAGGCCGTCACGATATCGAAGTCGTAGCTCGGCGGCCTCTCGCGCTCGGTGGCCGAGGCGTTGTCGACCCGCTGGTGGACGGCGTCGATTCCGGCGGCGCGCAGGTTCTCGACGAAGGGGTTGATGACCCGGTCGAAAGTCTGGCTGTCGTTCAGGAACTCCACGCGCAGGGTCTTGCCGTCTTTCACCCTGAGGCCCGCGTTGTTGAACTCGCTCCACCCCGCCTCGTCGAGCAGCTTGTTGGCGCGGCGCAGGTTGCGCCGGTCGGTGGCGCTGTTCGGGTCGGATGTGGGCTCGGAGAACGGCTCCTCGGTGAAGACCTCCTCCGGGATATCTGCCCGAAGCGGCTCAAGCAGCGCCAGCTCGGCCTCGCTCGGCAGGCCGGTGGCCGCGAGATCAGTGTTTTCCCAGAAAGAGCTGACCCGGCTATAGATGCCGTAGAACAGCTTTTCGTTGGACCATTCGAAGTTGAACATGAGGCCGATGGCCTCTCGCACGCGCGGATCCTGCAGCTGGGTGCGACGCAGGTTGTAGACAAAGCTCTGGCCCGTGGCGATGCGGCCATGGGCCAGCTCGCGCTTCACCACCCAGCCGTTCTTGACCGCCGGAAACTCGTAGCCCGTGGCCCAGTCCTTGGAGCTTGCCTCGTTGCGGAAGAGGTAGGCCCCGGCCTTGAACCCCTCGAGCGCCACCGCGTAATCGGCAAAATACTCGACCCGCAGGGCATCGAAGTTGTTGCGGCCCCTGTTGATCGACAGGTCCTCGCCCCAGTAGTCGGGGTTGCGGGTGACCACGACGGTCTTGCCCATCTCGCTACGGGAGAGATCGACGACATAGGGGCCGGAGCCGAGCCAGGGCGTGGTCTGGGGTTCCTCAAGGTCCATCCGGTTGGCCTCATACTGCGCCTTCGAAAAGATCGAGAGGCCGCCGACCATCTGGATGAGGTCACGCTTTTCCTTTTCGGGCATGAAGGTGAACTTGATCCGCCGATCGTCGATCACCTCGGCACTTTCGACGCTGGCCGCGAGGATCTCGCGGTAGCTCGGCAGGCCCTTTTCGCGGAACAGCTCGTAGGAGAACATCACGTCTTCGGTGGTCAGCGGGCTGCCATCGGAAAACTCGGTGCCCTCCCTCAGGGTGAAGATCACCCAGGAGCGGTCCTCGGGATACTCCATGCTTTCGGCCAGCAAGCCGTAGTCCGTTCCGATTTCGTCGGAAACGCCGGTCAGAAGGCTCTCGTGGGGTGCGCTGGACAGCGCGCCGGCGCGGCCGTTGATGGTGTAGGGGTTCCAGTTGTCGAAGCCGCCGAAGGCCCATTCCGACATCTCGCCGCCCTTCGGCGCCTCCGGGTTTACATAGTCGAGATGTTCGAAATCGGGGCCATACTTGAGCTCGCCGCCGGGAAAGGTCGGGATTCCGTGGCGGATCAGCGTGGCTTGCCCGCCCTCCGCCCCGGCCTGCTCCTGCGCCACGGCCGGCATGGCCGCAAGCAGAACGGCCAACGCCACACCTTGCGCCCGAGCCAGCATGCTGTTCGGGCGGCGGGAATTGGCGGCATCGGGGGTCATCGGGGCTATCTGGCGCAAGTCGAGGCTCCTCTCGGGGTCGGACATGGGCTGCACGGCGCGCAGCCCTGCCGGGCCGATCACGCCGAAACATCGTTGATTTCAGCTAAATGCCCCAGCCCGCGGCTTGCAAGTTGAAACCTCGTGAGCCGTGCGCGAGCGAGCTCAGTCGAGACGCAGCACCTGGCGCACCAGACCGTCACCCTCGCGCCATGTCTCGAAACCCATCGCCCGGTAATAGGCCAGTGCCCCTGCGTTGGTCCGACCGATGGTGGCCTCGACGCGGCCCAGCCCGGCAGTCTCGGCGGCGCCGCGGGTCGGAGCAAAGAGCTTTCGGCCCACGCCGCGCCGCGTTGCGCCCGGATGGACGTGCGTGCCGATGATGCCCCAGCCGGGCGTGACCCCAAGTTCGTTGCCGGGCATCGCACGCTTCAACGACTGGAAGCCCATGATGCGACCCGACGGGTCAACCGCGACCATGATGGCGATCAGATCCGGATGTTCGAGATAATGCGCGCGAGCAAAGCCCGTATCGCCCGGCTTTTGCCGACGGCCTGCCGCGAGCAAGGCCTCGAGCACCTGCCCCATGCCCTCGGCATCCGCCGCATTCGCCTGTCGCACCATGACCATGGCTTGCCTCCCGGCACTAAAAAGGGCCGCCCCGGTGTCCCGTCGGCGGCCCTGAATGGGGTTATGACCTTGCCTTACTGCGCCTGCAGATAGGCGATCACATTGGCGCGGTCCTCGATCTTCTTGAGGCCGGCAAAGCTCATCTTGGTGCCGCTTATGTAGCCCTTCGGGTTGGCGAGAAACGCGCTCAGTTCTTCAGGGGTCCACGTGCCGCCATGCTCGGCCATTGCGCTGGAATAGGAGAAGCCGCCGACGCCGCCGATATCGCGATTCACCACACCATCGAGGTGCGGACCTGTGCCATCGGTGCCGTCGAGCTTGTGGCAGGCCTTGCACTTGCCGAAGACCTTCTCGCCCGCAGCGGCATCGGCGCTGGCGAACACCTCTTCAAACGAAGGGCCGCTCTCTTCTTCAGCGGCTTCGCCACCCTCGGCCGAGGCTACCTCGATGGCATAGCCCTGCACGTGCTCTTCGCCCTCTTCACCATGATTGCCGGCATCCATCGCGTAGAGCGACTCGCCGGCCCAGTTGATCAGGAGGTAGATCAGCAGCGCGCCGCACAGCCAGCCGAACGCCTTGACCATCGTCATTGTGTCGAACATGTCTCATCCCGTGCACGGTTTCGGTTTCGGGGCCTTCTACGCGCTTCCATGCCCGCGCTGCAAGACGTATCAGGCGCGACCAATCGCCCGAGGGGGCAAAAAACGTGTGAACTGTCAGGGGAGAGGCAGGATGGCCGGCCGGATCGCATTTCAGGGAGAATTGGGCGCCTATTCGCATCAGGCCTGCGCCGACGCACGGCCCGACATGGAAGCGGTGCCGTGCCGTACCTTCGAGGATGTGATCGAGGCGGTGCGCGCCGGCCGGGCGGACCAGGCGATGCTGCCGGTGGAGAACTCCACCTACGGTCGGGTCGCCGACATTCACCGCCTGCTGCCCGAGTCGGGGCTTCACATCATCGACGAGGCCTTCGTGCGGGTGCACATCTCGCTGATGGCCCTGCCCGGCGTCGCGCTCGACGAGATAAGGAAAGTGCGCGCGCACCTGGTGCTCCTGCCGCAATGCGCGGCCTTCCTCGCCGAGCACGGAATCGCGGGGGAGGCCGCCGCCGACAGCGCCGGCGCGGCAGCGGAGCTTCGGGCCAGCGGCTTGCGCGACGAGGGCGTGCTGGCTTCCGACCTCGCGGCCGAGATACACGGGCTGAACATTCTCGCACGCCACATCGAGGACCACGCCCACAACACCACCCGGTTTCTCATCATGGCGCCCGAGGCCCGGCCCGCCCGCCGCGCCGAGAACATGATGACCACCTTCGTCTTCCGCGTGCGCAACATCCCCGCCGCGCTCTACAAGGCGATGGGGGGCTTTGCCACGAACGGGGTCAACATGACCAAGCTCGAGAGCTACATGGTGGGCGGCAGCTTCACCGCGACGCAGTTCTACTCCGACATCGAGGGCCATCCGGACGACCCGAATGTGCAGCTTGCGATGGAGGAGCTCGACCATTTCACCGAAGAGGTGAAGATCCTCGGCGTCTATCCCGCAGACGCTCGGAGGCACTGAGCTTCCGCGCGCATGGCCCGGCTCTGTAGCGCCATGGGCCGATCGCCGACGGCGCTCAACCCTCCGGGTAGGCTTGCCGGCAGGCCGCGATCCGGGCCTGCGCCTCGCGCTCCAACTGGTCGCGCTTGACGATCATGTTGCGCAGCTTGCGTTGCTCCGCTGCCGGGTCGATCGCCACCTGACGGGTGCGGTAACGGGTTTCGGGACGGTGGCACCAGGTGACGCCGACATTCTCCTTCTTGGAGCCCACGCACATCCGAAAACCACTCGTCACATAGGCCTCGCGCTCGACGGCATAGCCGCGATCCACATTGGCCCGGGTCTCGGCGATGAGCTTGTTCATCACCTTCAGATCCTTGGCGGCGCGGTTCACGCAGGCCTCGCGCGGAGTGGCGCAGGCGGCGGCGAGAGGGATCAGCAGCAGGGGCAGAAAATGCCGCATCGGGTGTCCTTTCAATGGCTTGGCACCATGATTAGGCTCGCGGAGCGGATTCGCCAAATCACGATATGCGGGAAGGGCCGGCCATGACCGATGCGATGGACACAGAGAAAGCGCGCGCTGCCGCTTGGTTTCGGACGCTCCGCGACGAGATCGTTTCCGCCTTCGAGGGTCTGGAAGACAGTTTCGAGGGCAAGGGCGAAGCCGGCAGGTTCGAGGTGACCCCGACGAAGCGCGCCGCAGAGGACGGCTCCGACGCCGGGGGCGGGTTGATGAGCGTGATGCGCAGCGGCAGGGTCTTCGAGAAGGTCGGCGTGAACGTATCGGAGGTGTTCGGCACGCTGGGCGAGGCCGCGCAGAAGGCGATGGCCGCCCGCGGCATGCCGGGCGTGGCCGAGGATCCGCGCTTCTGGGCCTCGGGCATCAGCCTCGTGGCCCACATGCAGAACCCCCATGTGCCGGCTGTTCACATGAACACCCGCATGTTCTGGACCCCTTCCGCCTGGTGGTTCGGCGGCGGGTCCGATCTGAACCCCTGCATCGAATATGATGAGGACACGGCGCATTTTCATGGCCAGCAGAAGGCCCATCTGGACCCGCACGGAGCCGAGCTCTATCCCCGGCTCAAGGCCTGGGCCGATGAGTACTTCTACATCCCCCACAGGGGCCGGGCCCGGGGTGTTGGCGGCGTTTTCATGGATGACCGGAATACCGGAGACTGGGAGGCCGACTTTGCCCTGACGCAGGACATCGGCCGCGCCTTCCTGCCCGCCTATCTGCCGCTGGTCGAAAAGCGCCGGGGCCAGGCCTGGGGAGAGGCCGAGAAGGAGGTGCAACTCGTGCACCGCGGGCTCTACGCCGAGTACAACCTCGTCTACGACCGCGGCACGAAGTTCGGCCTTGCGACCGGGCATGATGCCAATGCGGTGCTGATGAGCCTGCCGCCGATGGCCAAGTGGGTATGACCCGGGCGGCACAGCGGCGCAGTCGGGTCCCGGTCTGGCAGCGTTGAGGGTGCCGCGGCCCGAAACCTGGCCCCCTTGACCTCTGCGATCATCCGCGCAACGTGACGGCCTGCAATCGTGAGGCCCCAATGCCGCTCTCTCCCAACGCCCAGGGTGCCCTCTGGATGACCGCTTCGATGGCCGGTTTCGCCGTGGAGGACGCCTTTATCAAATCCGCCGCCGGGGCGGTGCCGGTTGGCCAGGTGCTGGCGATGTTCGGGCTGATCGGCACGGCGATCTTTGCCATGCTCTGCCTGCGGCGCGGCGACCGCCTGATTCACCCCGCGCTCTTCTCCCGTCCCATGGCGGTGCGCTGCGGGTTCGAGATGGTGGGTCGGGTATTCTACACCCTCGCCATTGCGCTCACGCCGCTCTCCACCGCCTCGGCGATCCTCCAGGCCGCGCCGCTGATGGTGGCGCTGGGAGCGATGACTGTCCTGCGGGAGCCGGTCAGCCCGGCGCGCTGGCTGGCGATCCTCGTGGGGTTTGCGGGCGTCCTTCTGGTGCTGCGGCCTGGGCTCGCCGGGTTCGACATGCTGGCAATCCTCTCGGTGCTGGGCATGATCGGCTTCGCGGGGCGTGACCTTGCCACCCGCGCTGCGCCACCCGCGCTCTCGCACATGCAGCTCAGCCTTTACGGCTGCGCCATCCTGATCCCGGCGGGGCTGGTGATTCTCGCCTTCCAATCTGCCCCCGTGGTGCCTTCGGGCGCAGACACATGGCGCATTCTCGCGGCCTCGCTCGCAGGGGCCTCGGCCTACTACGCGCTCACCATCGCCATGCGCACCGGAGAGGTGGGCGTGGTGGCCCCCTTCCGCTACACCCGGCTTGTGGTGGCGATGATCCTCGCCGCCGTCGTCTTTGGCGAACGGCCCGACACAGCCACGCTCGTGGGCTCGGCGATCATCGTCGGCGCGGGGCTTCTGGCGCTGGCCAGTGGGCGCCGGCGCAGGGTGAGGGCCTGAGGCGCTATTTGTAGAGCCCGGTGCGCACCGAAAGGTCGGTCTCTGTCATCGCGTATTTTTGCACCATCCCGGCCTCGTCGAAGAGGACCGTCAGCTGCTTCTGCTTGCCCTTGCGGACCCGGCCGAACATCCGGACACCCGGAATGTAGCTCACCGCGTGGGGGCGGAGGCGCTCGTGGCTGTAGGTCCAGATCTCGGTGCCTGCCGCGGTGAACGACTTCTCCTGCGGGGCACCCAGCATGTTCTGCACCTGCACCTGGCTCGTCATCCCCGGATGCATCATCTGGGCCACACTCGCTTCGGTCTGGTTCTTCATCACCTGGTTGCCGCTGGAGCTGCAGGCCGCGAGGCCGAGGGCAAGGATTGAAACGAGCAAGCTGCGGAGCATGAGTGGCCTCTCTGGGTTCTGAACAGGGGGCATGCTCTGGCGAAAGCGGAAAGATTCGGTAAATCCTGACGGGCCCGTGAATAAAAAGCTTGCCCTTGCCCCAAGGATTGACGCCCCGCATCCGTCTGACCAACGGTATGCGCATGTCGGTGTCCGATCATTCTCTCGCGCTGGCCGCTGCGGGCGGCGACCGGGAGGCCTTTGCCTCTCTGCTGGCGCGGCATTACGACCGGCTCTTCGCCTTTGCCTTCCGACTGACCGGCGTGCGCGCCGAAGCCGAGGACCTGACGCAGGACATTTGCCTTGCCCTGCCCGCCAAGCTCGCCCGCTACGAAGGGCGCGCCGCGTTTTCCACTTGGCTCTACCGGGTGGCGGTCAACGCGGCCCATGACCGGCGGCGCAGGGCCGCAACACAGGCAAAGGCCTCGGAGGGTTGGGGCGACTGGGAGATCGGTCGGCAGGCCGAAATGGTCGAGACGGCCGAGGCGGTGGACTGGCTCACTGCCACGCTGCGCGGACTGCCGCCCGAACTGCGCGACACCTGCGCGCTGGTTCTGGGCGAGGAGATGACCCAAGGCCAGGCCGGAGAGGTGCTTGGCGTGAGCGAGGGCACAATCGCCTGGCGCATGTCGGAGGTCAAAAAGCGCCTCCGCGCGCTGGCAAGCGAGGAAAGAGCGTCATGACTGACGAGTTCGACAAGCTGAAGAAGGCCATGCAGGCCGCCCCGCCCGCTCCCGACCCGGAAGCGAAGAAGGCGGCGCTGGCCCTTGCCATGCAGGCCTTCGACGACTCGGCGGAGAAAAATGCACGCCTCCGCCAAGGATTGGCAAAAGGCGCGCGTCCCACTCCCGAAAGCCCCCGAGAGGCGGGGCTGATGCAAGGAGTGAGAGACATGTTTGCGAAACTGAGCACAAAGGCCGGGCTGGCCGCCACCACCGGCATCGCCGCCGCCGGGCTGGCCGCCGTGGTGATCATCCCGCAGATGCAGCAGAGCGGCGGGCCGACGGTCGTGGAGGCGCGCGAAACCAAGGGCGCGGCAGCAACCGACAGCACCCGCTCCCAGGCCGAGGCGGCGCCCCTTACTCAGCCCGAGACGCCGCAGGAGGCGCCCGAGATCGCGGAGGTCCGAAGCGACGACGCACAGGCGGCTACGCCCGCGCCGGAGCCCGCCGCCACCGAGGATGTCGCCGTGATGGAGGAGCCGCCGATGGCGGAGGCCGAGGCCGACGAGGAGTTGGCGGCGGAAGCCCCGCTGGCGGATGCCGTGGCAGGGGCATCGGCCCCGACCGCACCCCGCACGGCCACCGCAAAGCGCAGCGTCGCCGCATCGGCCGCCCGAGAAAGGGCCGAGACCGGCGGTATTGCGGGCATCGTCCGGCCCGAAGGTGTGCTGGCACCCGCTCCGGCCCCCGGCGATGGCTATGTGGCCCCGCAGGACCCCGACACGGAGGCCTTTCCCGAGGCCGAACAGAACCCGGTGAAAGTGGCCTCCGAAGAGCCTGTCTCGACCTTCTCGATCGACGTGGATACGGCGAGCTACTCGGTCGTCCGTTCCTCGCTGAACGCGGGCCGGATGCCTCCGGTTGATGCCGTGCGGGTAGAGGAAATGGTCAACTACTTCCCCTACGCCTATGCCGCCCCCGAGGCCGATGACCCGGCCCCGTTCAAGCCCACCGTGGTGGTGGGCGAGACCCCGTGGAACCCTGACACCCGGCTGGTGACGGTGGCGATCCAGGGCGAGCTGCCGCTGGTCGAGGACCGGCCGCCGCTGAACCTGGTGTTCCTCGTCGACTCGTCGGGCTCGATGTCGGATGCCAACAAGCTGCCGCTGCTCAAACAGTCGCTCCGGCTCATGCTCCCCGAACTGCGCCCCGAGGATCAGGTGGCCATCGTGGCCTATGCCGGCTCGTCCGGCTTGGTCCTGCCGCCGACGCCTGCCAGTGAGCGCGGCAAGATCCTCGCGGCGCTCGACAACGTCGGTGCGGGCGGTTCCACCGCCGGGCACGCCGGCCTGGAGCAGGCCTATGCCGTGGCCGAGGAAATGACCGGCGAGGGCGAGATCAGCCGCGTGCTGCTGGCCACCGATGGCGATTTCAACGTGGGCCTCTCCTCGCCCGAGGACATGAAGGAGTACATCGAGAAGAAGCGCGAGAGCGGCACCTTCCTATCCGTTCTCGGCTTCGGGCGCGGCAACCTCGACGACGCGTTGATGCAGGCGCTGGCACAGAACGGCAATGGCCAGGCCGCCTATATCGACACGCTCAACGAGGCCCGCAAGGTGCTGGTGGACCAGTTCACCGGCGCGCTCTTTCCGATTGCGTCGGACGTGAAGATCCAGGTCGAGTTCAACCCGGCCGAGGTCGCCGAATACCGGCTGATCGGCTACGAGACCCGTGCGCTGAGGCGCGAGGACTTCAACAACGACAAGGTGGATGCGGGCGAGATCGGCGCGGGCCATTCGGTGACGGCGATCTACGAGATCACGCCGGTGGGTTCGCCCGCCGTGCTGAACGACCCGCTGCGCTACGGCTCGGCCGATGCCTCCGTGGCCCCCGCTCAGGCCGAGCAGGACAATCCCGAACTGGCCTTCCTGCGGATGCGCTGGAAGGAGCCGGGCGATAGCGAGAGCGCGCTGCTGGAGTTTCCGATCACGGCAGGCATGGGCACGGCGAGCGACGAAACCCGCTTTGCCGCCGCCATCGCCGGCTTCGGGCAGCTCCTGAAAGGCTCCAGCTATCTTGGCGACTGGAGCTATGCCGATGCCATCGCGCTGGCCAATGGTGCGAAGGGCACCGACGAGTTCGGCTACCGCGCCGAGGCGGTCAACCTGATGCGCCTCGCCCAGAGCCTCTCGCAGTAACTTCCGAACCCCGCGTCGCCGTCATCCCCTGAAGGGCGGCGCGGATGCAGGCGGCAACCCCGCCGAGCAGAGCCCGGTTCCTCCCGACCGGGCGCACGGCCCCGGCACGTCCCCGCCGGGGCCGTCCTTGCACTTCAGATTGCAAGGGATCAGGGCCGCTCGCGCAGGTTGTCCTCTGCGTCGGCCACGTTGATGTCGAGCGCGTCGAGCCCGTCTTCCAGCATGTCGGCCAGCTGCGGTTCACCGCCGAGGTAGGTCTCGGTGGGCGAGGTCTTTTCGGCCACGGCCATGCGGCGAGCCTCCTCGATGTCATCGGGGTCGTAACTGCCGCGACCAACCCACATCAACGCCACGAGGCTCGACTGCTCGTCCTCGTTCATGTCGGCGATGTAGTTGCGGGTCTGCACCCCGTCGGAACCGTACTCCCGGGCCAGAGCGATGACCCGGACGATCTTGTGCATGGAAATGTCGAGCATTGCGGCCCTCCTTGCGCCGACAGTGCCAGCTTGTGCGCGAGCTTTCCAGCCCCTCAGAGTTGCGAGCGGAACAGCCTGTAGTAGAGCCAGTTGGGCATGAGTTGCGAGAGCCGGACGACCCACCCCCGCATGGTCGGGAAGCTCCTCTGGAAGATGTCGTCGTTCATGTGTTCGAACAACTCCCGCGCGGCCGCCTCGGAGGTCATCACCGAGGGCGGCAAGGCGGCAGGGGTATCGCCCTCGGCCAGGGCTTCGGGTTCGATCACGTGGCCGGGGCAGGCGAGCTGGATCTGCACGCCGGTGCTGCGCAGCTCGGCGTAGAGCTCTTCGGCAAGGTGCATGATGGCCGCCATCGAGGTGCCGTAGCCGATCTCGCCCGGCAGGCCACGATAGGCCGAGAGGCCGGCAACCAGCAGCAGGTGGCCCTTGTCGGCGGCGACCATGCCGGGCAGCACTGCGCCCACGGTGTTGAGCGCCCCGTCGAGGTTGCGGTCGATCACCTGTTTGATCGCGGCCGTGTCCCAGGTCCTGGCGCCGTGTCCGCCAACGGCATCGGGAAGATAGATCACGCCGTCGAGCCTGCCCGCGCTGGCCACGGCGCTCTTCATCGCCTCGCCGTCGGAAACCTCGGCCTCGAGCACCTCGGCCTTGCCGGGCAGCATCTCGGCCAAGCGGGCCATCGCCTCCGGCTCGGAGCAGGTGAGCAGCAGCTCCACGCCGACACGACTCAACTGATCTGCAATGGCGCGCCCCAAGGCCGAGCCGGCCCCGATGATCCAGTATCGCTTGCCCTGCCATTCGACCATGAAAACGTTCCTCCGTGCCTATGCCATCCTTGAAATACCGTGCCGCACGGCAGAAGTGATTCTGGCGCGTCACCCGGTCAGTATAACGCGGGCCGGTCGGGGGTGGTTCACTGGGCGGTCCGCATGTCGTTCAAATCCACGACAGTGCTCAATTCCTGGGCGCGCCGGAGGGGCGGTGCTCAGCGGCTTGGGCTGCCGAGGGGCACGACGCGAGGTTCCTCCTCCGGGGCCAGCTCCTCGAAATCGAAGGCGTCGAGCCGGTGTGCCCGCTTGCCGGCCTTGTCGGCGGAAATCTTGATCTCCTCGATATCCTTGGCCGCCTGCCCGAAGTGCCGGTCGAGGTTGCCCACGCGCGTGCCCAGCCGGTCGACATCGGCGTAAAGCAGGGCCAGTTCCTTGCGTATGGCGCCGGCCTGCTCCCGCATCCGTGCGTCCTTAAGCACGGCGCGCATGGTGTTGAGCGTGGCCATGCAGGTGGTGGGCGAGACGATCCAGACCCGTGCTGCAAAGCCCTCGCGCACCACTTCGGCGAAATTGGCGTGCAGCTCGGCATAAACCGCCTCGGAGGGCAGAAACATCAGCGCGCCATCCGCCGTTTCGCCCTCGACGATATAGCGCTCTGAAATCGTGGAGATATGGGCTTTCACCGCCGTGCGGAGGGCGCGGGCAGCCTGCGTCTTCTCGGCGTCGGTCGAGGCCGCGCGCAATTGCTCGTAGGCCTCGAGCGGGAACTTGGCGTCGATCACGATCGGCCCCGGCGGTTTGGGCAGGTGTATGAGGCAATCGGCGCGACGGCCGTTGGAAAGGCTCGCCTGGAGGGTGTAGCTGTCGCGCGGAAGCGCCTTGCTGACGATATCGTTGAGCTGGATCTCCCCGAAGGCCCCGCGCGTCTGCTTGTTGCTCAGGATGTCCTGCAGGCCGAGGACGTCGCCCGAGAGCTTCTCGATGTTGGCCTGAGCCTTGTCGATCTGGGCGAGGCGTTCGGTGAGCTGGGTGAGCGAGGTGGCGGTGGCCTTGGAACTGCCCGAGAGAGTCTCTGTCACCTTCTCCTGCATGTCGTTGAGCGTACGGGCGGAGTGCAGGGCGGTCTGGTGCAGGCGGTCGGCGACTTGGGCTTGCACCTCGGCGAGGCGTGACTCCATCGCCGCGACGATCTGCGCCTGGCCGTTGGCCTGGCTCTCGGAGACCGAGGAGATCCGCCCGTCGAGCCGATGCTGACCTTCGGCGAGCGCCCCTACGAGCCGCGTGACCTCGGAGATCTGCGCGGCGGCATCGGCAGCGCGACCGGCGCGGCGGGTGGCGGTAATGAGGAGCCAGAGCAGGAAGACGACAAGCAGCACACCGCCCAGTGCCGCGAGAACGCGGGGGTCGGAAAATGCGTAGGTCTCATCGCCAAGCTTGATCATCGGCGCCCGAAGAGCCGCTCGATGTCGTGCAGCTTCAGCTCCACATAGGTTGGCCGCCCATGGTTGCACTGGCCGGAATGGGGCGTGGCCTCCATCTCCCGGAGCAGCGCGTTCATCTCCTCGGCGCGCATCCGGCGGCCCGAACGGATGGAGCCATGACAGGCGACACGCGAGAGGATGGCCTCGATCCGCTCCTGCACCAGCTGGCTCTCGCCGATGTCGTCGAGCTCGTCCAGCACGTCCCGCAGCATGGCCTCGGCGTTGATCTCTCCGAGGATGGCCGGTGTTTCGCGCACGGCAATCGTACCGGGGCCGAAGGGCTCGAGCGCAAGGCCCATCCGGGCGAAGGTTTCGCCATGCGCCAGAAGGGTCGCGGCATCATCCGGAGAGAGCTCGACGATCTCCGGGATCAGCAAGGCCTGCGCGGCGACTCCATTCTCGGCCATCTGGCGCTTGAGCTTTTCGTAGACCAGGCGCTCATGGGCAGCGTGCTGATCGACGATCACCATGCCGTCCTCGGTCTGGGCGATGATGTAGTTCTCGTGCACCTGCCCTCTGGCCGCGCCGAGCGGATGGTGGGTGGCGGCCTCATCGGCGGATTGCGGCGCCTCGTCCACCCGGCCCGCAGGCGCTTCGGCGAAACCCATCTGTCCTATGACGGGAGCGGGCCAGCTGTAGCTCTGTGCGCGCTCCTGGGCCGGGCGGTCCATCTGGTAGACGCGCGGCACCGCGGACTGCTCGGCGGTGAATGTGCCCAGAACCTCGTTTGCGACCGTGGTCGAAGCCCGGTGGCCCGCGTCGGCGAGCGCATGGCGGATGCCGGTGACGATCAGGCCACGTGCCACACCGGGTTCGCGGAACCGGACCTCGGACTTGGCCGGATGCACGTTCACGTCGACCCTTTGCGGGTCGACATCGAGAAACAGCACCGCCGCCGGGTAGCGGTCGCGACTCAGATAGTCGGCATAGGCACCGCGGAGGGCGCCGATCAGCACCTTGTCCTGCACCGGACGGCCATTGACGAAAAGAAACTGCGCCACCGAGGAACCGCGCGAATAGGTGGGCAAGGCGGCGTAGCCGGTGAGGTGGACCCCCTCGCGTTCTGCGTCCAGACGCACCGCGTTCTCGGCAAAGTCGCGCCCCAGCACAGTGGCCAGCCGGCCCGCCAGCGCATCGAACAGATCACCTGACTGGGCGTCGGCGCGGAAGGTCACACGCGGCTCGCCGCTGGTTTCGTCGCGGAGCGTGAATCCGACGAAGGGCTCGGCCATGGCAAGGCGCTTGACGACCTCGGTGATGGCCTGGGTCTCGGCCCGGTCGGAGCGCAGGAACTTCAGGCGAGCGGGCGTGGCATAGAACAGCTCACGCAGTTCCACGACCGTGCCCGATGTCAGCGCCGCGGGTTTGACCGGCCCAAGGGCCCCGCCGGTGCAACTGATGGCATGGGCCTCTGCGCCCGGCGTACGCGACGTGATGGTCAGGCGCCCGACCGCTCCGAGCGAGGGCAACGCCTCGCCACGAAACCCGAAGGAGCGGATATCGAGCAGGTCGGAACCGTCGATCTTGGAGGTGGCGTGACGGGAGAGCGCCAGGGGAAGGTCGGGGCCTGGAATGCCGCAGCCGTCGTCGGTGACCCGGATCAGGGTCTTGCCGCCGTGGGAGACCGTGACCTCGATCCGGGTGGCCCCGGCATCGAGCGCGTTCTCGACCAGTTCCTTCACCGCAGAGGCCGGACGCTCCACCACCTCGCCCGCGGCGATGCGGTTGATCACCGTATCGTCGAGTTGCCGGATTTGCGGCAGGTCGGGGCTCATATTGGGGCGCGGTGCGTTCATCCTACTAGGGGTAGCATGGCCCGTGCCGATTCTGCGAGGGGGTTTCTCGCGCCACCTGCCCTTGAACCGCAGGGGGAGCGGGGCACGTCAGCGGCTATCGGGGCACCACCGCGCCAACCATCGGCCCGAGCGGAAAGCCGGTATCGTTGCGCCCCACCGAGGGCGCGAAAAGCCGCGAAACGGACCCGTCGAAATAGAGCGCGTTCGGCGTGCCGAGCTTGTCCCGGAACAACGTGCCGAACTCCCAGAACGTCACACGCTCATCGGAGATGACAAAATGGATCGTTCGCCCATCGGCCTCAACCCCCACGCCATTGCGAAAATGGCGCGACGTGCTGTCGCGCAGGAACCGTGGGTGCAGCTTGCCCTCCAGCACCAGCATCGGCCCGGATTGCGAGGCATGGCGACAGGCCGGCGGATCGGCACGGTAGGTCAGGGTCTCGATCACCGCGGCGCGGCCCTTCATCAGGCAGAACACGCCGTTCGGCACCAGCCCGAAGTTGCCGGGCCCGGGGTTGGCCACAAGCGGCGCGGTCTCGCGCCCCTGTTCGACATAGAGCCCGACCGGCCTGCGGTCGTCGTGGTACATGCCTGCATTCATGGCGAAGGTGAGTTGCAGGCCCTGTGCCTCGAGCACCTCTTCAAGTCTGGCGAAGCTGCCGATCACCTTGCCCCCGGTCTGGTGAAACAGCCGGATGTCATCCTTCGCCGCATCCAGCGTGCAGGCGGTATAGGCCCGACCCTCGTGGGCGATGTCCCGGCAGGCGGGGGCCGCGGCGAGCGGCGTCGCGGCAAGCGCGATCAGCGAGACGAAGAGCTGCCTAAATGTCGGCGTCATCCTCGTCGTCCTCTGCTTCGAGATCCCGGCGCACCCGGTCGTCGGCGAACATGCGGCGGGTGTCGTCCATCCGGTCGAAGGTTTCGTCGAGCTGAAAGCGCAGCTCCGGCGAGAACTTGAGCGCCAGCGACTTGTTGACCGCACGGCGCAGCTCGGAGCGGTTGCGCCGCAGGGCATCGAGCGCGGCGGCCTCGCCCTGCCCGCCGAGCGGCATGACAAAGGCGGTGGCCACCTTCAGATCGGGCGAACAGCGAACCTCGCTCACGGTGATCGACATGCGCCCGAGTTCGTCATCATGCACGTCACCGCGCTGGAGCACCTGCGCCAGCGCCCGCCGGATCGTCTCCCCCACGCGCAGCTGGCGCTGCGAGGGGCCGGGACCGTCATTGAACCTGTTCTTCGCCATGGGCCGGACATAGGACGCGCAGGACGCCCACGCAAGCGGGGCTTTGCGCCGCATGTCCGTGTCAGCTAAACGGGGCCGAACGTGAGAAGGACGAAGAGCGATGATGGACGTGCCCGGGATCGTGGTGATGGGGGCTTCCGGCCGGATGGGGCGGATGCTGGTGCAGAGCGTGCAGGAAAGCCCGGTGATGCGGCTCGCGGGCGCGCTGGAACGGCCGGGCCACGAGTGGATCGGCCGTGACGTGGGCGAGGCGATGGGCGGCGCGGCGCTGGGCGTGGCCGTCAACGACGACCCGCTGGAGGCCATGGCCGGCGCACAGGCCGTGATCGACTTCACCGCGCCGGCGGCCACGGTGGAGATGGCCACGCTGGCCGCGCAGGCCCGTGCGGTGCATGTGATCGGCACCACCGGTCTCACCGACGACGACATCGCCAAGATCGACCTCGCCGCGCGGCACGCGGTGATCGTGCGGGCGGGCAACATGTCTCTCGGGGTCAACCTGCTGACCGTGCTGGTGCGCAAGGTGGCCGCCGCGCTCGACGAGGATTTCGACATCGAGGTGGTGGAAGCACATCACCGGCACAAGGTGGATGCCCCCTCGGGCACCGCGCTGATGCTCGGCGAGGCCGCCGCCGACGGGCGCGGGCATGGGCTGAAAGAGGTCTACGAAGCCGCCCGCGACGGGATCACCGGAGCGCGGAAGCGCGGGCAGATCGGGTTTTCGGCCATTCGCGGCGGTGACATCATCGGCGAGCACGACGTCATCTTCGCCGGCCCCGGCGAGCGGCTGACGCTCTCGCACAGCGCCACCGACCGAAGCCTCTTTGCCAAGGGCGCGCTGAAGGCCGCGCTCTGGGGACAGGGGCGCAGGCCGGGGCACTACTCGATGCTGGACGTGCTGGGGCTGGGCGCAAGCTAGGCCGGGCAGGCTCATAGGACCCCTCCAAGGCGCTCTTCGCCCCGGGCGAGGACGCCTCGAAGGGCAAATGAGCCGCCCCTCAGAAGTCGATTGCCAGGCCCTTCTTCTCCCAGTCACCATAGCGGACAGGTTCGGGGCCGTCGCGGCCGCCGAGCTCTTCGGGGAGATCCAGCGCCTTGGCAGCCTTGCGCCGCTCCTCGGCCTCGGCCAGCGCACGGAGGGCCTCGGGGGGCAGATCTTTGCGGTCGGTCACGGGTTACGCTCCTTGTCAGGGCCTGGAGCCTGATATAGCCCGCAATTCACAACCGGAAAAGGGGAAGGCCATGGCCGATGCCGCGCGGGAGCTGGCGCTCTCATTCATCAAGAGCGTGCTGGCGCAGCGGATCATGATGCAGGACCTCGTGGCTGCCGCGAGCGCACCGCCCGAGGTGATGGCACGGGCACAGCGGCTGGCGAATGCGACCCTGCGCAACCTCGGGCCCGCCGATGCCGCCCTCAAACCCTGGCTCAAGAAGGCGCCCCCCGCCCCGGTGCGTGATGTGCTTCGGCTGGCAACGGTGGAGCTTCTGGCGCTGGGCGAGGCGCCCCACGGCGTGGTGAGTGAAGCGGTCAGCCTCACCCGGCAGGCCAGCCCGCGCGCGACCGGCATGGCCAACGCTGTGCTGCGGCGGGTGGCTGAAGAGGGCCAGGCGGCGTTCGATGCCGCCCCGCCGACCCGGATGGGCAACTGGCTTCGCGGACGTCTCGGCGCGGTCTACGGCAATGCGGTGGTGGCACGGATCGAGGCGGCCCATGGTGCGGGCGCACCGCTGGACCTGACCGCAAAGGGCGATCCGGCGGCCCTTGCGGAGGCCACCGGCGGCACGGTCCTGCCCACCGGATCGGTCCGGATCAGCGGGCCGGCGCAGGTGACGGCACTGCCGGGCTACGAGGAGGGGGCGTTCTGGGTGCAGGATGCGGCGGCTGCGCTGCCGGCGAAGCTGCTCGACGCTCAGCCCGGCGAACGGGTGCTGGACCTCTGCGCCGCGCCGGGCGGCAAGACGATGCAACTCGCTTCTGCCGGGGCCGACGTGACCGCGCTGGACCTTTCGGAGCGGCGGCTGAAACGGGTGGAAGAGAACCTTGCCCGCACCGGGCTCACCGCAACCCTGGTGGCAGCAGACGTGCTCACATGGGAGCCGGAAGGGCTGTTCGACGTCATTCTGCTCGATGCCCCCTGCTCCGCCACCGGCACCATCCGCCGCCACCCCGACCTGCCCCATGTCAAGGATGGCAAGGGGCTCAAGGAGCTTTTTGCGATGCAAACCGCCATGCTGGAGCGGGCGATGAGCTGGCTCAAGCCCGGCGGACGTCTGGTGTATTGCACGTGCAGCCTGCTGCCCGAAGAAGGGGAGAAGCAGGTGGAAGGGTACACCCTCGCGCGCCCGGAGGCCGCCTGGGTCGAAGACAGCTGGCGCGCGGGCGACGGCCTGCGGCTGCGCCCCGATTTCTGGCCCGAGGTTGGCGGGATGGATGGATTCTACATGGCGGTTCTGCGCAGGGCCTGACCTGTCTGCCGATCAGCAGGTGACACCCAGCCACCAGGGGCCTATCCTGCGCCGCAATCAACAAACCGCCCCAAGGGCAGCCCGGGAGCACGATGGCAGGCACCCTCGCAAAGCATCCGTCCGCCAACTGGACGCGGATGGCCAACCGGCTTCAGGCCCGGCTGGCAACGCTGTCGCGCCCGGCCACCGCCTTCACCAGCCAGCCCGAGCCACGCACCATCGGCAGCTTCGCACGCGGCAGGCAACTCGTGGCGGGCACCTATCTGTTCGCCGGCTATCTCGTGGAGGCGCAGGGCGATACGCGTCCGATCTGGGACATGCCGACCCCGTCGCCCGAGTTCACCGAGGCGCTGATGGGCTTCGCCTGGCTTGATGACCTTGCCGCCGTGGGCGACCTGCGCGCCCGCAAAAAGGCGCAGGACTGGACATGGGTCTGGATCGAGCGCTTCGGGCGCGGGCGTGGGCCGGGGTGGACACCCGACCTCACCGGGCGGCGCCTGATTCGATGGATCAACCACGCGATCTTCCTGTTGAACGGTCGCAGCTCCGAGCAAAGCCAGGCCTACTTCAAGGCTCTGGCCGGGCAGACCCGCTTTCTTGCCCGCCGCTGGCGCTCCGCCGCGCCCGGCCTGCCGCGCTTCGAGGCGCTGACCGGGCTGATCTATGCCGGCCTCGCGCTTCAGGGCATGGAAGGTCACGTGGCTCCGGCGCTCAAGGCGCTCTCCCGCGAATGCGACCGCCAGGTCGACGCAGAAGGCGGCATCCCCACCCGCAACCCCGAAGAGCTGATGGAGGTGCTGACGCTGCTCACCTGGACGGTGCATGCCCTGGTCGATGCAGACCACCCGGTGCCGCGCCCGCTCACCGCCGCCATCGCCCGCATCACCCCCACCCTCCGCGCCCTGCGGCACGCCGACGGGGGGCTGGCCCGCTTTCACGGCGGCGGGCGCGGGCTGGAGGGGCGGCTCGATGCAGCGCTGGTGGCCTCGGGCGTGCGCGAGGGGCCGGGCGAAGGCCTGTCGATGGGCTATGCGCGGCTCTCCTCCGGCCGCACCACCGTCATCGTCGACGCCGCCAGGCCGCCCACCGGGCCCGCCTCGGCGCGCGCCCACGCCTCGACTCTCGCCTTCGAGCTCACCTCCGGCCGCCGCCCGGTGATCGTGAGCTGCGGCTCGGGCGCGAGCTTCGGCGAAGGCTGGCGCCGGGCGGGCCGGGCGACCGCCTCGCACTCCACGCTGGCAGTTGAGCGCTATTCCTCCTCCCGGCTGGCCACCGCCACGGGCCACCGCGGCGAGTTTCTGGAGGACACGCCGGGGCAGGTGAAGGTGGAGCGCACCGCCGACCAGGTCGGCATCCACCTGCGTGCGGGCCACGACGGCTATGGGCGGACCCACGGGCTGACCCACATGCGCCGCCTCGATCTAGACCCGTCGGGCCGCCTTCTGACGGGCACCGACACGCTTCGGGCCTTCACCGAAGACGCCCGCAAATCCTTCGACGCGGCCATGACGCGGATGCAGCTTCAGGGCGTGGCCTTCACCGCGCATTTCCACCTGCACCCGGATGTGGATGCCACCGTCGACATGGGCGGGCTTGCGGTGTCGCTGGCCCTGAAGTCCGGCGAGATCTGGGTCTTTCGCTATTCCGGAAAGGCGGAGCTGACGCTGGAGCCTTCGGTTTACCTCGAACAGGGTCGGATCAAGCCGCGCGCGACGCGGCAGATCGTCCTTTCTGCCAAAGTCATGGACTACGGCCACGAGATCGGCTGGACCTTGGCGAAAGCACAGGATACCCCGCTGGCCATTCGTGACACGCTCCGCGACGGCGACGATGAAGAGGACGCGGGGCAGGGCTGACCGAGGGGACCGATGCCGATGACCAACCTGCAACCCATTCGCCGCGCGCTGCTGTCCGTTTCCGACAAGGAGGGGCTGGTGGAACTGGCCGAGCTTCTGGCGCAGCGCGGGATCGAGATTCTCTCGACCGGCGGCAGCGCGGGCATGCTGCGCGACGCCGGGATCACGGTGAAGGACGTTGCGGAGGTGACCGGCTTTCCCGAGATGATGGACGGCCGGGTCAAGACCCTGCACCCCCGCGTGCACGGCGGGTTGCTCGCCCTGCGCGACAACGCCGATCACGTGGCAGCGATGGAGGAGCACGGCATCGGCCCGATCGACCTGCTGGTGGTCAACCTCTACCCCTTCGAGGCGACCGTCGCCAAAGGCGCCGACTACGACACCTGCATCGAGAACATCGACATCGGCGGCCCGGCGATGATCCGCGCGGCCGCCAAGAACCACGCCTTTGTCAATGTGGTCACCGATGTCGCGGATTACGCCGCACTGGTGGCCGAACTCGACGAGAACGACGGGCAGACCACCCTCGCCTTCCGCCAGCAACTGGCCCAGACGGCCTATGCCCGCACGGCGGCCTATGACGCGGCGGTGAGCACTTGGATGGCGGATGCCATCGGCCAGCCCACCCCGCGCCGGCGTGCCTTTGCCGGCACGCTCGCGGCAACCATGCGCTACGGCGAGAACCCGCACCAGGCTGCCGCCTTCTACACCGACGGCACCGGGCGGCCCGGCGTAGCCACCGCCGAGCAGCATCAAGGCAAGGCGTTGAGCTACAACAACATCAACGACACCGACGCGGCCTACGAGCTGGTCAGCGAGTTCGCTCCCGAGAGCGGCCCGGCCTGCGCGATCATCAAGCACGCCAACCCCTGCGGCGTGGCGCGGGGCGCGACGCTGGAAGAGGCCTACCGCCGCGCCTTCGATTGCGACCGCACCTCGGCCTTTGGCGGGATCATCGCTCTGAACGGCAAGCTCGACGGCGCGACGGCGCGGGCGATCAGTGAGATCTTCACCGAGGTCGTCATCGCGCCCGAGGCCGATGACGAGGCCAGGGAGATCTTTGCGGCCAAGAAGAACCTGCGCCTGCTGACCACCGGCGCGCTCGCCGACCCTCGTCAACCGATGCTGACCTATCGGCAGGTGAGCGGCGGCATGCTCGTGCAGGACAAGGACGTGGGCCATGTCAGCAAGGCGGAGCTGAAGGTGGTGACCAAGGTGCAGCCCACCGACGCCCAGCTCGATGACCTGCTCTTCGCCTGGACCGTGGGAAAGCACGTGAAGTCGAACGCGATCATCTACGTGAAGGACGGCGCCACCGTGGGCGTGGGCGCGGGCCAAATGAGCCGGGTCGACAGCAGCCGCATCGCCGCCCGCAAGAGCCTCGACATGGCCGAGGCGCTGGGGCTCTCCGAGCCGCTGACCAAGGGCTCCGTCGTGGCCTCCGATGCCTTCTTTCCCTTCGCCGACGGGCTGATGGCCGCGGTCGAGGCCGGCGCGCGCGCGGTGATCCAGCCGGGCGGTTCCATGCGGGATGACGAGGTGATCGCCGCTGCCGACGAGGCAGGCATCGCCATGGTCTTCACCGGCATGCGGCACTTCCGGCACTGATGCGCTGGCTGGGGATCTCTGCACTGCTGGCCTTTGTCATCGACCAGGCCAGCAAGTGGATCGTGTTTCAGGGGCTGAACCTCTGGGAGAAGCAGCGGATCGACGTCCTGGACCCACTTCTGGTGTTCCGTCCCGGGATCAACGAGGGCATCAATTTCGGGCTCTTCGGCGGTGGCTCAGGCACCCAGCGGATCATCCTCATCGTCATCGCGCTGGGGCTTTCGGCCGCGCTTGCCGTCTGGGCATACCGCAGCTTCACCACCCGCCGTGCCTTTGCCTCTGCCGGTCTGGTGATCGGCGGTGCGCTGGCCAATGCGCTCGACCGCGTGCTCTTTCCCGGCGTGCTCGACTTTCTCAACATGTCCTGCTGCGGCATCTCCAACCCCTATCTCTTCAATCTCGCCGACGTCTTCATCTTTGCCGGCGCCTTCGGCCTGATCCTCTGGACAGGCGGTTCGTCAGACGCGAAAAAGGCGGCTGACGAGGGGCACGAAACACGCTAGAACGTGCAAAAGACCAAGAGGATGGCCGAGTGGGTTCAGGGGCAGAGATGATGGCGAAGCAAGCCCGGCGCATGGCGCTGCTGCTGCTCGTCTGCGCGTCGGTTGCGGCGTGCTCGCGTGAGCCAGATCTGATGAACATCGAACGCGGGCAGGACACCCCGGACGAGTTTGCCATCCTGCCGAACAAGCCGATCCAGCAGCCCGAAAACTACCGCGACCTGCCCGCGCCGACCCTGGGCGGAAGCAACCGGGCCGACGCCTCGCCCTTCAAGGATGCCGTGGCGGCCCTCGGTGGCAACCCGGAGCGGCTCAACACCACGGGCCAGCTGGTGGGCGAGCCCGGTCTCATCGGCCACGTCACCCGCTTTGGCCTGACCCGGAACATCCGGCAGCAACTGGCTGCCGAGGACTACCAGTTCCGCAAGAAGAACGATGGCCGTCTGCTGGAGCGCCTGTTCAACGTCAACGTCTACTACAAGGCCTACGCCCGCCAGTCGCTCGACCAGGAATCGGAGCTTTCGCGCTTCCGCCGGGCCGGCGTAGCCACCCCCTCCGCCCCGCCCGCAGGCGGCCTCCAGTAGGCTCCTGCCGCGCGGCCATGCGGCGGCGGCAATCGCTCGCACGGCGCTTCACAAGCACGTTGCCCCACTTGCGCATATCTGGCCGGTGCCTAGGGTAACCCTCGCATTCATCGAGAGGAGCGCCGATGCACCCCTTCCGTCGCGCCAGAGTCGCCCTTGCGGCTCTTGTCGCCGCCTTCGCCCTTCCCGCCGCCGCCGAAGAAGTGACCACCTTCTCCCTCGAGAACGGGATGGAGGTGGTGGTGATAGAAGATCATCGGGCACCCGTCGTCGTCAACATGGTCTGGTATCGGACCGGGGCCGCCGACGAGCCACCCGGCAAGAGTGGTATCGCGCACTTCCTCGAACACCTGCTGTTTCAGGGTACCGACGACCTCGCGCCCGGCGAATTCAGCCGCGTGGTTGAGGAAAACGGCGGCACCGACAACGCGTTCACCTCCTGGGATTACACCGGCTACTTCCAGCGCGTCGCCGCCGACCGGCTCGAGCTGATGATGAAGATGGAGGCCGACAGGATGGTCGACCTTCTCCTCACCGAGGAGGACGTGGCGACAGAGCTTCAGGTCATTCTCGAAGAGCGCAACCAGCGGATCGAGAACGACCCCTCGTCACTGTTCGGCGAGGACCGCCGGGCCGCGCAGTGGATGAACCACCCCTATGGCATCCCGATCATCGGATGGAAGCACGAGATGGAGGGGCTGACCCGGCAGGACGCGCTCGACTTCTACAAGCTGCATTATTCACCCAACAACGCGATCCTGGTGGTGGCGGGCGACGTGACGCCCGAGCAGGTGCGGACCTTGGCCGAAACCCACTTCGGCCCGCTTCCGGCCAATCCCGAGCTGAAGCCGCGTGCCCGGCCGCAGGAGCCGCCCCACCGTGCGGCCGTGCACCTCGACTTCGAGGATCCGCGCATCTCTCAGCCCTATGTGGTGCGCACCTACCTCGCGCCGGAGCGCAACGCTGGCGCCCAGGAAAAGGCCGCCGCCCTGACCATGCTGGCAGAGTTGCTGGGGGGCTCCCCCACCTCCTCCCTGATGGGCCGGATGCTGCAATTCGACGAGAGCCTCGCAGTCTACTCCGCCGCCTTCTACTCCGGCGACAGCCTCGATGACGGTCAGTTCGGCTTTTATGCCGTGCCGGTGCCGGGCCGGTCGCTGGAAGACGCCGAGGCCGACATCGACCGCGTGATCGAGACCTTCTTCGAAGAGGGCATCGACATGGACAACTTCGAGCGGATCAAGATGCAGGTCCGCGCCTCGGAAATCTATGCAAAGGACAACCTCCAGCGCCTTGCCCGCCGCTATGGCGAGGGTCTGACCACCGGGCTGACGGTTGAAGATATCCAGGCCTGGCCGCAGGTGCTGCAGGCCGTGACCCCCGAGGATGTGATGGCCGCCGCCCGCGAGGTCCTCGCCATGCGCAACGCCGTCACCGGCTATGCCATGCGTCCCGCCGAGGTCCCACCTGCGCCCGAACCGGCCAGCGCACCCGCCCCCGAAGAGGCCTCCGAGCCCGTGACCGAGGAGATCTCCCAGTGACCTTTCTCAAGCGCATCATCTGCGGCGCGATCCTCGCCGCCCTGCCTCTTGTCGCCTCTGCCGAGGTCGACATCGAGCAGGTCACCTCGCCGGGCGGGGTCGAGGCCTGGCTGGTCAATGAGCCATCCATCCCCTTCGTCGCCCTCGAGATCCGCTTCAAGGGCGGGGCCTCGCTGGACGCGCCCGACAAGCGCGGGGCGATCAACCTGATGACCGCGATCCTGGAGGAGGGCGCCGGCGAGATGGACGCCCGCGCCTGGACCGCCGCCCGCGACAGCCTGGCCGCCTCCTTCGACTTTGACGTGCACAATGATGCGCTTTCGATCTCTGCCAAGTTCCTGACCGAGAACATGGACGAGGCCGCCGAGTTGTTGCGGCTGGCGATCGTGGAGCCACGCTTCGACCAGGATGCGCTGGACCGGGTGCGCGCCCAGGTGCAGTCGATCATCCGCTCCAACGACAACGATCCCGACAGGATCGCCGGCAACACTTTCGACCGGCTGGCCTGGGGCAACCATCCCTACGGCACCGACCTGAACGGCACCGAGGAGAGCGTGGCCGCCCTGACCCGTGAAGACATGTTCGAGGCCAAGGCCAAGGTCATGGCCCGAGACCGGCTCTATGTGTCCGCGGTTGGCGACATCGACGCCGAGCGGCTCTCCACCCTGCTCGACGACCTGTTCTCCGGCCTGCCCGAAACCGGCGCCGAGCTGCCGGAGCACATGGACTACACCCTGCCGGGCGGGCTTACCGTGGTGCCCTACGACACGCCGCAATCGGTTGTGACCTTCGGCCAGGCCGGCATCACCCGCGACGACCCCGATTTCTTTGCCGCATTCGTGATGATGGAGATCATGGGCGGCAGCGGGTTCAACTCGCGCCTGATGAACGAAGTCCGCGAAAAGCGCGGCCTGACCTATGGCATCTATGCCTACCTGGCCCCGATGGACTATGGCGAGACCATCGGTGGGGGGGTGGCCACGGCCAACGCCCGCGTGGCGCAGGTGATCGAGGTCGTGAAGGCGGAGTGGGCCCGGCTTGCCGAGGAAGGCGTCAGCGCCGAAGAACTGGAGCGCGCCAAGAAATACCTCACCGGCGCCTATCCGCTCCGGTTCGATGGCAACGGTCGCATCGCCAATATCCTCGTCGGCTTGCAGATCGAGGGGCTGGGCGTGGATTACATCGACAACCGCAACAGCTTCATCGAAGCGGTGACGGTGGAAGACATCCAGCGCGTGGCCGCCGAGTTGATCGACCCGGAGGGCCTGCACTTCGTTGTCGTCGGAGCCCCGGAGGGCCTGGAGGAAGCGGCTGGCAACTGAGGCGCCAGCCCGGTTGACCAGGCCGCGCCGCCGCGCTACGCCCCGCCTCTCATCAACCAGGGAGGCCCCATGGCCCGCCGCAAGGGACGTGACATTTCCGGCTGGATCATCCTCGACAAGCCCGCGGGGCCAACCAGCACCGCCTGTGTGAACAAGCTGCGCTGGGCCCTGCAGGCCAAGAAGGCCGGTCACGCGGGCACGCTCGACCCGGCCGCCACCGGGCTGCTCGCCATCGCCTTCGGCGAGGCCACCAAATGCGTGCCCTACGTGATGGATGCCGAGAAATGCTACCGCTTCACGGTGCGCCTCGGGGCGGCAACCAACACCGATGACGCGGAGGGCGAAGTGACCGAGACCTCCGACGCGAGGCCCTCCGATGACGAGATCCGCGCAGCACTGGCAGGTTTCACCGGCGAAATCATGCAGGTGCCGCCCAGATATTCGGCCGTCAAGATCGACGGCGAGCGCGCCTATGCGCTGGCCCGCGACGGCGAGGATTTCGAGGTCGATGCCCGGCCGCTCTGGGTGGAGAGCCTCGAGCTTCTCGCCCGCCCCGACGCCGACACGGCCGAACTGCGGATGGTCTGCGGCAAGGGGGGCTACGTGCGCTCCGTCGCCCGGGACCTGGGGGCAACCCTGGGGTGCCTTGGCCATGTTGTCACGCTGCGGCGCGAGTGGTCCGGCCCCTTCGACCTCGAGAACGCCGTGACGCTGGAGCACGTCGAGGCGCTGGCCCGCACGCCGGAGCTGGACGCCCTGCTGCTGCCGCTCGAGGCCGGCCTCAGCGACCTGCCCCGCGTCACCGTGAACGAGGCCGCCGCCACCCGCATCACCCACGGCAACCCGGCGCCGGTTGTCTCCTCCGAAGCGGAGTTCGGCGATGAATGCTGGGCGGCGCACAAGGGCCAGGCCATCGCGCTCGGGCGCTACTTGGGCGGCGAGTTTCACCCGGCGCGGGTGTTGAACCGGTGATCACCCGGACCCACACCAAGGGCGATGCGCCCTCCATTGCCGTCTATTCCGACTGCGAGTGCTACCGCTACCTGCTCACCCGCACCTGGGACCCTGCAGGTGAAAGGGCGCTTTTCATCATGCTGAACCCCTCCACCGCGACCGAGGTTCAGAACGACCCCACCGTGGAGCGCTGCGAGCGCCGCGCGCGCACTTTGGGGTTCGGCAGCTTTCGGGTGACCAATATCTTTGCCTGGCGCGACACCGACCCCAAAGCCATGCGCGCCGCACCTGAGCCGATCGGGCCGGAGAACGATGCGGCGATCCTCGAGAGTTGTGACTGGGCCGACCGGATCATCTGTGCCTGGGGCAGCCATGGCGCGCATCTCGACCGGGGCCATGCGGTGGAGGCCCTGCTGCGGGAGGGTGGCTGGCCCTTGTTCCATCTCGGGCTCACCAAGCACGGCCAGCCAAAGCACCCTCTCTACATCGGCTACGCCGAGCAGCCGCGGCCCTGGCTCAGCTCTGGGGCTTCGGCCTGATTCGCAGGGCCGTGCCCAGCGCCTCCGGCCCGTCGGGGCAATCCACCTGCACCACGGGGCGGCCGCCGAGGCTGATCTGCCAGGTGTTCTCGACCGTGGGCAGCATGACGATATCGGTGGGCTCGGGTCCGTCATAAAACACCACCAGCCGCTCGGCTTCCGGCCTGAACCCCTGAACGACAGGGATGGGCCACTGCCTGTTGACCGTCAGTTTGAGACGGCGCGGCATCTCTGTGCTCACGATCACATCGCCCATGGCCATCGGAAGAACGAGGCGCCCGTCGGCATCATATTCGTCCCCGGCGCCCTCATCAGGCGACTGCTCGGCTGCATTTTCCTGGGCCTCCGGTTCGTCCGGCGCCTCCTCGACAAGCTGAACCTCGGACGATTCATCAATCGGCTTGCCCGTGGCGTCCTCGGCCTGAGTGCCATCACCGGGCTCACCGGGCTCATCTGCAAGCTCTTCCGGGCCCTCCTTTGGCCCATCGGAAACCTCGGCAACCTCGGGCTCCGAAACCACGGGGTCTTCCTCTTCCGGCGCCCCCTCCTCCCGTGCGGAGGCGACTGCTGTCATAGCGGCAGCCTGCGCCTCTTCGGCCGCGCGTGCCTGCTCCGCCTCGGCCTCTTCCTCCGCCCGGATACGGGCCAGCTCCTCGCGCACCGCCATGATCTCGGGCGGAAAGCTCTCACTGGCGTGGGGTTCGCCGCTCGCCTCGGGCTCCGACCCGCCGGCCGGATTTGCCGCAACGGCACCATCTTCCGTGTTCGCTGCGTCCGCTCCCGCGGCAAGTTCGGCCCGGCGCCGCGCACGCAGCCGAAACCACAGCGCGACAAGCACGAGCGACAACAGGAAGATCAGAAGGGGTACGAGCCAGTCCGGAACCATGGGCGGATCATCTCTCCAACCCGCCCGTCTTTCCAGCCCCGGCGCATCAGACCCGGAAATTTTGTTGCAGAATCTAGGCAGCTTTCTCGACGGATTAAGGGATTCGTGCACCCTCTCCGTTTATCCCATTGCCTGCGACATGCACCTTGGCCACGGGAGCGGCGGGGGCCGTCGTGCGTCAGGCTCTTGAGGGGTAGCCAGCATGTTCTTGCTGTTCGGAATCATGGGTGCGGTCCTTGTCGGCTCCGCCGTTATCGGCGTGATGGGCGGCGACGAGGACATCGAAGAAGATGCCATCGGTGAGGAAGAGAGCGGCGACAGCTCCGGCGGTGAGACCATCGGCACGTCGATTCTCGACCCCACGCACGACGACCCCGAGATCGGCGAGTTGGACCTGACCGAACCGGGTGCAACCGGCACACAGATCGGAACCGATGAAGACGACCTGATAGAGGGCAGCACGGGGGACGACATCCTGCAGGGCTATGGCGGCAGTGACGAGATCCACGGAGACGATGGCGATGACACGGCCCTGGGCAGCGACGGTGACGATGCGCTCTCCGGCGGGCCAGGCGACGACAGGCTGTTCGGCGAGGAGGGGAACGACTTTCTGGATGGCGGCGAGGGTGACGACGAGCTCTGGGGAGCCTCTGGCAACGACATGCTCCTGGGCCGTGCAGGCGACGACCGCCTGACCGGCGGCGACGGGGCCGACAGTCTGGACGGAGGTGCAGGCCACGACCAGCTGGAGGGCGGGCTCGGCGACGATGAGTTGGCCGGCGGGCCGGGCAGCGACAACCTCCAGGGTGGCGCGGGCAACGATACTTTGATCGGCGCGGATGATCTGGATGTCGACTGGCTCAACGGAGGCGACGGCAACGATGTGCTCGTGCTCGGCGACGGAGATATCGCCACGGGTGGAGCCGGTGCCGACATCTTCGCGCTCGGGCGCGATCTCATCGAGGAGACCGTGGCGGAGATCATGGATTTCGACGCCGACGAGGACGGGCTCGCCCTGCTCTGGGACGATACGGCAGGCAGTGGCGCGCCGGAGATCACCTTGAGCGAAACCGACAGCAACCTGATGGAAGTCTACGCCGATGGCGAGTTGATCGGCGTTGTTCACGGTGGCGGCACCCTGACAGCCGCCGACATCCAGCTGGTCCCGATGTCCGCAGCCGCCTCGATGTGAACGCCGGGAGACGTTGTCGGATGCAGGGGCGCCTGACGGCTTTTCAATCCGGAGGATTTGGCTAGGGTCGGAGCATGAGCGACCCCGATCCACACCTCACCAAGCCCGCCCCTGTCCATGTGGCCGTGGAAGCCGAGGCTGATCACGATGCCACGCGCAACGACCTGAAGCGCGAGATCGTCGCGCTGCGCGAGGAGGTTTCCAAGCTCAACAACCACAAGTTCCTGCGGGTCTATGCGCAATTCTGGCGACTCATCGGGTTTCAGCTCTTGCGCGGTATGGCCTTTGGCCTGGGTTCGGTGGTCGGGGCCACGATCCTTGTTTCCGTCGTGGCCTACCTGCTGAGCCAGATCGACTTCATCCCGATCCTCGCCGAATGGGCTGCAGAGCTCGATGTGGAGTTCGACGAGGAGAAGACCGAGGCCGAAGTGGAACAGCAGGTCGAGGAGCAGCTTCCCGCGCCGGAGGGCGGCGGCGTGAGCCCGCCGGAGAACGCGCCGCAAACCGAGCCCGGCGAGATCCCCCCCGCCAACGCCGACTGAACGAATCGCCTTCCCATCGGCCCGGGCTTGCCCTATACGCCGCCCCTGTCGCCCGGAACGCTGGGCGCACACTCCATGGACCCTGCTGGACGACATCCCGGCTTGCGCCCGCACACACCAACCAAAGGAGACCCCGATGTCGATCACTGCTGAAGACAAGGCCCGCGTCATCAAGGAATACGGCACCAAGGACGGCGACACCGGTTCGCCCGAAGTTCAGGTTGCCATCCTGAGCTCGCGGATCTCCACGCTCACCGAGCACTTCAAGACCCACAAGAAGGACAACCACGGCCGCCGTGGCCTTCTCAAGCTCGTGGCTCAGCGCCGCAAGCTGCTGGACTACCTGAAGAACAAGAACGAGGACCGCTACAAGGACCTCATCGGCAAGCTCGGCATCCGCCGCTGAGACGGACCGCCAGGGACGAGACCGAAGGGGTGGCCGCGAGGCCGCCCCTTTTCTTTTCCCCGGCGCATTCGCGACGCGCCGCCAACCTCCGCTCGACGCCACGTCGCATCCGCCCGGCTGTTGACCCGACCGGCCCGCGCATCTCATCCTGAGCAACAGGAGGAGACCCATGATTGCTGCGCTGCGCATCCTCATCCTCATGGGCGGGCTGCACCGGCTGTTTCCGTTCTGGCTGGTCGGGCTGGGGCTGATGCTGTTCGATTTCCAGTACTGGATGCTCGCCGCCGTGGGCTACGGCGTGGTGATCCAGTGGTTCAACGAGTACCTGATCCACCGCTTCATCTATCACCGCGAACCTCCCACGGCGCAAAGCCCGTTCAACAAGCTCTACCGAAGCCACATCGGGCACCACGAGTTTCCGCAGGACGAGGAGTTCTTCACCGGAGACGATCACTGGTTTCCGCTGCGCTTTGCTGCCGGCTCGTTCGCGGCCCATCTCGTGGTGCTCTGGCCTCTGGTCGGCCTCTGGCCCGCGCTGGAGTTTGCCTGCGTCGCGCTCTTCGTCGGATCCGCCTCGGCCTTCGCGTTCTACGAGTATTGCCACACGCTGGCCCACCTCAACGTGCCGAAAGGGCGGTTCGGCCAATGGGTCACGCGCGAGCACATGGCGCACCATTACCAGGACCATCACGCCACGTTTCACGTGACCGCCGGCATGGCATGGATCGACAGGCTCTTTGGCACCGGCCACGACCCGGCGAAAGCGCGCGAACGCTATGACCGGCGGACCATGATGAGCATCGGAATGGACCCGGAAGACCTGCGCCTCGTCACCGCCCGCAAGGCCTACGGACTTGCCAAACCTCCGCGCCACATCGCCTGATCGCGCCTTGCGTGCAGGGCTATGGCTTGTGACATGCACCTCGGAACCCCGCGGCTACTCAGCGGCCGACAATCGGCCAAACCGCTGACCTCGCCGGGAAAACGCGTGGTGCAGGCGGACCCGACCTGCTAACGCTTTTTGCCGGAACAACGCAGCCCGGGGGGCACGCATCAATGGTGGACCTGCCAGAGTTTCCCGCTTCCGAGCCGGAGGACCACGCCGCCGAACTGGGGCGGCGCGAGCGGCTCGCGGAGTTGGAAGAAACCGGCCTGATGGACAGCGTGCCGGAGGAGGTTTACGACCGCGCCGTGCGCCTCGCGCGCCAGATAACCGGTGCCCCGGTCGGGCTGTTGTCGCTGGTCGACAACCGGCGGCAGTTCTTCAAGGCGCAGTCCGGGCTCGCTGACGCCGGCGTCGCCGACCGCGAGACCCCGCTGAGCCATTCCTTCTGCCAGTATGTGGTGTCGTCGCGCACATCCCTCGCGGTAGTCGACGCCCGCACCCACCCGCTGCTTGCCGGCAACGGCGCGGTGGGCGAGCTGGGGGTGATCGCCTATCTCGGCGTGCCGGTCCGCGGGCCGGGCGGCGAGGTTCTGGGCTCGTTCTGCGCCATCGACAGCGAGGCGCACGAATGGTCGGAAAGTCAGCTCAAGGCGCTGGAGGACATTGCCGGCATCGTCGAGAGCGAGATCAAGCTGCATCAGGCCCTCGCCGAGCGTCAGCTGTTGGTGGAGGAGTTGAACCACAGGGTGAAGAACCTCTTCACCGTGGTCAGCGGCATGGTGCGCCTCAGCCACTCCAACGGCGAGGCGCAGGTTGAACTCGAAGCGCGGCTGCAGGCGCTGGCCAACGCGCACAACCTCCTGGCTCCGCTGATCCAGGCCGGCAAGCCGGTGGGCGACCGCATTGCCTTGTCGGAACTGCTCGAAACCCTGCTCACCCCCTATGGACAGGATCACATCGCCCGAATCGAGGGGCCCAACGTGGTGCTGGGCCCGCGAGCCAGCACGTCGCTCTCTCTCGCGCTGCATGAGTTGGCCACCAACGCCGCCAAATACGGGGCCCTCGCTGTCGCCGATGGCCGCCTTGCAGTGCAATGGTGGGTGGAGGGAAACTCCCTCGTCATGGACTGGCGGGAAGCGGGGCGGGCCTCCGAGCCCACGGGAACGGCCACGGGCTTTGGCACCCGGCTTATCAGCGTGGCCATCGAAGGGCAGCTCGACGGAACCCTCGAAACCGATCTTCGCCCCGCGGGCATGACCCGCCGGATTACCATTTCGAGGGAGCGTCTGGCCGAATAGGCCGCCGGCTCGCAGCACCGCGATCTCAATGGCCCGATTGCCGCCGCCTCGGGCCGGCTGCGATGTCACGACGCTTCCCATCGGCCCCGCTTTCCTGTATGGCCCGGCCATCTGAGACGTTGCGCCAAGACCCCGGCGCTCGATGGAACAGATGAAAGGGGTCGGCGGCAATGGGGCCGCCATTCAAACGGGAGACCCGGGATACGCCCGGGAGAGCTCCCTAACAGGAAACGAACATGTTCAAAATTACCAAGAAATCCATGGAGTGGGGCGAAGAGACCCTCACCCTCGAAACCGGGCGTGTGGCCCGTCAGGCCGATGGCTCCGTCATCGCGACGCTGGGTGAGACCTCGGTCATGGCCAACGTCACCTTCGCCAAGACCCAGAAGGAAGGGCAGGACTTCTTCCCGCTCACCGTTCACTACAACGAGAAATACTATGCCGCGGGCAAGGTGCCCGGCGGCTTCTTCAAGCGTGAAGGCCGTCCGACCGAGAAAGAGACGCTGACCTCGCGCCTGATCGACCGTCCGATCCGCCCGCTCTTCGTGCCGGGTTTCAAGAACGAAGTGCTGGTGATCTGCACCGTGCTTTCGCATGACCTGGTCAACGACCCGGACATCGTGGCGATGATCGCCGCTTCGGCCGCGCTCACCATCTCCGGCGCCCCCTTCATGGGCCCGATCGCAGCCTGCCGCGTGGGCTTCGAGGATGGCGAATACGTTCTGAACCCCGAAGTGCAGGACATGGACCAGCTGCGCCTGAACCCCGACCAGCGCCTCGACCTCGTGGTCGCCGGCACCAAGGACGCGGTGATGATGGTGGAATCGGAGGCCTACGAGCTCACCGAAGACGAGATGCTCGGCGCCGTGACCTTTGCGCATGAGCAGATCCAGCCGGTGATCGACCTCATCATCAGCCTCGCCGAAGAAGCCGCGAAAGAGCCGTTCGACTTCCAGCCGCCGGATTACTCGGCGCTCTACGACGCCGTGAAGGCCGCCGGCGAAGCCGACATGCGCGCCGCCTACGGCATCCTCGACAAGCAGGAGCGCACCTCGGCCGTCTCCGCCGCCAAGGAAAAGATCCTGGCCGCGCTGACCGACGAGCAGAAGGAAGACAAGAACCTCGGGTCCGCGCTCAAGAAGCTCGAGTCCTCCATCCTCCGCGGCGACGTGGTGAAGACCGGCAAGCGGATTGACGGCCGTTCGACCACCGAAGTGCGCCCGATCGTGTCTGAAGTGGGCATCCTGCCCCGGACTCACGGCTCGGCGCTGTTCACCCGCGGTGAAACGCAGGGCCTCGTGGTGACCACGCTGGGCACCGGCGACGACGAGCAGATCATCGACGCGCTGCACGCCAACTACCGCAGCAACTTCCTGCTGCATTACAACTTCCCCCCCTACTCGGTGGGTGAGGTGGGCCGTTTCGGCCCTCCGGGCCGTCGTGAAATCGGCCACGGCAAGCTGGCCTGGCGTGCGCTTCAGGCCGTGCTGCCCGCGCCGACCGACTTCCCCTACACCATCCGCGTGGTGTCGGAGATCACCGAGTCCAACGGCTCGTCCTCGATGGCCTCCGTTTGCGGCGGTTCGCTCTCGATGATGGATGCCGGTGTGCCGCTGAAGGCCCCGGTGGCCGGTGTGGCCATGGGCCTGGTGCTGGAAGAGAACGGTGAATACGCCATCTTGACCGACATCCTGGGCGACGAGGATCACCTCGGCGACATGGACTTCAAGGTGGCGGGCACCGAGAACGGCATCACCTCGCTCCAGATGGACATCAAGGTTGCCGGCATCACCCCCGAGATCATGAAGAAGGCGCTGGCCCAAGCCAAGGACGGCCGGATGCACATTCTCGGCGAGATGTCCAAGGCGCTCTCCGCTGGACGGACCGAGTTCTCGACCCATGCCCCGCGCATCGAGACCATGACCGTGCCCACCGACAAGATCCGTGAAGTGATCGGCTCGGGCGGCAAGGTGATCCGCGAGATCGTCGAAGTGTCGGGCGCGAAGGTCGACATCAACGATGACGGCGTCATCAAGATCGCCTCGCCGAACGCCGATGCCATCGAAAAGGCCCGGGACATGATCTGGTCGATCGTGGCCGAGCCGGAAGAAGGCAAGATCTACAACGGCAAGGTCGTGAAGATCGTCGACTTCGGCGCCTTCGTGAACTTCTTCGGCAAGCGCGACGGCCTCGTGCACGTCAGCCAGATCGCCAACAAGCGCCTGAACCACCCGAGCGACCTGCTTGAGGAAGGCCAGGACGTGAAGGTGAAGCTGCTGGGCTTCGACGATCGCGGCAAGGTTCGCCTGTCGATGAAGGTTGTCGACCAGGAGACCGGCGAAGAGGTCAAGCGCGAAGAGACCGCCGAGTAGGGCGCGCTACTTCTGCAGATACGATTGGGCCCGGGGGAAACCTCGGGCCCTTTTGCGTTTTCACGCTTCGATGAACTTGGGTGGCTCGCCCGGTGACATCACCACCGCGGTGAGGCGGCCCGTCGCAAAGGCACCCGTGTCTATGGCGATACGGCCCGGCGCCACTTCGGGCTCGTCACGAACGTAGTGGCCATGAACGATCCAGAGGCCGTCTGATCGCGGCGTCGAAAAGAAGTCGGGGTGCCCGTTGGTGAGCGACCGGGATTGGGCCTCGAGCGCCCTCGCCGGGTCCGCTCCGGCATGGGTGACAGCCGCGTTTCCGCTCGTCCAGAAACGGGGCATGGCTGACAGCCACGGCAGCAGCCCCTCGCCCTCAAGTGTCGCCCGCAACTCCACCATCGCGGCCTCGAGGCCCCGCCCACCGTTCTCGGTGACACCTGCCCCCAGCCCGAAGCTCGCCAGGGTCTGCAGGCCGCCATGAGCCAGCCAGCGGGGATAACGGCCCTCGGCAAAGCTCAGCATCATCTCTTCGTGGTTGCCGCGCAGGCAGACCGCGCGCCCCTCCGCATCGAGAGCCTTCAGACGCCGGAGAACCTGTGCCGACTGATCGCCACGATCGACGTAGTCGCCAACGAAGACCAGCGGCAGGCCCGGAGCCTCGCGGTTCAGCCGGTCAAGGAGGCGTGCCAGAAGATCATCTCTGCCATGCACGTCGCCCACGGCGACAAAGGCCTCCGAGGGCTCGGGCAGGCCACCGTCGAACGGCACCTCGCGGGCCGATGCACCCGCCCTGCGGAACAGGTTCAGAAAGGCGTTCTTCACTAGCGGCTTATGACCTTGCAGCTCTCGGTCTTTACCAGCCTGCGGTTCTCGATGGTATCCGCACCCTTGATGGCGCGACCCCGCCCCGGGTTCAGGACCTTGGTCTTGGAAGCGGTCGTGAACTCCACCAGCTGGCAAGCGCCGCCCTTCATCGAGAGGGACATCTTCAGCGTTGCGTCGGTGCGCTCCTGATAGCCGCCGGGCGTTGTGGCCGTGCGAACCGACTGGCGCGTGGCAATCAGCCCGTCCCGTCCGAGCTGGTATTTCGAGCGCGTGTCGATCTGCGCCTTGTAGTTCTCGTCAGGTCCCTTGGGCAGACGCACCTTGGTGCGGTCGCTGCAGGTTTCGACCCGTGACTTGGCGTCATAGCTGCATGTCTTGCGATCCTGGCTGGAACGTCCCTCGAAGACGATGGCCGCCGCCGATCCGTCCGCACCCTGGATCTTGCCAACCTGAAACGTCCGGCAGTTGGATTTGACCGTTTCGATGAATAGCAGCGGGCCGAGCGTCTTGATCGCATATTGCGTGCGGCAGGTATCGTTGCTGCTACCCAGCCCGCGCGATCTCTGCTGCTTTTCGGTCAGGCTGACCGAGATGTGCAACTCGGCCGCCGCCGTCGATGCGTTCATCGCAACGATTGCCCCCGCCAGAACCGTCCACTTGAGCATTGCCATCGCTTCACCTCCCGGCTGAGTTTCAGTTGCAATAGGTGCGGCCATTGTAGGTGGCGCACTTGCGCGAACCGCCCCCACCGCCGCCGCTACTCCTGTTGGTCGTCGTGCTCTTTTTCGGTGTCGAGGCCTTGGCCTGGCGCACCTGGCAACTGCCGCGTGTGTCCAGGTATTGGCCGGAGGGGCAGGTCTTCAACTCGCAGCGGTTGTCGACCTTCACTTCGCGGACCGAGCAGATCAGCGGGCAGGTGCCCTCTGGCATCTTTTGCAGGAGCCCTGCCAGCGTGATCGAAAGGTCCATCTCCGACACATCCGGGACCGCCGCCTTGAGGCGGTCGAGCGCCTGTTCGGAGCGCCGCCCCCAGTCGCCGTCAACCGGACCGGCATCACAGCCGAGGCGGTTGAGCTCTTCCTGGAGGGTCAACAGCATGTCTTGCCGCTCCTCTTCCTCGATCGGCATGAAGACGGTCGCCGGAATGGCGACCCGCACAAGCGGCGACCCATCGTCCGCCCATGACACCTGAACATCCTCTCCGATGATGCCAACGGTATTCACGCGCGCGGTCTGGGGCTCGCCGGCATCGTCTATCAGCAGAGGCGCCGCGCTCTCGCCGCCAGCCTCGACTGCCGGAGCCGGACTGTCCTGCGCATGGAGACCGGCAGGAGCGAACAGACCCGCTCCGAACACGAGAAGAAGAACGGCGCAAAACCGCCGATATGGCTGCGTCATACAATTCAATCGCGTGAAGCCGAGGGCTGCGCCCACGCACCTTTCACGGGGAAGCCTAGCAAAAAAGCCCCGTCGTCACCAACGGGGCTTTCTCACATTCGCGGGATGTTGCCGGTGGGCTCACCCCGGATTCTTGGCAAAGCGCAGATAGGGCAGCTTCTTGTCGAGCGCACCATACTTGGCTTCGGCGGCGGCATCGTCGAGGGCCAGCGCCACGATCACATCCTGTCCGGTCTCCCAGTTTGCCGGTGTGGCCAGCGGCTGCTCGTAGGTGCGTTGCAGGCCATCGAGGGCGCGGAGCACCTCGGCAAAATTCCGGCCAACCGACATCGGGTAGGTCATCATCAGCTGAACCTTCTTGTTCGGCGCGATGATGAAGACCGAGCGGACGGTGGCGCTGTCGGCCGGGGTGCGGCCATCGGGCAGGTAGGCATCGGCGGGCAGCATGTCGAAAGCCTTGGAAAAGGCGAGGTCGGTATCGGCCACGATCGGGAAGCCGGCCTCGGCGCCGCCGAAGCTCTCGATGTCACCTTTCCACTTCTTGTGGTCCTCCACGCCATCGACGGAGACGCCGAGCACCTTGGTGCCACGCTTCGCCCATTCGTCGGAGAGCTGGGCCACCGCCCCGAATTCGGTGGTGCACACCGGGGTGAAGTCCTTCGGGTGAGAGAAGATCACCGCCCAGCTGTCACCGATCCAGTCGTGCAGGGTCAGTTCGCCGAGATCGGTTGGAAAGGTAAGGTTCGGGACGGTGTCGTTGATGCGCAGGGCCATGGTGTCCTCCTGGTTTTGCACTTGCCGTGGAATGTACGGGCACTGAGCGAATTGAAAAGGGGGGCAGCCCCGGTTCCGGGAGGACGTATTGCCGCGACCTTAAACAACGGAACGGTGGTTCGAGCCGCAGCCCGCTTGCGGCACGCCGTCCAGGAGCATTGCGACTCGCCGTGAATTAATGTTGATATCAACGCGAGAAACAGGGAGGCGCACCATGAAGGACTCGCGACTGAAGGTCTGGGGCTACGACTGGGTACCCGACTTCGCCAAGGGCCAGGTGCGCGATTTCCGTGTGCGCTGGGCGCTGATCGAGGCGAGCTTCGCCTATGAGGTCGATCATGTGACCATGGGCACCCAGGGCAAGCCAGAGCATCTCGCCCGCCAGCCCTTCGGGCAGGTGCCGGTGCTGGAGGTGGATGGCACGCCGATGTTCGAGAGCGGGGCCATTGTCTGGCGGATCGCGGAACAGAGCGACGTTCTCCTGCCGCCCGGATTAGACCGCTACGCCGCGCTGAGCTGGGTCTTCGCCGCGTTGAACTCGGTCGAGCCTCTCACCGGCGTTGTTGGCACCGTGCAAACCTTCGTGGAAGACCGCGAGGCCGCCGAACGGGTGGCGCCAACGCTGCGCGCGATGGCCGGGAAAAAGCTGAAGCGGCTGGCCGGGGCGCTGGGCGACAAGGACTACCTGTTGGGAGGCACCTTCTGCGTGGCCGACCTGATGATGGCTTCCGTGCTCCACGGGCTCGACGGGCTGGCCCTGATCGAGGACTTCCCGAGCCTCGTTGCCTACCGTGACCGCTGCCTCGCCCGCCCGGCCTACCAGAAGGCGATGACCGACCAGATCGCGGAGATCGAAAGCAACGCGGCAAACTACGCGAAGTGAGCGGCCCGCCACACGCCGACCCGGCGTGCAATCCGCAGGGTCGGTGCTACCCGGCCATCAGAACGGCACCTTCGCGCGAAAGCTCACGCCCTTGCCGCCGTCGGGATGGAGCACGCGCAGCATTTCGGCGTGCAGCATGAGGCGGGGAAAGTCGCGGGCCGGGCCCTGGGCGTAGAACGGGTCGCCCAGGATCGGGTGGCCGATCTCCCGCATGTGGACCCGAAGCTGATGCGAGCGCCCGGTCTCCGGCATCAACCGCACCCGGCTTTCTCCGCCGCCCGCCTTGAGCCGTTTCCATCGCGTCACCGCGGGCTTTCCGGCCTCGTGGTCCACCATCTGCAAGGGTCGGTTCGGCCAGTCGACAATCAGGGGCAGGTCCACGACCCCCTCCGCTTCAGCCATCTCGCCCCAGACCCGCGCCACATATTGCTTCTTCGTCCGACGGTGCTCGAATTGAAGCCCAAGGTGCCTTTGTGCATGGGGCGTGAGGGCAAAGACCATCACGCCGCTGGTGTCCCGGTCGAGCCGATGCACCAGCAGCGCCTCGGGAAATGCCGCCTGAACTCGGGCCAGCAGGCAGTCGGACAGGTGCTCGCCCTTGCCGGGCACCGAGAGCAGGCCGGGAGGCTTGTTGAGCACGAGCAACTCATGGTCGTGGTGCAGCACGTCGAGCGGGCTGTCGGGGGGGGTGTAGTCGTCGCTCATTCCTGCGGCAGCCCGTCGGCGATCTCGTAGTAGTCGCCCTTGGAGGCCGTATGGATGTGCTTCTCCAACCGCAGTCCGGTCGGGCCTTCGAGCGCACCGAGCGAGAATCCCACGTCGCCCGAACCGAGGCGCTGCCAGAACAGGCCGGAGCCGCAGACCGGGCAGAAGCCGCGCCGGGCCGTCTCGCTCGCGTGATACCAGCGCACCTCGCCTTCGATCACGATCTCGCTTTCCTGCACCTCGGCATCGGCCATGTAGTGGCCCGATTGCTTGCGGCACTGGGTGCAGTGGCAGGCCAGCGGCTCGACGGGCGCCGAGAGCAGGGCAAAACGCACCGCACCGCAGTTGCACCGGCCGCGCAGGCTCATTTCTGCTCCACCCCATCGGCGTCCTCGTAATAGTCGCCCTTGTCGGCTGTGAAGATGTGCTTTTGCAGGGTCAGGCCTGTGGGGCCGTCGATGGCGCCGAGGGCGAAGCTGGTGGTGTCTTCGGCGTCGTGCTTCCAGAACAGGAAGCTGCCGCAGGTGGGGCAGAAGCCGCGCCTGGCGGTCCCGGAGGAGACATACCATTGCGGGGTGCCGAAAATGGTCAGCTCATCGTCCTTGACGTAGGCCGACGCCCAGAGGTGGCCGGACATGCGGCGGCATTGACTGCAGTGGCAGACCGACACGCCCTGCGGCGTCCCCTTCGCCTCGAAACGGATCGCGCCGCAGAGGCAACTCCCTTTCAGGCTCATCGCCAGTGCCCGCCATTACCGAAGGCCGCTTCGAGCACCCGCGCCAGCCCCTCGGCATCGGCCCGGGTGAAGGCCGCCGGCTGGTCGCTGTCGATATCGAGCACGCCAATGAGCCGCCCGGAGGCCCCGCGCACCGGCAGGACGATCTCGGAGCCGGTGGAAGAGGAGCAGGCGATATGGCCGGGGAAGGCCTCGACATCATCGACGAGCTGGACCTCGCCGGTCTGCGCACAGGTGCCGCAGACGCCCTTGCCGAAAGGGATGACAAGGCAGCCGTGCCCGCCCTGGTAGGGGCCGATCTTCAGCACGCCCGGTGCGGTGACCCGGTAGAAGCCGGTCCAGTCGAAACGGTCGTCGGAATGGTGGATCTCGCAGGCCAGCGTGGCCATGAGCGCCACCTCGTCGGTCTCGTTTTCGGTGAGGCTGTCGACCACCTTGGCCAGTGCCGCGTAATCGACCTCAGGCACGTTCGATCGCGATGGCCGTGCCCTCGCCTCCCCCGATGCAGATCGCCGCGACGCCGCGCTTGAGGTCGCGCTTTTCGAGCGCGTTGAGCAGGGTCACCATGATGCGGGCGCCGGAGGCCCCGATGGGGTGGCCGAGCGCACAGGCACCGCCGTTGACGTTGATCTTGTCACGGGTCACGCCCATCTCGCGCATGAAGGCCATGGGCACCACGGCGAAGGCCTCGTTGACCTCCCAGAGGTCCACGTCGTCGACGGTCCAGCCAAGGCGCTTGAGGAGCTTCTGCGCGGCGGGCACGGGCGCGGTGGTGAACCAGCCGGGCGCCTGGGCGTGGGAGGCGTGGCCCATGATATGGGCGCGGATCGGCAGGCCGGAACCCTCGCCCGCGAGCACCAGCGCGGCTGCGCCGTCGGAGATGGACGAGCTGTTGGCCGCCGTCACCGTGCCGCCCTCTCGGAAGGCGGGCTTCAGCGTGGGGATCTTCTCGGGGCGGGCAAGCCTCGGCTGCTCATCCTCGCCGACCACGGTTTCGCCCTTGCGCGACGTCACGGTGACCGGCGTGATCTCGCCCTCGAAGCGGCCCTCGCTCTGCGCCGCCAGGGCGTTTTCCAGCGAGCCGAGGGCGTAGTCATCCTGTGCGGCGCGAGTGAACTGGAAGTGCTCGGCGCAATCCTCGGCGAAGGTGCCCATCAGGCGGCCCTTGTCGTAGGCGTCTTCGAGCCCGTCGAGAAACATCGAATCCTGCACTGCCTGGTGGCCGATGCGGGCGCCGCCGCGCATCTTGGGCAACAGGTAGGGCGCGCCGGTCATGCTCTCCATGCCGCCGGCCACCACCACCTGCGCCCCGCCACCGGCGATGGAATCGTAGCCCATCATCGCGGCCTTCATGCCGGATCCGCACATCTTGTTGAGCGTCGTCGCGGGCACCTCCTCGCCTAGACCGGCGGCAAAGCCCGCCTGCCGCGCCGGGGCCTGGCCTTGGCCCGCCGGCAGGACACAGCCCATCAGCAGCTCATCGGCGCTCTCCGCCCCTGCCTGCCTCAGAGCCGCGCGGATCGCCGCGCCGCCCAGCTCCGCCGCGCTGACATCGGCGAATGCGCCCTGAAACCCGCCCATCGGCGTGCGCGCAGCGCCTGCAATTCCGACCCGTGCCATGGCTCTCTCCCGCTGGTGATCTTGCTCGTGCATACCGAATGGTAAGGTTTCGCGTCTAGGCCTGTCGGTATTTCCACCCGTCACGGAGCAGGCCATGAACGTCGAAGCAGTCAACAAGGGAGCGATCCTACTCGTCACCGTGCATGAGAGCCGGATAGATGCGGCGGTCGCGGTATCCTTCAAGGAGGCCATGCGCACGCTCACCGCAGGCCACCCCGGCCGCATCGTGCTGGACATGAGCCGGGTCGGCTTTCTTGACAGTTCGGGCCTTGGCGCGGTGGTGGGTGCGATGAAGCAGGTGGAGCCCGGCGCCCAACTGGAGCTGGCCGGGCTGACCAGGACGGTGGCCAAGGTCTTCGCGCTCACCCGGATGGACTCGGTCTTCACCATCCACGCTACCGCCGCGGACGCCCTGGCCGCCGGCGAGACCGCCGCCTGACGGGCCAGGTGGCATGCCCAACCGCGTCCGCACCATCGACCGCCCTGCCCTCGCCCAGCGCCACACCTGCGAAAGATGGCCGCAGAATGCGCTCCGCATTGTCCTGTCCAGCACCCCGTTGGAGGTGCGCCGCGCCCTCGAACAGGTTCTGGGAGACCTGTCGCCTCTCGATCTGAACGAGAGCGAGCGTGGCATCGTCGAGCTGGTGCTGGCGGAAGTTCTCAACAACGTGGTCGAACATGCCTACGACGAAAATGGCTCGGGCGAGATCAAGATTGCAGTTCTGCAGGGAGATCGCCGCCTGTTCTGCTGCGTTACCGATCGGGGCCGGCCGATGCCCGGCCTTGTCGTGCCGGTTGGGCAGGCCGCGGAGCTGGATGTGCCGACGAACGAGCTGCCCGAAGGCGGGTTCGGGTGGCTTCTCATTCGGGAGCTCACACGGGATCTGCGCTACACGCGAACCGATAACGAGAATCGCCTGACCTTTTCGCTCGACCTTGTTGGATTTGCCGAAGGGGACTGAGCAACGCGCTGCTCCGGCACGCATCGAATTGCCCCCTGGAACCGTGGCATTGCGCCACTAATCCGCTCCGGTGGGCGTATTGTTTCCCTCCTGGAAATCAACGCCGCAAAAAGGTCCTCATCCAACCTCAAGACAGACAGGATCAAGGGCGATACAGGCAGGGTAGCTGCATATAGCTTCCCTCGGCGCCACGCTTCATAGCCCCCACCCAGTGCGTGGCGTCGAGGTTCTTCTCTTCCCAACATCACCGTCTTGCCGCCCGCGGCCTTGCCGCCTAGTGTCGCCGCCGGAGGATGTTTCATGCGCGATTTCGAATATCCGGGCCGCTCGCCAGTCCTTGCCACTGGCGGCATGTGCGCCACGTCGCACCCGCTGGCTGCCCAGGCTGCGGTGGAGATGCTGAAGGCCGGCGGCAACGCGGTTGATGCGGGCATCGCCGCAGCCGTCCTGCTTGGCCTTTGCGAGCCGCAAAGCACCGGAATCGGCGGAGACTGCTTTGCCCTGGTCAAGCCGGCTGGAACCGACGAGATCCACGCGCTGAACGGCTCGGGCCGTGCGCCTGCGGCGATTGATGCCGGGGCGCTGCGGGCGCAGGGCCCGGTCATTCCGCTGACGTCGCCCCACGCGGTAACCCTGCCCGGAGCGATGGCGGGCTTCGCCGCCCTCTCCGAGCGGTTTGGCCGGAAGGGGCTGGCCGACAGCCTCGCCCCGGCCATCCACTACGCCGAGGCCGGCATCCCCGTGGCCCCCCGCGTGCTGCGCGACTGGAAGGCGGCGGAGGCCACGCTTCAAGGGGCCGCACGCAGCCATTACCTCATGGGCGGAGCCGTACCCCAGGTGGGCCAGGTCTTTCGGTCGCCAGGCCAGGCCGAGGTGCTTCGCCGCGTTGCCGCGCAGGGGCCGAAAGCCTTCTACGAGGGCGAGGTGGCCGAAGACATGCTGGCCGCCGTGGCCGGTGCCAGCCATACGCTGGACGACTTTGCCGGTGTCACCGCCGACTGGGGCAGCCCGCTCACGGGCCCCTATCGCAGCCGCGACATCGCCGAGCACCCGCCAAATGGACAGGGCACCACCGCGCTCCTCCTCGCCGCGATCCTCGCGCAGTTCGACATTGCCGCGATGGATCCGCTCGGGCCGGAGCGCAGCCATATCGAGGCCGAGGCGAGCAAGCTGGCCTATGACGCCCGCAACCGCCTCGTCGCCGACCCGGCCTGCATGGCCGACCCTGCGGCGCTGCTGCAGCCTGGCCTGGCGCAGGAGTTGGCCGCGCTGATCGACCCCAAGCGCGCCATGCAGCAGGTCACCAACATCACCGAGGCGGTGCATCGGGATACCGTCTATCTCTGCGTGGTCGATGGCGACGGGATGGCGCTTTCACTGATCTACTCGATCTTCCACAGCTTCGGCTCCGGCCTCGCCTCGCCGAAGTTCGGTATCCTGATGCAGAACCGCGGTGCGGGCTTTACCCTGGAAGAGGGGCATCCCAACGTGGTGGCGCCCGGCAAGCGGCCGATGCACACGATCATTCCCGGAATGATGCTGCACGAGGGGCGGGTCGAGATGCCCTTTGGCGTGATGGGCGGGCAGTACCAGGCCGCAGGACATGCGCGATTCGCCTCGAACATGCTGGATTTCGGAATGGACCCGCAGGAGGCGATCGACTTCCCGCGCCTGTTTGCCGAGAAGGGCGAGCTGCAGCTCGAGGCCCCCTTCCCCGAGGCCACCCGCGCCGCGCTGGCCGAGCTTGGGCACAAGGTGGTGCCCGCCCCGGCGCCCATCGGGGGGGCCCAGGCGATCAGGATCACGCCCGAGGGAGTGCTGGTGGGTGGCTCCGACCCGCGCAAGGACGGCTGCGCGATCGGCTATTGACCGGGCGCGGGCTTCACCAGTGAAATGCGAGTGAAATCAGTTAGTTGAGCTGAAAGTGGAGCGGGTAGACCCCATCTTCGAACGGCCCGAAGAGATCGGGCAGGTCGGGATGGTCGACCGGCTCGCCGGAGTAGTCGGCCACCAGGTTCTGCTCGCTGACGTAGGCGACGTAATAGCTCTGGTCGTTCTCGGCGAGCAGGTGGTAGAACGGCTGATCCTTGGAGGGGCGGCTTTCTTCGGGGATCGCGGCATACCACTCGTCGGTGTTCGAGAACATGGCATCGACATCGAAGATCACCCCCCGAAAGGGATGCTTTCGATGTTTCACCACCTGTCCAAGGTGATATTTTGCCCGCGTTTTCATCATAGCATTGCGCTCCCCACAGGCCGATGGTTAGTGCAGGCAGGGGGCGTTGTCTAGAAATCCGCCCTGAAAAACAGGGAAACAGTGTGTGAACCTCGTCCTGACAGTGGCGCAGATCGTGGCGCCGGTCTTCATCCTCGCGGCCATCGGCTTTATCTGGGTCAAGCTCGGCCAGGACTATCCGATGCGGTTCATCACGCGTCTGGTGATGACACTGGCGATCCCTTGCCTGATCTTCGGCGCGCTGATGAAGACGGAGATCGACCCCCAGGCCCTCACATCCGTCTCCCTCGCCGCCATCGCCGCCTATGCCGCCGTCATCGCGGTGTTTTACCTCGTGACCTTTGTCTTCAAGCTCGACAACCGGACCTACCTGGCACCGCTGATCTTTGGCAACACGGGCAACCTCGGGCTGCCCCTGGCGCTCTTCGCCTTCGGCGAGGAGGGGCTGGGCTTTGCCGTGGTGATCTTTGCGATCATGGCGATGATCTCCTTCACCTACGGCATCTGGCTCGTCTCGGGTGGCGGCAACCCGCTGAAATCCCTCAAGGAACCGGTCGTCGTGGGCACCGCGCTCGGCGCGCTCTTCCTTTGGCAGGGTTGGCAGACGCCCAAGTGGGTCACCAACACCATCGACCTCATCGCGCAGGTCGCCATCCCGCTCATGCTCATCACCCTCGGCGTTGCCGTGGCCCGGCTGCAACCCGGCGATATCGGCCGTGCCTTCTGGCTGTCGCTGCTCAAGGCCGCGCTCTGCGCCGGGATCGCCGTGGTGGCCGGCCTCGCCTTTGGCCTGACCGGAACCGCCTTTGCCGTTCTCGTCCTGCAATTGATAACACCGATTGCGGTTACGAATTACTTACTGGCCGAGCGGTTCGGCGCCGACAGCTCGGCGGTGGCCGGCCTGGTGGTGGCCTCGACCCTGCTCTCGGTCGCCTTCCTGCCGGTGGCTCTGGCCTTTCTGATCTGAAATGTGATCCGGTCGCCGCAGTTGGGCGTTCCCCAATGTGTTGAATTCGCATATTATCAGGTAAAAGCGGCAAAGACCGCGAAAGCATGAGGCGAGTGACAATGAGCAGGAAAATCAGCGTCGTGCTGGTACTGGCCCTTCTTGCGGGCTGCGGCGGCGGACGCGAGATGGACAGCCCCCGCAACCTCGAGAACGCCTGCGAGCTGGCGAGCGAGCGGCCCAAGTATTTGCGGGCGATGAAGCGCACGGAGCGAAACTGGGGCGTGCCGGTGCACGTTCAGATGGCGACGATCTACCAGGAGAGCAAGTTCGACGGCGATGCCCGCACCCCTTATCGCTGGGTGCTGGGAGTGATCCCGATGGGGCGGCAAAGCTCTGCCTATGGCTACAGCCAGGCGCTGGATGCGACCTGGGAGGAGTACAAGGCGGAGACAGGAAACCGCCGCGCCAAGCGCGACGATATCGAGGACGCCACCGATTTCATGGGCTGGTACATGAACAAGACCCGCGAGCGGAACGGCGTGCCGCTGACCGATGCGCGCAACCAGTACCTGGCCTATCACGAGGGGCACTCGGGCTTTGCGCGCGGCAGCTACAACGCGAAGGCCTGGCTGGTGGGCGTGGCAGGCAGCGTCGGTGCCCGGTCCGAGATCTATCGCGCCCAACTGGCCGCCTGCGGCAAGGCCTGACGCGGAAAAGGGGACAGGCGCCTGGGCACCGATCCCCTTGTTTTTCTGGCCGGATCAGCGCTGCCTGCGATTGGTTTCCTGCACGATATTGAACAGCGAGGGGCGCATGTTGCCGCCCTTGTTCAGCTCGCCGAGCACCACCGTGGTCTGGGAGCCGGCATCATCGGTGATGATCCACTGGCGCAGCTCGATGGGCGAGGAGGTGAAGACCAGCTCGATGTGGCCATACTCCGGGTGCTCGGGGTCCTGGGCGCGGATGGTGGTGGTTTTGCCGTCGGACTTGTGGCCGGTGATCATGCCGGAGCGGTTGAAATCGACCGTCTTGGCCAGGATGATCGAGAGCGGCGTGCGGGCGAGCGGGTATTGCTCGGGGCCGGTGTTGGATTTGCTGTCGAAGATCGCGACCTGCCCGCCGCCGGCCATCACGAGGCTGGTGTCGGGCTTGTTGTACTCGAAGCGGATGCGGCCGGGGCGGTGGATGTAGACCTGCCCGGTGGAGATGGTGCCATCGGCGTTGATCTGGGTGAACTCGCCGGTCGCGGTTGTGAAGTCATTGAGATACTTCGACAAAGCCGAGAGAGAGGCTTGCTGTGCAGCGGCCGGGAGAGCGAGGGCCAGCAGCAGAACCGGGGCCATGAGGGTGCGCAGGAGTTTCATGCGTCGTCCTTGAATTGTTTCGCAGGGCTTGTGCCCGTCAACGCCCTACTTAGGCGGTTTGGTCCTGATATGCGATAACAAGGCGGCGAGCACGGCGGATTGGCTCCGCCGCAGGTTAACGGCCCCTTGCGGGACCGCGCCAAAACCTTACTGACCGGAACGAAACGGGAATATCGGGGATGCACAACCGATACACAACCCATGCACATCCCATACATACGCGAAATCGGCCAAACGTGGTGAACGCGGCGCGCGGTGGGGCAGTGCACTGGTCGCCTTTGTCCACCCCACGGGCTGCCCGCGGGGTGGCGAAAATGCTCCGGTGTCAGTTCGGCTCGGGCACGAGAATCTCGCGTTTGCCGACGTGGTTGGAGGCGCCGACGAGGCCGTTGTCTTCCATCTGCTCCACCAGCCGGGCAGCCTTGTTGTAGCCGATGGCGAGTTTGCGCTGGATGTAGGAGGTCGAGCACTTGCGGTCCTGGATGACGATCTGCACGGCCTGGTCGTAGAGCGCGTCGTCGCCGTCGGTGTTGCCGCCGAGGCCGAGCACCAGGTCGATGTCGCTTTCCTTGTCGTCCTCCGGCCCTTCGACCACGCCGCTCACGTATTCGGGCGCGCCGAAGCTCTTGAGGTGGTTCACGACCTCCTCGACCTCTTCATCCGAGCAGAACGGGCCGTGGACGCGGGTGATGCGGCCACCGCCGGCCATGTAGAGCATGTCGCCCTGGCCGAGCAGCTGTTCGGCGCCCATCTCGCCCAGGATGGTGCGGCTGTCGATCTTGGAGGTGACCTGGAAGCTGATCCGGGTGGGGAAGTTGGCCTTGATGGTGCCGGTGATCACGTCGACCGAGGGGCGCTGGGTGGCCATGATGAGGTGGATGCCGGAGGCACGGGCCATCTGGGCGAGGCGCTGGATGCAGGCCTCGATCTCCTTGCCCGCGACCATCATCAGGTCGGCCATCTCATCGACAATCACCACGATGAAGGGCAGGGTGACGGGCTTGAACTCCTCGGTCTCGAACACGGGTTCGCCGGTGTCGTCGTCGAAGCCGGTCTGGATGGTGCGCGAGAACATCTCGCCCTTGGCCAGCGTGTCGCGGACGCGGGCGTTGTAGCCCTCGATGTTGCGGACGCCCATCTTGGACATCTTGCGGTAGCGGTCTTCCATCTCGCCCACGACCCACTTGAGGGCGACCACGGCCTTCTTGGGGTCGGTCACGACGGGCGACAGCAGGTGCGGGATCCCGTCATAGACGGAGAGTTCGAGCATCTTGGGGTCGATCATCACCAGCCGCAGCTCGTCGGGCGAGAGGCTGTAGAGAAGCGACAGGATCATGGTGTTGATCGCCACCGACTTGCCCGAGCCGGTGGTACCGGCGATGAGCAGGTGGGGCATTTTTGCGAGGTTGGCCACCACGGGCTCGCCGCCGATGTCCTTGCCGAGCGCCAGCGGCAGGCGGTGGTTGCCGTCGCCGTAGTCCTTGCCGGAGAGGATCTCGCGGAAGTTCACCATCTCGCGGCGCTCGTTGGGCAGTTCGATGCCGATGACCGAGCGGCCGGGCACGGTAGAGACGCGGGCCGAGAGGGCCGACATGGAGCGGGCGATATCGTCGGCCAGGCCGATGACGCGGGAGGCCTTGAGGCCGGGCGCGGGCTCCAGCTCGTACATGGTGACCACCGGGCCGGGGCGGACCGAGACGATCTCGCCGCGCACGCCGTAGTCGTCGAGCACGGTCTCCAGCATCCGGGCGTTCTCCTCGAGCGCCTCGTCGGAGAGGTGGGTGCGGTCGACCTTCTGGGGCTGGGACAGCAGCGAGAGCGGCGGCAACTCGAAGCGGGCCTCCTCCGGGTCGAAGGAGAGCGACGGCTGGGCCTCGGCCTGGGCACGGCGCGAGGGCTGCGCGGGCTTGCGGACCGGGTGCTGCACCGTGGCGCGGGGCTCGGCGGCTTGCGCCGGGGCCGCGGCGGGCGCGGCGGTAACGCGGGGCTGCGGCGGCAGCGCCGGGGCCTCGTCGGGCTCCATCATCTCGATGTCGTCATCGAGCAGGGCCATCGGCGCGGGCGGCACGGCGCCCTTGGTGTTGAGCAGCAGCGGCTGCGGCTTGCGGGACCGCACCACCGGCGGCTCGGCGGGCAGGCCGTTGGAGAGCACCGGACGCACCGCGCCGCCGCCACGGGCACGCTGGCGGATGGCATCGGAGATGCGGGCGCGGATGCGGTCGTCGGCGGGTTGCTCGGCGTCGTAGTCGGGCGCCTCGCGCTCGACCAGCTCGGGCTCGACCGGGCGGCGGACCAGCCCGGTGACACTGGCCAGCAGGCCCCGGCGCTCGGGCGCATGCACCGCAGGCTCGTCATCCTGCACCACTAGCGGGCGCGGGGTGAAATCGTGCCGGGCGACCAGGGGCGCGGCGGCCTCGGTCAGCATGTCGGCTTCGGCGGCGGCCTCGCGGCGGGCATCGCGCCGGGCCTTCAGGGCCTGGGCCAGCGAGAGCGAGCCCTGGGCCCCCTTGCCCATCAGCTTGAGCGCGCCGGCATAGAGCAGGACAAGCCCGACCATGAGGAAGCGGCCGAAGAGACGAAGCTCGGCGCGGGTGGCCCCCAGCGTGAAGACCAGCATGGCCAGCGCGCCGAGGCCGAGGGGAATGGCCAGCAGGCGCACGCCGAGGCCCGCGCCGATGGGCAGGATGTTGAGCAGCGCGCCCAGCACCGTATCGCCGAAGAGCCCGCCGAGGCCGAAGCTGTGAACCCAGTCGCCGCCGGGCGTGAGCATGGCGCCGTAGATCGCGGCCAGAGCCACGGCGATGGGGGCGAAGACCAGCCGGGACAGGGCACGCTCGCTGCCGACGTGGCGGGCGAAGCGGACCCCCCAGGCGGCAAGGATCACCGGGATCGTCCAGGCGGCATGGCCCACGATGATGAAGAGCGGCCCGGCGATGGAGGCGCCGAAGCGGCCGAGGACGTTTTGCGCGGGCGCATCGGTGGCGGAGAGCCAGGAGGGATCGTCTGGCACGTAGGAGCCGAGCATCAGGGCCACCATGAGGCCGGCGGCGATGAGGCCGATGCCGATCATCTCACGCCCGCGTTTCTCGATTGCGGCCTGCATGGCGCTGTCGAACAACGGGTCACGGTGTTTTGCCTGATATGCCATCTTGTCCCTCGTCCTGATCCTCAAACTGCGAGGCAGTCGCGGAGCCGTGTCAGCCCCGCCTGCAGCTCGTCTGTATCTTTCGTTACCATCGCCACCCGGATGTAGCCGGCGCCGGGGTTCTCCCCCTCGACCTCGCGGCCCAGGTAGGCCCCCGGCAGCACCTTCACCCCGGTCTCGCGCCAGAGCTTGATGGTGGCCTGCTCGCTGTCGTCGACCTTGAGCCACAGGAAGAAACCGCCCTGCGGGGGCCTGTACTCGGGCCAGGTGGCGAAGATCTCGTCGGCGATGGCGTATTTGCGCCGGTAGAGCGCACGGCTCTCCTCGACATGGGCCTCGTCGCACCAGGCCAGCTCCGAGACCCGCTGGAGCGGCAGCGGAATGGGCGCGCCGGCATAGGCCCGCAGGCGCTTGATGGCGGTGATGTTGGCCGGGCCGGAGGCCACGAAGCCGGAGCGCAGGCCGGGCAGGTTGGACCGCTTGGAGAGCGAGTGGAAGCTCACGATCTTCTCCGGGTCCGCGCCCATGTCGGCGGCGACCTGGAGCACGCCCGGCGGCGGCGTGTCGCGGTAGACCTCGGAGTAGCACTCGTCGGCAAAGAGGCGGAAGCCGTAGCCCTCGGCCATGCCGATCAGCTCGCGCCAGTAGAGCGTGTCGGCGACCGCGCCCTGCGGGTTTGACGGCGAGCAGATATAGGCGATCTCGGCGCGGGCCAGCACATCCTCGGGGAGCGCGGAGAAATCGGGAAGGAAGCCGGTGGCCAGGGTGGCGGGCACCAGGACCGGCTCGGCCCCGGCGGCGGCGGCGGCCACGGCGTAGACCTGGTAGAACGGGTTGGGCAGCAGCACCGTCGGCGTGTCGCCGTTGGCGGCGCGTTCGGGGCAGAGCGCGAGGCAGGCGTTGAACAGCCCTTCGCGGGTGCCGTTGAGCGCCATCACCCGGGTTTCGGGGTCGAGCGCGACGCCGTAGCGGCGGGAGAGCCAGCCGGTGATCGCCGCCTTCAGCTCGGGCGTGCCGTCGTTCGGCGGGTACTTGGCGAAGTCTTCAACGTATTGCGCGAGGACCGGGGCAACGAAGCCGGGCAGGCCGTGGCGCGGCTCGCCGATGGTCATGTCGATCACCTCTCCTCCCGGCGCGATGCCATCGAGAAGTTTCCGCAGGCGCGGAAAGGCGTAATCTGGCAGGTTCGAGAACCGCTCTGGAAAGGTCATCTTGTTTGTACGTTACTGCCTCGGGTGCAGGGTCTTTGCCCCGCTTTTGCAGGCAGGATAGGCCGCGCGGGCAGGCCCCGTCCAGCGAAACCGTTGCATTTTGGTCCGGGTCGGGCGGGAATTGTGGCATTTGAGTCAACGTGTTGAGAAACCGGGGCTGGGCCGGGTCACGACAGCGCCGCCTCCGCCGCAGCGCCCAGCCGCAGCAGCCGCTCCTCGCCCATGGGCGCGCCCATCAGCATGAGGCCGGTGGAGGGCACGCCGGTGGGCAGGGTGAGCGCGGGCAGACCCATGAGGTTGCCGATGCGGGTGTTGCGCAGGGCAAGCAGGTTCTCGGAGGTGAAGAGCGCCTCGTCGGCCAGCACGGCCTCCTGCTTCGGCGGCAGGTTGGCGACCGAGGGGATGAGCACGGCGTCATACCCCGCCACGGCCTCTGCCCAGGCCGCCCGAAGCCGGTGGAGCTTGTGCCATGCGGCGATGTTCTCGCGGGCCGGCACGTCGCGCCCGCCGCGGAATCGGGTGAGCACGGGCGGATACATCCTTTCGGGCGCAGCTTCGATCTCGGCCTCCCAGGTGGCATAGGCCTCGGGCGCGTAGAGCGGCCCGGCGAGCGCCATCGCCTCGGCCACCAGCGGCAGGGCGCGGCGGGTGACCAGCGCGCCGGCGGCCTGGAGCCGCTCGACGGCGCTGGTGAACCCGGCGGAGACGGCCCCGGCGAGGTCGTCGAGCGCGACGGTTTCCAGCACCATCAGGCGGGTGCCCTCCAGCGTGGCGCCGCGCAGGTCGGGCGCGCGGCCCGCCTCCATCACCGCCAGCAGCTCGGCGGCATCTTCGACGGTGCGGGTGAGCGGGCCGATGGTGTCGAAACTGGCGCAGAGCGGCACGGTGCCGGTGAGCGGAAGGCGGCCGTGGGTGGTTTTCAGGCCGACGAGGTCGTTCCAGGCGGCGGGGGTCCGGACGGAGCCGCCGGTATCGGAGCCGATCCCAGCCGCCGCGAGGTGGAAGGCCACCGAGGTCGCCGCGCCGGAGGAGGAGCCGCCCGAGACCGCCGCGTGATCGTTGACGCAGGGCGGCGAGGCGGTGACGGGGTTGAGGCCGATGCCGGAGAAGGCGAGCTCTGTCTGGTGGGTCTTGCCGAGGCAGACAAGGCCAGCGGCGGAGGCACGGGCAAGCACCAGGGCGTCGCGCGTGGGGGTGCGGCCTTCGAGCAGCCTGGAGCCGCTTTCGGTGGCCACGCCTGCGGTATCGAACAGGTCTTTCCACGAGATCGGCACGCCATCGAGCAGGCTGCGGCGGGTGCCGGCCTTGGCGCGGGCCTCGGCGGCCTCGGCCTCGGCCAGGGCACGTTCGCGGGTGAGGCGGGCATAGATGCGGGGGCCGAACTCATGCGCCTCTATGGCGGCGAGCATGGCCTCGGTCAGCGCCAGGGGAGAGATCTCGCCCCTGCCGATCGCCCTGCCCAGCTCCGATGCCGATGTGCCCTGCCAGTCCATATCCGTCTCCCGTGTTTGCGGCGACGGTAGCGACGCCGCGCCCCATGGACAATCCCGCCGGGCGGGCCATAGTCCGCCCCATGTTTGATGCGGATGTGATCATCGCGGGCGGCGCGCTGACCGGAGCCTCGCTGGCGCTGGCGCTGGCCCAGGGCGGCGCGCGGGTGGTGGTGGTGGACCGGCTGCCCGCCGATGCGCAGGCCTCGCCCGATTTCGACGGACGCTCCTATGCCCTGGCGCTGGCCTCGCAGCGGCTGCTCGAGGCGCTCGGGGTCTGGGGTGCGGTGGCCGAGAAGGCGCAGCCGATCCTGCATGTGAAAACTGGCGACGGACGGCCCGGCGAGGGCGTGCTGGGCGGCTTGCTGCACCTCGATCACGGCGAGATCGACGAAGGGCCGATGGGCTTCATGCTGGAAGACCGGCACCTGCGGCCTGCGCTCATGGCCGCCTTGGCCGACGCGCCCGGCGTGACGGTGCTGGCGGGCGAGGAGATCGTGGCGCAGGCCGTGGCACCGGGTCATGTGGCGGTGACGCTGGGCTCGGGGCGGGTGCTGAAGGCGGCGCTGCTGGCCGGGGCCGACGGGCGCGGCTCGCCCACGGCGCGGCGGGCCGGGATTGCGCGGCGCGACAGTGATTATGGCCAGACCGCGCTGACCTGCGCCGTGGCCCACGAGCGGCCCCACGGCGGCGTGGCGCATCAGTTCTTCATGCCTTCCGGGCCGCTGGCGATCCTGCCGCTGCCGGGGGATCGGAGCAGCATCGTCTGGTCGGAACGGCGGAACCAGGCCAAGGAATTGGCGAAGGCCAGCGATGAGGCGTTTCTGGCGGCGCTGCGGCCGGTCTTCGGCGACTTCCTGGGCGAGATCCGGCTGGAAGGCGTGCGCTTTGCCTATCCGCTCACCCTGACGGTGGCGGAGCGGATCGTGGCGGAGCGGCTGGCGCTGGTGGGCGATGCGGCCCAGGGGATTCACCCGATTGCCGGGCAGGGGCTGAACCAGGGGCTGCGCGACGTGGCGACGCTGGCGCAGGTGGTGACCGAGGCGCGGCGGCGCGGCGAGGATTGCGGATCGGCGCTGGTGCTGGAGCGGCACCGGGCGTGGCGCAGCTTTGACAGGACCGCGCTGACGCTGGCGACGGACGGGTTCAACCGCCTGTTCTCGAACGACAATCCGCTCCTGCGGGCAGCGCGCGACCTGGGCGTATCGGCCGTGGCGGCCCTGCCGGACCTGCGGCGGCGGTTCATCCGCGAGGCGGCGGGGCTCACCGGCGATCTGCCGCGCCTGTTGCAGGGCAAGGCCCTCTAGGCAGCTTGCGGTCGGTGGGGCGGGCCCCACCCTGCGCTCAATCGTCCAGCTTGCGGGCTTCGTCCACCAGCATGATCGGGATGCCGTCGCGGATCGGGAAGGCGAGGCGTGCCCGCTCCGAGATCAGCTCGCCGGCCTCGGCGTCGTAGCGCAGCACGCCCTGGGTCTCAGGGCAGACGAGGGCCTCGAGCACGTGGCGCTCGACGCCGGAATGGGCCTTGGGGTCGTCGCTCATTGCAGCCGTTCCTCGCCGTCTTCGCCACTGCGCAGGGCGAATTCGATCAGGGTCACCAGCGTTTCGCGCCGGGTTTCGAGCGAGGGGGCCTCGAGCAGCGCCTGCTTGTCCTCTACGTCGAAGGGGCAGAGCATGGAGAGCGAATTGATCAGCAACTCGTCGTCGGCGTCCTCGAGGCTGTCCCAGTCGGTCGAGAGACCCTGCGCCTCGAAGTAGCGGCAGAGCTTGGGCATGAAGGCCCTGCGATCGAACCCCTTGTCGTGCTCGGGCTTGCCGAGGTCACGGTCGAAGCCCTTCCAGCAGGGTTTGACCTTGCGGTAGGGCGTGAATCCGTCGAGCTCCTCCTGAAGCCGGAAGCGCGAGATCCCCGTGAGGGTCACCATGTAGCGGCCATCCTCGGTTTCGGAGAAGCCGGTGAGCCGGCCAGCGCAGCCGATCTTCTGCAAGCGCCCCGGGCCGCAGCCGCAGCCCTTGGGGCCTTCGCAGGGCTGCACCATGCCGATCAGGCGCGAAGAGGTCTTCAGCGTGTCGTCGAGCATCGCCAGGTAGCGCGGCTCGAAGATATGCAGAGGCAGCCGGGCGCGCGGCAGGAGCAGCGCGCCAGGCAGAGGAAAGACCGGAAGTGTCTCGGGGAGATCGGCTGCGTGCATCATGGCCAAGGAGGTAGGCCGACCGGTGCGTCAGGCAAATATCATCGACGAGAGTTTGCGGCGGCCCTTCAGCACCACCGGGTCCTGCGGCTTGAGCGCATCGAAGATGGTGAAGAGCTGGGTCTTGGCGGCGCCGTCGTTCCACTCGCGGTCACGGCGGAAGAGCTCGAGCAGATGATCCACGGCAGCCTCGGTCTCGCCCGCGGCCTGCAGCGCGTTGGCCAGGTCGAAGCGGGCCTGGTGGTTGGCCGGGTCGGCCTCGACGGCGGCGGTGAGCTCGGCCAGGGGGCCGGCGTTGGCAGCCTGCTTCAGCAGCTCGATCTGGGCGCGCGCGGCCTCGACCTCGGCGGAGCCGGCGATGGCGGCGGGCACGTTGGCCAGCAAGGCCTCGGCCTGCTCGGTCTGACCGGCGGCAACATGGGCGCGCACCAGCCCGCCGAAGGCGGCGGCGTTCTCGGGCTCTTCGCCGAGGATCGCCCCGAAGACCTCGGCGGCATCGGCGGCCGCGCCCTGCTCCAGCATCTCCTCGGCGGTGGCCAGCGCCTCGGCCAGCCCGCCGTCATCGCCCGAAAGCGCGGCGACCTTGCTGACGAACTCCTTCAGCTGGCTCTCGGGCAGCGCGCCCTGGAAACCGTCGACCGGCTGGCCCTGCCAGAAGGCATAGACGGTGGGGATGGACTGGATGCGCAGCTGGCCGGCGATGCCCTGGTTGCGATCGACATCGACCTTCACCATCTTCACCCTGCCCTTCAGCGCCGTCACGGCGGCTTCGAGCTGGGGGCCCAGCGTCTTGCACGGCCCGCACCAGGTGGCCCAGAAATCGACGATCACCGGCACCTCGCGCGAGGCCTCGATGACCTCCTTCATGAAGTCGGCTTCGTTCACGTCCTTGATGAAATCGCCTGCGGGCGCGGCTTCGTTGTTGCCTTGGCCGAATTCGAGCATCGGGGCCTCCATTACCAGTTGCCGGGTAGATGGAGCACTCAGCCCTTGTTTGCAAGGGCACCGGGGAGCGGAAGGCACCCGGTCAGCCCTGCGGGCAGCACCAGAAGCGCCCCTGCGCGGTAGAGTCGCGCCGCAAAGTCGGGTGTGTCGGACTTGAGCGTGATGGTCGCGGCAGTCTGGCGGAGGATCGCGGCATCCGGCGGGAGCGCGGCGAGAAACGCCCGCGACGGCAGCATCACCACCGCCGCGGGGGCCGCATCGGAAAACCGCATCACCAGCGCCATGACCGCGACCCAGGCGACGAGGATCACCGGCGCCCAGAGGGCGATGCGCCTAATAATCGTGGACATGCTCCACCATAGCGCCGTTCTCGCGGAGGAAGGCAGCGAGATCGGCGACTTTCATCAGCAGGAGCGAGCGGGTGTCGCCGTAGCCCTGCCGGTCCTTTGCGTAGAGCGCGCCCGGAAGTGGGGCCGCGGCGAGGGCGGTGAGCATGATGTCGTCGTTGCCGGCGATCTCGGTGAACTCCACGCCGCGGGCGGCCATCTCCTTCATCAGCCCGGTCAGCTCGCGGTAGCGCGGGGTTTCGAGCACGAGGCCTTCGGGGCGGGTTTCGACCAGATCCACGCCCGCCAGCCCGGCCACCTGTTCCGGCGTGGCCTGCACCACCATTCGCAGCCGCAGCGCATCGGCCCCCACGCCGGCCACCGCCTGCTCGATCACGCCCGCGTAGGCCGCCTTGGCGGAAAACTCGATACCCAGCGCCAGCCGCCGCTCGTTGTCGCGAGGGGTGCCCTGGGTCGCCGCCGCCTGCTCGGCGATGTCGGCCTTGAAATCCCACTTGTACCACGGGGTCTGCTGGAGAAAGGCCGCATAGTCCCGCGCCTGACGGGCAGAAAGGATATCCAGCGCCGAATGTCCGGGCCCGCGCCGCCAGGTGTAGAAGCGCCCGACGGTCTCTTCGTAGGCGGCCTTCAGCATCAGCTCGGCGGTGAAGCTGACGCCGATGACATAGATCGTCTGCTTGGTCGTCCAGTCGAACCCGCCGTGGGGCGGGGAGGCCTCGGAGAGGGCGCAGAGCGAGCCCCAGAAGCCGCCGACGGCGCGGAGGTAGCCAAAGTCGTGCGGGTCCCCCTCGGTGATGACCTGCGCGTAATCGTCATAGGCATGGACGATGTGCCACTCGGGATAGGTCATCAGGGTGCGGCCCTCGGCGCGGTGCCACTGGGGCGGCAGCAGCGGCGCGTAATCGCCCGCCACCGGGTCGCCGCCCCGGCAGGCGACCTCCACGTAGCCCACCGGCGCCAGCAGGGCGGCGATCAGCAGGGCCGCCACCACCAGCAGCCGTTTGACCCATTTCCAGAGCCAGCGGATCATTTGCGGTCCAGCACGAGGCCGGCGAAGAGGGCAAAGCCGCCCAGGCCGATATGGGGCAGGTTGGCGAGGATCTTGAAGCCGAAGGGCAGGTCGAGCACGCCGTTGGTGAAGATGCCCATGTCGAGGTAGCCCGAGCCGAAGGCCAGCCCCATCGCCCCGTCGGCGAGGTAGAGCGCGCCGAAGACGACGAGAAAGAGCTTGCTGGCCCGGTGCGAGGCGAGCGCCGCGCCCAGCGCCCAGAGGGCGGAGGCGAGGTGCAGCGCGTCGTCGAAGATATCCAGCTCGAAGATGCCGAAGGCGAGGCCCTCGCTGTCGGTGATGCCGGGCACGTAGTTCAGCGCGGCGGCCCCGAGGAGGGCAATGAAGTAGCCGAAGGCGATGAGGCGAAGAAGGGTCATAGCTCCCCCAGGTATGTGTCCCAAAGGTTGTTCCGGAGCAGCAGCCCCGGGTCGATCTCGCGTTTGCGCGCGGCAAATTCGGCGGCGCGGGGGTAGGCCGTGTGCAGCTGGTCGAGCGTGGCGTGGGGCCGGTAGGGCAGGTAATAGGCCCCGCCGATGGCGTTGATGCCCTCGATCAGGGCGCGGGTCATGCGGGCCATGTCGGCCTCGCCGCGCGCTGTCATTTCTTGGGAGAAGCTCATCACCGCGGCGATACGGGGCACGCGGGCGTAGGAGAGCCAGCTTGTCGTGTCGGTATCGACGAACCGCAGGGTGACGTTCAGGAACTCCTGGTAGCTGGCCGGAATCACCGCGCGGCAGACCTGGAGGAAATCGGAGAAGCGGTCGAAGGGCACGAAGTACTCGTGGAGGATGTCGGTGCGGGCCGCGTCGCCATCGTCCAGCGTGACCACGGGCTCGTTCATCAGCGCGTTGCGGTTGGCGGCGCCTGCGAGCATGGGTGCAAAGCGCGACTCGGTCCACCAGCGTGCCCGCTTCATCCGCTCGTTGCCCAGTTGCCAGCGGTAGAGCCGGGCGGCGGCCCGGGAGGTGAAGCCCGAGGCGTATTCGGCGGGCGGGATCTCGGTGCTCTCGGGGTCCGTGCCATAGGTGATGAGCAGCGCCTCGGTGACAAACTCGGCGCGGCCCACGTTGAGGCGGCCATAGGCCATGGGAACATCGGGCGAGTCGACGGCGGCGCGAAAGGCGGGGGCAAAGGCCTCGGCCTCCATGCGCCGGAAGCTCGGCACCAGCCGCTGGTTGGGCACCATATCCACCACCATCTCGGTGATGAGGCCGACGAGGCCGTAGCCGCCCATCGCCATGGCGAAGAGCTCGGCGTTCTCGGTCCGGCTCGCGGTGACCAGCTCGCCATCGGGCAGCACCATCGTCACCTCGCGCACGGTGGAGCCCATCGGGCCATAGGGCACCGGCCAGCCGTGGGCGTTGACCGAGAAGGTCGCGGCGAGGCCGAAATCGGAGTTCGACTGCATCACCGCCGGGCCAAAGCCCGCCGGGTCGAGCGCGGCGATCACCTCGTACCATCGGGCGCCGGCATGGGCGCGGTAGGTTTGCGCCCCGGTGTCGAGCTCGACGAAGGGATTGCGGTAGCTGATCGCCGTGCCCTCGCGCGGAATCGCCTGCCCGCCCATCGAGTGCCGCGCCGCGCCCAGGTTCACCGGGCGGCCCTCCGAGGCGGCCTCCTTCAGCTCGGCCCGGAGCGCGGCGACGAGGCTCTCGCCCGAATCGTCGGTGAGGATGACGTGCTTGGCGACGGGGGTCTCCGAGAGGCCGGAGGCGTCGTTCATCGTGTTGACGCGGCCCTGTGGCGCGATCGACCGGGTGCCGGCAAGCACCGGCACGTCGCTCTTCAGCCACTTCGCGCCCGCCACGCCTGCGGCGGCCCCTGCCCCGAACACCACGGCCCTGCGGCCCAACTTGCCCATCACCTGCCCTCGCTTTTGCGCCATCCTGCCAATGGACGGCGCGCCGGAAAACGGAAAAGCTGCCGGAGCGGCAAGGAGAGGAGGCGACCGTGGCACAAAGGATTCTCTGCTTCGGCGACAGCAACACCCATGGCACGCCCCCGATGGCGGCGCGCGGGCGGCACGAAAGGTTCGGCCGCGACACCCGCTGGCCCTGCGTGATGGCCGCGGCCATGGGCGATGTGGAGCTGATCGAGGAGGGGCTGCCCGGCCGGACCACGCAGCACGACGACCCGGTGATGGGGGCCTTCATGAACGCCCGCCCCGCGCTGCGGATGGCGCTGAGGAGCCACGCGCCGCTCGACCGGCTGGTGGTGATGCTGGGGACAAACGACTGCAAGGCGCGGTTCCAGCCCAGCGCGGAGAAGATCGCGGCGGGGATCGCGGGGCTGCTCGACATCGCCATGAGCGAGGAAGAGGCCGCGCGGCATCCGGGGATGCGGATCACCCTCCTGGCGCCCCCGGCCCCGGTCGAGGCCGGGCCCTTTGCGGCGGAGTTCGCGGGCGCATCACAGCTGCGCCTCGCCCCGGCGCTGGCAGCACTGGCCGGGGTGCGGGGGCTCGACTTTTTCGATGCCGGGTCGGTGATCCCGGTCAGCCCGGTGGACGGCATCCACATCGCGGCGGAGGATCACGTGGTGCTGGGCAAGGCCCTGGCCGCCCATCTCTCCTGACCCTGCCCTGCGGCTCCACGACAGGCAGGATCCCGCAGCGCGACAAGGACAATCAGATTGAAAGGGACAATTTGATCAAAATTGCCCGCACCTGCCTCATCTTCTTGGCCGAAATACCTCGGGGGTGTGGGGGCAGCGCCCCCACCTGCGCGCCGGTGCGGCCCGCGTCAGAGGTCGAATTCGGCGAACACCGGGGCGTGGTCCGAGGGCTTCTCCCAGCCGCGCACCGGGCGGAGGATACGGCTGGAGTGGCCCGCGTTGGCGATGTCGGGCGTGGCCCAGACGTGGTCGAGCCGGCGGCCCTTGTCGGCCTCGTCCCAATCCCGGGCGCGGTAGGACCACCAGCTGTAGAGCAACCCCTCGGGGATGTCCTTGCGGGTGATGTCGACCCATTTGCCCGCGTCCTGCGCGGCGCCCAGCGCCTCGACCTCGACGGGGGTGTGGGAGACGATCTTCAGCAGTTTCTTGTGATCCCAGACGTCATCTTCGCGCGGCGCGATGTTGAGATCGCCGACGAGGATCGCCTTTTCCGGCGCCTCGGCGTGGAAGGCGTCACGCATCTCGGCGAGGTAGTCGAGCTTCTGGCCGAATTTCTCGTTCACCTCGCGGTCGGGCACATCGCCGCCGGCGGGGACGTAGAAGTTGTGGATGGTCACCCCGTTCTCGAGCCGTCCGGCGATGTGGCGGGCATGGCCCAGCTTGGCGTAATCCGCCGCGCCGACCTCCTCGATCGGCAGCTTCGACAGGATCGCCACGCCGTTGTAGCCCTTCTGGCCGCGGGCGACCATGTGGGTGTAGCCGAGCGCCTCGAAGATCTCGACCGGGATCTTGTCGACCGGGCTCTTGCACTCCTGCAAACACAGCACGTCGGGCATTTCCTCGCGCATCAGCCGCGCCACCAGGTCGGCGCGGAGCCGGACCGAGTTGATGTTCCAGGTCGCCAGTGAAAATGCCATGTCCTGCCCCCTTGGCCCGCCTCCGTTGCTCGGCCACGGGATAGACCGGCGGGCGGGCGGATTCCACCCCTTGTCCCGGGTCTCCTGTCACCGCAGCGTGGAGAGCCTCTGTGCCGATCCGACGTTGGGGTTCGTGGCGCCCCGGGTCGGGGCTTGCCCTGACCTACCGGGCGCTTTCGACCCACTCCAGCGCCTCGATCAGCGCGGCCTGAAAGGCCGCCGGGTCCTCGATCTGCGGGATATGGCCCAGCCCTTCGAGCGGCCAGAGGCGGGAGCCTTCGACCAGCGCCGCGAGCCGCTCGCCCTGCGCCAGCGGGGTGGCCGTATCCTCGACGCCCCAGAGGAAGCCGGTGGGCAGGGCAAGACCGCGCCAGCCCTCCTCGGTCACACTCGGCGCCTCTTCGGGACGGGTGAGCAGGGTGGGCAGCCAGTCGGCCATGGCCGCCGTGGTGCCAGTGCGCATCATGGGCGCATTCAGCGTGTCGACATAGGGCGCGGCGCGGTCCTTCACATGCAGGAAGGCCCGGAGCATGGGCTGCATCGCCCAGGGGTTGGTGATGCTGGCGGAGACCGCCAGTTGCCGGACGGCCCCGGAGCGCAGCGGCAGCGGCAGGGGTTTGGCCTGCGCCTCCAGCCCGATGGCGCCGTCGACCACGAGGAAGCCGGCGAAGGCGGAGGAGTCGGCCATGACCGCCTCGGCCCCGGCCCCGGCGCCAAAGCTGTGGGCCACCAGCACCGGGCTTATGCCAAGCGCTTCGGTCAGGGCCAGCACGCGCTGAGCCTGCCTGGCCCGGCCGTAATCGCCCGCCGGATCACGCTCGGACCAGCCCATCGGCGGCATGTCGAAGGCGATGGCGCGGTAACCCTGGGCGGCGAGGGCCACCAGCGTCTCCTCCCAGAAGGCCGACCAGCCGATCGAGCCGTGGATCAGCAGGACGGGCGGGCCATCGCGCGGGCCCATGTCGATCACGTAGAGCGCGCCGAGATCTGTTTGCACCAGTGCGCCGGGCGCGGGGGCCTCGGTGCGGGTCTCGCGCAGGGCGGCCAGCAGGCGGAGGGCCAGCAAAGTCACCAGGACGATCAGAACGACCCATGCGAGCAGCTTGAACAGGAGCTTCAGCCAGCGGCCCACGGGTCACTCCGTGATGGTGATGGGGGTGCCATCGGGCACGAGGGACCAGATCTCGCGCATCTGGGCGTCGGTCACGGCGATGCAGCCGTTGGTCCAGTCCCACACCAGGTGGACGGCGCCGAGCCAGCCCCAGCCGTTGGGAAGCCCGTGAATCATGATGTCGCCGCCCGGGCTCACGCCCGCCTCGGCTGCCCGGGCGCGGTCGGCCTCGTTCGGGTAGGAGATGTGCAGCGAGAGGTGGGCGATGGAATTCGGATTGCGCCAGTCGATCACGTAGTCGCCCGTGGGCGTGCGCTCGTCGCCTTCGCGGCCCTTGTGGCCCTCCGGTGCGGCGCCAAGGCTGATGGCGTAGCTGGCGATCGCCTCGCCGTTGCGCAGCAGGTCGAGGCGGCGCTCGGACTTGTCGACGCGGAGGGCATCGGCCTGCTCGGCCTTCGGGGCCATGTCGGGCGCGGTGCCCGAGCCGACACGGGCCATGGCGGCGGTGTAGCCGGCGAGAAAGAGAGCAAGCGCGGCGAGCGCCACGGCGATCTTGAAAAAACGCTTCATGGGCCGCCGTTTAGCATTTGCCGCGCGTCGGGAGTAGAGCGATGTGCGCCGCCGGGTGCCGCAGGAGATCCTCGGGGCGGGCCCGAGGATGACGGGCAGAGCGCGCGCCGCAGAAAAAAGGCCCGGGCGCAAACCCGGGCCAGTCCAACAGGGAGGTGTGGCCGTAACCCCGGCCACGGGGGATTTTCAGGCGACCAGGCGGTAGCCGCCGCTCTCGGTCACCAGCAGGCGCGCGTTGGAGGGATCGGGCTCGATCTTCTGGCGCAGGCGGTAGATGTGGGTTTCCAGCGTGTGCGTGGTCACGCCCGCGTTGTAGCCCCAGACCTCGTGCAGCAGGATGTCGCGCGGCACCACGCCCTCGCTCGCCCGGTAGAGGAACTTGAGGATGTTGGTCTCTTTCTCGGTGAGGCGGATCTTCTTTTCGGCCTCGTCGACCAGCATCTTCATCGCGGGCTTGAAGGTGTAGGGCCCGAGCTGGAACACGGCATCTTCGCTCTGCTCGTGCTGCCGGAGCTGGGCGCGGATGCGGGCCAGCAGCACCGGAAACTTGAACGGCTTGGTGACATAATCGTTGGCGCCCGCGTCGAGGCCGAGGATGGTGTCGGCGTCGCTGTCCTGGCCGGTGAGCATCAGGATCGGGCATTTTACCCCCTGCTTGCGCATCAGCTTGCACAGTTCGCGGCCGTCGGTATCGGGGAGTGCCACGTCGAGGATGACGAGATCGTAGATCGCGTTCTTGACCTTTTCCATCGCGCCGTGGCCATCGCCGGCCTCGAACACGTCGAAATCCTCGGTCATCACGAGCTGCTCGCTCAGCGCCTCGCGCAGGTCCTCATCGTCGTCGACGAGAAGAATTTTCTTCAGGTTGGCCATGGTAAGCCTCCTTTCTTGCTCTCTCGGAGATGTGAGTGCCACACGAGAGCGACAAGATTTGCTGCAAATCGCTCACGCAACCGTGTGCGGGAGGGCGGAAATGTTTCATATTCCTACGAAAACCCACTAGATGAGCTTGAGTTCCGCCAGAGGTATTCCGCATGAGCCTGCTGCCCACCCCGCAAGAGATGCGCGCCCGCGCAAGGGCCGATCTGCGGCTGGGGCTGCCCGTGGTGATCGTGCAGGGGGGCACGGCCGCGCTTGTCATGGCCGCCGAACAGGCGGCGGGCGAGCGGGTGGCCGGGATGGTGGAGGCCGGGGCCTACCTGGCGATCACCGCGCGCCGCGCCGAAACCCTGAAGGCCCGCGCCTATGACGGCGACATGGCCCGGCTGAAGCTGCCCGCCGAGGGCGCCGCCGCCTGGGCCGCCGCCGTGGCCGACCCGGCGAGCGACCTGGCACAGCCGATGAAGGGCCCCTTCACCGCCCTGCGGGGCACCGACGGCTGCCCCGAGATCGCCCGCGCCGGCCTGCGGCTGGCCAAGGAGGCCCGCGTGTTGCCCGCCGTGCTGGTGGCCCCGCTGACCGGGCCCGCGCCGCAGGGCCTGACCCGGATCGGCACCCAGGCCGACGAGGCGCTGGCGCCCTTTGCCGAGGCCGTCTCGGCCCGGCTGCCGATGCATCTCGCCGGGCGCGGGAAACTGCATGTGTTCCGGCCCGGCGACGGGAGCGAGGAGCACTACGTGGTCGAGGTGGGCCGGCCGGACCGGGAGGCGCCGGTGCTGACCCGGCTGCACTCTGCCTGCTTCACCGGTGACGTGCTGGGCTCGCTGAAGTGCGATTGCGGGCCGCAGCTTCATGCCGCGCTGGCGGCGATGGGCGAGGCCGGCGGCGGGCTGCTGCTGTATCTCAACCAGGAGGGGCGCGGCATCGGGCTGGCCAACAAGATGCGGGCCTACAGCCTTCAGGATCAGGGCTTCGACACCGTCGAGGCCAATCACCGGCTGGGGTTCGAGGATGACGAGCGCGATTTTCGCATCGGCGCGGCGCTGCTGGGCAAGATGGGCGTGGGTCGCGTGCGGCTGATGACCAACAACCCGGCCAAGATCGCGATGATGCAGGCCAAGGGGATCGAGGTGGTGGAGCGCGTGCCGCTGAAGGTGGGGCGGACGGCGGAGAACGCGGGCTACCTCGCCACCAAGGCGGCGAAGTCGGGGCACCTGCTGTGATCTGCGGTGATGCATAGGGTCATGCGGCTCACCCCGCGCGGGCTTCTCTTCGAGGGGCGGCTGATTCCGGCGGTGGTCGGGCGGGGCGGCATCCGGGCCGACAAGCGGGAGGGGGACGGGGCGACGCCGGTGGGGCGGCATCGGATCCTCGCCTGCTACTACCGGCCCGACAGGGTGGCCGCGCCGGCGCCCTGGGCGATTGCCATCGGGCCGCGCGACCTGTGGTCGGATGCGGCGGAGGACGGGCGCTACAACAGCCTCGTCAAGGCGCCCTACGCCGCCAGCCACGAGCGGATGCGCCGGGCCGACCGGCTCTATGACATTGTGCTGACGACCGACTGGAACACGCCCGCCGTACCCGGCGCGGGATCGGCCATCTTCTTGCACCGCTGGCGGAAGCGGTGCCACCCGACCGAGGGCTGCCTGGCCTTTGCGCCCGCCGACATGGCGTGGATCGCCGCCCGGGCCGCGCCGGGCACGCCGCTGCTGGTGCCCGCGCCGGGTTAATCCGGGAGCAGGCCCTCGGCCTTCAGGGCCTCGAGCATCGGGGCGAGCTGGGTCGCATAGGGCTTCCACGCCCCGATGGAGCGGTCGTGGACCGGTTCGCGGACCTGTGCGGCGGAGAGGGTGCGCACATCGCGGGTGGACTTGTGGAACTCCATCACCGCGGGATCCCAGGCAAGGCCGGCAGCGGCGACGACCTGGCGCGCGCCCGCCTCGGGGGCGGCGACAAGCGCCTCGTAGTCCAGCTCGACAAAGCTGCCGGGCGCGGCCTCGCGCCAATGGGCGACCATCCGGCGATAGCAGGCGTAGGCATGGGCAAGATCGGTGAGGCCGTAGGCATAGCGGTGGCGGCCCGCACGGAAGACCTGCCGGTAGATGGAGAAGAGCTGGTCGCGCGGGTCGCGGTGGAGGACGAAGAGCGGGGCGCCGGGCAGGAGCCTGGCGAGCGCGCCGATGTGGCGGTAGGCCTGCAGGGACTTGTCGGTCACGTGGCGGGTGAAGGCGAGCTTGCCGCGCATGGCGCTTTCGAGCGCGGGTGCGAAGGCCTCCGGCGCGAGCGCGCCCGAGATCGCCTGGCGGATGCGGGCGCCGGTCACCGCCATCTCGCCGCCGCCTGTCACCTCGGGGTGGCTGGCCAGCATCTGCTCGACCAGCGTGGTCCCGGCGCGGGGGAGGCCGGTAATGAAGATGGGGCGGAAGCCTTCGGGCAGGCGGGCCTGTGCGGAGGGCAGGCGCTCGGTGGCGGCGATCAGGGCGGCGTCCTCGGCCTCGCGGGCGGCGGGGTCGTAGGGATGGCGCACGCGGATCAGGGCGTTGCCCTCGTCGAGGTAGGTCCAAATCTCGCCGGGCTCCGCGCCCGATTGCTCCAGCGCGCGGGCCAGGGCAAAGCACAGGGAGGCGCGGGAGGGGCCCGAGGTGGTGCCGCTGGCGTGGAGACGGCGCATCTCGTCGATCAGCGGATCGCCGGGGCGGGTGCGATGGGCGGTCATGCGCAGGCGGTAAAGCTCACCGTCGCCGGGCCGCAGCCGCTGGGCGGCGGCGAAGGCGGCCTCTGCCCGGTCGCGGCGTCCGGCGCGCTGCTCGAGCAGGCCGATCTCGACGTGGGGCGCGGGGTTGCCGGGCGCGAGGGCCTGCAGCTCGCGCTGGGCGGCGATCGCGGCCTCGATGCGGCCGCAGTCGGAGAGGACCTCGGCGCGCTCCTTCAGCACGGCAAGCTCCCCGGGGCGGTGCTTGCGGGCGAGATCGAGCGCCCGGAGCGCGGTGCCCAGGTCGCCGGTGCGATGGGTGATCCGGCCGATCTCGTAATGGGCCTCCGCGGTCTGGGGGCGCAGCTCGACGATATCCTCGTAGAGCGCGCAGGCCTCAGTCAGCCGCCCGGCGGCCTGAAGCTGGCGGGCCTGACGGTAGACGGCCGGAATGTCTTCAATTCGAAAGGTGGGCATTGCGCATCTCCACCCCTCCCCAGCTGACGGTAGCCCGTGGCGAAGGCCGCGCGAAACCCTGAACCGAACGGTTTCGTTCACAAAAAAGTTGTTTTGAATCAGTTATGTGCGGGGCCGCACGCTGACCTCCGCCTTCTGTGCGCCACCGCAGGGGATGTGATCACGAAACAGGCGCTTCGCCCATAGATTGAGCGGCGGGCAGTCAGCTCGCCTGGGACACCCGCTCGCCGAAGATCGCGGAGCCGACCCGGATGTGAGTCGCTCCCAGCGCGATGGCGCGCTCGAAATCGGCGCTCATGCCCATCGACAACCCGTCGAGCCCGTTGCGCGCGGCCATCCTGGCCAGCAGCGCGAAATGCAGCGAGGGTTCCTCCTCGACGGGCGGGATGCACATGAGCCCCTTCACCGGCAGCGAGAGCATCCGGCATTCGGCGACGAAGCCATCCACCTCGGAGGGCAGGCAGCCCGCCTTCTGCGGCTCCTCGCCGGTGTTGACCTGGATGAAGAGCTCGGGGCACCGGCCCAGCTCGTCGGCGAGGCGGGCGATGGTGGCGGCGATCTTGCGGCGGTCGACGGTGTGGATGCAGTCGAAAAGCTCCATTGCCACGCGGGCCTTGTTGCTCTGCAACGGGCCGATGAGGTGCAGCTCGATGCCGTCGAACCGCTCGCGGAAGCCGGGCCACTTGCCCTGCGCCTCCTGCACCCGGTTCTCGCCGAACACGCGGTGCCCCTCGGAGAGCACGGCATCCACCCGCGCGTCGGGCTGCACCTTGGAGACGGCGATGAGCTTCACCTCCGCGGGCGTACGACCGGCCTTTGCGGCGGCCTTGGCCACGCGGTCATTTATGTCTGGTAGTGCCAATCCAACACCCCGTGCCTCTCAAGCGCCTCCGTAAGCGGTTTTAGATCATCCGCGTATTTCTCCCAGGCCCGCGCCGAGCTTGTGTACATCGGTTGCCGGACCTGATGGATCGACAGGGTTTTCACGTCGCGTTTCGCCTTGTGGAACTCGAGGCAGGCATCTTCCCAGTCCAGCCCGGCGGCGGCGATGAGCTTGCGGCTTTGCACTTCGGGATCGTTGACCAGCTTCTCATAGGCGATCTCGGTAAAGGCTTCGGGAAGGGTCTTCCGCCAGAACTCCATGGATTCCACGAACTTGCTGTAATAGAGTGCGAGGTTATCCAGATCGTACGCGTAGGTGTGCGTGTTCTCCGCAAAGACGTTCTTGTAAATCGACAGCAACTGATCGCGTGGATCGCGTCGGACCACGATGATACGTGCGTTTGGAACCAGCTCTCGAATCATCCCGATATACCGAAAGTTGGAAATAGTCTTGTCTGTAACCAGTTTGTCAAAGGTTACGCGCTTGCGAAACTCGTGCTCCAGTCGCGCCGGAAAGGCCTCGTACTGTTTATCATTGATACTTAGAGTTTTTCTCCAGTCTTTCGTCTTCTCGTCGCTCATCGCGAGGCGGATCATCTTGGAGAGCACGCCGATCTCGCCCCCACCTTCAACGGAGCTGTGGCTAGCAACGATCTGCTCGACAAGGGTGGTGCCCGAGCGCGGCAGGCCGGTCACGACGATGGGTGCAAAAGACTCGTTGTCAAGCGGCGGCACTTCCTTGCGCCAGACCATCGGTGCCTGAAGATTGAGTATGGAGTCGTAATCGTGGTCAAAACCCGCCTTGTCGAAGGGGAATGTATCGCCAATGATCCGGTTACCCTCCTTAAGGAATTTAAAGACCTTGTTGTACTGTTTGGTGTCTTCCATCGCCTTAGCCAGTGCAAAGCACAGGTCGGAGCGCATTCTGCCTTGAATCTTCGGATTCGAGTAAGCCTCCATCATCTCACGGATCACCGGCTCGCCCGCTTTCACCTTCTTGCCCTGCAGCCAAGCTCGGTAGGCAACGCCATTGCCCGGTAAGATGCGGAGAGCTTTGCGAAAGTGTTTCTCGGCCTCGTCAAACTGCCCAAGCCGCTGCAATAGCAAGGCGATATCCATCTGGCTGTCGTAGTCTCGCGTATTGAGCTTGGCTAGCTCGAGAAAGGCCCGCAGCGCCTCTTCGGTATCGCCTGCCTCAGATAGGGTCTGGGCAAGCTCGCGTAGCACAACTGGCTCTTTTCCCTTTATCTGAAGTGCACGGTTGAGCGCGGCAACGGCGACTTTGAAGTCACGAACCTCGCGTGCAATGCGCCCGATCTGATAGTGTGCCTCGGCTGTCTGAGGTCTGACAGCAACGATTTCGTTATAGATCTGGTGTGCCTCTCTAAGCCTGCCTGAAGTGTGCAGCTTGAGCGCCCGCTGATACTCCTTCGGGATGTCCTTGATTGCAAAACTCGCCATCGACTGCCTGCCATCGTTTCCGCTTCGGGTCCGCCCCTAGCTAGCGGATTTCATGTGAAGACTGAATCCCAAAAAGAAAAGAGCGGGCAAACGCCCGCTCTTCCCAAACTGTATTCGACTGGCTCAGAAGGCCATCGACAGACCCAGCGACCAGCTGTCGACGGTGTCGCCGCCAACATCGCTGTAGTCGGAAGAACCGTACCCGGCCAGAACCGAAGCGCCGCCGCCGAGGTCGTAGCCAGCGGACAGGCCCCAACCGGTAAGCTCGGCGCCGTCGAGATCGAACACGCCGTAGTTCATGTGCACCGAGAAGGCATCGACAGTGTAACCAAGACCGATAGCGGTGTGGGTCACGTCGGCGTCGGTACCATCGATCGAGAAGTCGGTGAAGGTGAAGCCAGCGGTGAAGCCAGAATCCAGGGTCACGGTCGCGCCGAGAGCCAGAGCCGACACTTTGACCGCGGGGACCGCCGGCGACGGCACGATGGACGTGAGGATATTGTCCACGATCACGTCGGCGTTGGTGATGTCAGCTTCCTGATAACCAAGACCGAGGGCCAGGTCAGCACCGCCGAGGTCGGTCGAGTACTTGAAGCCGATGGCGTAGCCGGTCTCACGGCTGGTCTGGTAGGTGTCGTCCATCTCGAGCGAGATGGCCACGCCGAAGTCACCGAAGGTGTTGTCGTAGCGGACGATCTGGCCGTCGTAGGCGCCATCAAGCCAGTTGCCGTTGTAACCAACGTGGCCGGTCTCGGCGTCGTTGATCGAACCGGGGTTGCCGATGTTGCCGGCGTCGGTGATGGCCCAGTCAAGAGCGCCGTCGGTGTCACCCATGGTGACGGTGCCGAACGAGCCGGAGATGAAGACCGTGGTGCCGTTGTCGTCGGTCACGTCAGTGCCGGCTGCGGTTTCGTCGATGTCAACCGAGGCACCGAAGGTCAGGCCACCGTCGGTTTCGCCCGACATGGTGAAGGTGACGTCGATATCCTGGAAGAACTGGGTTTCGACGCCAGTGCCGCCGTAGATGCCCATCTCGGCGGAGCCGGTGACGGTGACTTCTGCCGACGCGGCGCCAGCGAAGGCGACCAGCGCGGTCGAAGTGAGAAGAACCTTTTTCATCGTGTTTCCCTCGTTATCAAAGGTCAGCCCAACGCGGGGAATCCACATTGGGTATGGCAGGGTGTTTCGCTCTTTCGCCGTTTGATTGCAATGATGGCGGAAAGGCCGTGCCGGGACTCTGCGGGATATGGTGCATGTCTGCCACAGTGATCTCCCCTGCCCTTCAGGGCAAAAAGCCTTGTCGGGCTGGGGCCGCTCGGATAGACAAGCAAAAAAGGGCGAGAGGGGCAGTTTTAGATGACCTTCCAGAAGGGACTGCGCGCAGCAGGTTTGACGGCACTTGTGCTGACGCTGACGGCGTGCGGCGTGAGCGGACGGCTGGGCAACAGCCTTGGCGGCAGCTCCGGCGGGTCGAGCACCATCCGCAATGCGCCCCGTCAGGTCGAGACCGATGCCGCGGGCCGCGAGCTCTACAAGGGCAAGGTGCGCCAGTCGACGATCTGGGACCTCTTTGGCAACAACAACGACCCCAACATCACCGTTGAGGTGAACAAGTACATCTGGCGCGCGTCGCTGGAGGTGCTGAACTTCATGCCGATCCAGACGGTCGACCCCTTCACCGGTGTCATCATCTATGGCTACGGCGTACCGCCGGGCGGCGGGCGGCCCTATCGCGCCACCGTCTACGTGCAGGACCCGGCGCTCGATGCGCGCTCGCTCAAGGTGGCGCTGCAGACGCGCTCCGGCCCGGCCAATGCCGACACCGTGCGCGCCGTGGAGGATGCCATTCTCACCCGCGCCCGCCAGCTCCGCATCCAGGACGGCAAGCTCTAGAGGCAGAGGGCGCACGCCGCGCCTCTGCCCTGCCCCTACCCGCTGGACCCTGCGCCGCGCCCGCCGTAAACACGCCGGGACCATTCGTATTGCCGCAGGACAGCCATGACCCGCTTCACCCCGTCCGAGATCGAGCCGCGCTGGCAGAAGGCCTGGGACGATGCCCAGACCTTTGTTGCGACCCGCGACGAGAGCCGCCCCAAGTATTACGTGCTCGAGATGTTCCCCTACCCCTCGGGGCGGATCCACATGGGCCACGTGCGCAACTACTCGCTGGGCGACGTGGTGGCGCGCTACAAGCGGGCGCGCGGGTTCAACGTGCTGCACCCGATGGGCTTTGACGCCTTCGGGATGCCCGCCGAGAACGCCGCGATGAACTCCAACGGCCATCCGAAGGACTGGACCTACGGCAACATCGACACGATGGTCGCGCAGATGAAGCCGCTGGGCTTTTCGCTGGACTGGACCCGGATGTTTGCCACCTGCGACGTGGAATATTACGGCCAGCAGCAGGCGCTGTTCCTCGACATGCTGGAGGCGGGCTTCGTGACCCGCCGCAATGCCACGGTCAACTGGGACCCGGTCGACATGACCGTTCTGGCCAACGAGCAGGTGATCGACGGCAAGGGCTGGCGCTCGGGCGCCGAGGTGGAGCGGCGCGAGCTGACTCAGTGGTTCTTCAAGATTTCCGACATGTCGGAAGAGCTGCTGGAGGCGCTGGACGGGCTCGAGGACTGGCCCGAGAAGGTGCGGCTGATGCAGTCCAACTGGATCGGCAAGAGCCGTGGCCTGCAGTTTGCCTTCGAGCGGGTGGGCGGCGGCGATCCGGTGACAGTATATACCACCCGGCCCGACACGCTGATGGGCGCGAGCTTTGTCGGCATTTCGCCCGATCATCCGCTCGCCCGTGAGCTGGCGGAGAGCGACGCGCAGGTCGCCGCCTTCCGCGCCGAATGCGCCAAGGGCGGCACCACGGCCGAAGAGCTTGAAACGGCGGAGAAAAAGGGCTTCGACACCGGGCTCAAGGTCAAGCACCCCCTGGACCCGTCATGGGAGCTGCCGGTCTGGATCGCCAACTTCATCCTGATGGACTACGGCACCGGCGCGATCTTCGGTTGCCCGGCCCATGACGAACGCGACTACGAGTTCGCCACCAAGTACGGCCTGCCGATCACCTACACCTTCGCCCCCGCCGAGGGCGCGCTGGACGAGAGCGCGGCCTATACGCCCGCCAAGAGCGAGACGGTGCGCTTCATCAAGCCGGTCGCCGGGGACGAGATGCAGAGCGGCGAGGCGGGCGTGGCCACGGCCATCGCCCGCGCCGAATCCGAGGGTTGGGGCGAGGGGGTGACCAAGTTTCGCCTCCGCGACTGGGGCCTGAGCCGTCAGCGCTACTGGGGCTGCCCAATTCCGGTGGTGCATTGCGACGCCTGCGGCGTGGTGCCGGAGAAGAAGGAGAACCTGCCGATCGAGCTGCCCTATGACGTGTCCTTCGACGTGCCGGGCAACCCGCTGGACCGCCACCCGACATGGCGCGATTGCGACTGCCCGAAGTGCGGCAGCGCGGCCAAGCGCGAGACCGACACGATGGACACCTTCGTCGATTCGTCGTGGTATTTTGCCCGCTTCACCGCGCCCCGCGCCGACACGCCCACGGTGGCGGCGGATGCGGAGTACTGGATGAACGTCGATCAATATGTTGGCGGCATCGAGCACGCGATCCTGCACCTGCTCTACTCGCGCTTCTTTGCCCGCGCGATGGCCGCCACCGGCCACCTGCCGGAAAAGAGCAAGGAGCCGTTCAATGCGCTGTTCACGCAGGGCATGGTGACCCATGCGATCTACCAGACGCGGGACGAGAACGGCCGCCCGGTCTATCATTACCCCGAGGACGTGGTGGTGGGCGAGGGCGGCGCGGCGCTGAAGGACGGCACGGCGGTGGAGGTCATCCCCTCCGCCAAGATGTCGAAGTCCAAGAACAACGTGGTCGACCCGCTGAACATCATCGAGAGCTACGGCGCCGATACCGCGCGCTGGTTCGTGCTGTCCGACAGCCCGCCGGAGCGGGACGTGGAGTGGACGGCCTCGGGCGCGGAGGCGGCGAACCGGCACCTGGCGCGGGTCTGGCGCCTGGCGGGCGAGATCGCGGGCGACGAGACGGCGGCGAACGGCGAGGACGAAGCGCTGATGAAGGCGCTGCACCGCACCATCGCGGATGTGACCGAGGGGGTGGAGAGCTTTGCCTTCAACACCTCGATCGCCAGGCTCTACGCCTTCACCAACACGCTCTCCAAGTCGGGGGCGGGCGCTGCGGCGAAGAAGGAGGCGATGGCCACGATGGCGCAGCTCATGGCCCCGATGACCCCGCACCTGGCCGAGGAGGTCTGGCACATGCTGGGCCGCGAGGGGCTGGTGGCCGAGGCCGCGTGGCCCGAGGCCGACCCTGCCCTGCTGGTCGAAGACACGGTGACCCTGCCGATCCAGGTGAACGGCAAGCGCCGGGCAGAGATCAGCGTGCCGAAGGACATGGACAAGGCGGAGGTTGAAAAGCGCGCGCTGGCGGAGGAGGCTGTGATCCGGGCGCTCGATGGTGCTGCCCCGAAAAAGGTGATCGTGGTGCCGGGACGGATTGTGAATGTGGTGGCGTAGCGCCCTCTTCGGCGGGCTCGCCCTGCTGGGCGCCTGCGGCTTCGCCCCGCTCTACGGCCCCGGCGGCCCCGGCGAGACCTTGCACGGGCAGGTCGAGATCGCAGAGCCGACGACCGAGAACGAGTTCGATTTTGTCTCCCGGCTCGAAACCCGGCTGGGCCGCACCGCCGCCGGGCCGATGCGGCTCGACTATGCCATCACCACCCGCCGCGAGGGGCTGGCGATCACCGCCGACCAGGAGACCCAGCGCTACAACATCCTCGGCGAGGTGCGCTACCAGGTCACCGACACCACCACCAACGTGGTGCTCTCGACCGGCCGGACCCACAGCTTTACCAGCTATTCGGCCACCGGCACTACCGTGGCCACCACCACCGCCGCCCGCGACGCCGAGGCGCGGCTGATGGTGATTCTGGCCGACCAGGCGGTGACGCACCTGCTGGCCACCGCCGAGAGCTTTCTGCCGTGAGGGCGCGATGAAGCTCTCGACCCGTGACGCCAACGCCTTCTTCGACAAGCCCGTACCGGGGCCGGGGATCCTGATCTCGGGCGACGATGCCATGCGGGTGGCGCTGAAGCGGCAGGACCTGCTGAAGGCGCTGGTCGGCCCCAAGGGCGAGGAGGAGATGCGGCTCACCCGGCTGTCGGGGGCGGAGCTGCGCGGCGATCCGGCGGCCCTGCTCGACGCGGTGCGCGGGGCCTCCTTCTTTCCCGGCCCGCGCGCGGTGCATGTGGAGGGCGCGACCGACGGGCTGACCGAGCTGTTTGCCACCGCCCTGGCCGAGTGGCAGGAGGGCGACGGAATGGTGGTGGCCACGGCGGGCGCGCTGAAGGCCTCCAGCAAGCTGCGCAAGCTCTTCGAGAAGGACCCCCGCGCCCGTTTCGCCGCCATCTACGACGACCCGCCGGGCCCCGGCGAGATCAAGGACAGGATGGGCGCGGCGGGGCTGACGAATGTGGAGCACGGGGCGATGGAGGCGCTGGTGGCGCTGGCCTCGCACATCGACCCGGGCGACCTGCGGCAGTTCATCGAGAAGCTGGCGCTTTACAAGCTGGGCGACGCCACGCCGCTCTCGGAGGCCGAGGTGGCCGCGCTCGCCCCCGCCACCACCGAGGCCGGGGTGGACGAGCTGCTCAACGCCGCCGCCGAGGCCCGGCGCGACCAGATCGGCCCGCTGATGCGGCGGCTGGAGGGGCAGGGCGTGAACCCGACGACGCTCTGCATCATGGCCGGCATGCACTTTCGGACGCTGCATGTGGCGGCCGCCAACCCCGGCGGCCCGGCGCAGGGCATTGCCGCGATGCGCCCGCCGGTCTTTGGCCCCCGGCGCGACCGGATGATCCGGCAGGCCCAGGCCTGGGGGCTGCACCGGCTGGAGAAGGCCCTGGCGCTCCTGCTGGACACCGACCTCGCCCTGCGCTCCGCCGGGCAGACCGCGCCGCAGATGGCGCAGGTTGAACGGGCGATGATCCGGCTGGCGATGATGCCCCGCTAGCGGCTCTTCGGGCTGAGGGCGCAGGCGTGACCTGGGTTTCGCCGAAAGAGAGATGAGCCTCCGGCGGGGATACTTGCGGCAAGAAAATGGGCCGGGCCTGCGCCTCAGGCGTGGCCCGCGTCGCCGCTCAGGAGGCGGGGGTCCACCCCGAGGGACCGGAGCGCCTTGGTCCATTTGTCGCCATCGCCGGTGCCGAAGACGATCTCGGGCGTCGCATCGCAGGTAAGCCAGCCGTTGCGGGTGATTTCGCCCTCGAGCTGGCCCGGACCCCAGCCGGAATAGCCCAGCGCGAGGATCGCGTGGCGCGGGCCGGTGCCGCGGGCCATGTCCTCGAGAATATCGACCGTGGAGGTCATTCCGAAGCTCGGGCTGACCTCGAGCGTGGCCCCCTCGCTGCGGTAGTCGGTGGAGTGCAGCACGAATCCCCGGCTGTGCTCGACCGGCCCGCCAACGTGGATGGGCGTGCGCGCGCGGGCGGGCGGCAGCGTGATGCCGCTGGCGATGTCGAGCTGTTTCAGCAGGTCGGAGAAGGTGAGGTCGTCGGCGGTGCGGTTGACGATCAGCCCCATCGCCGCCTCGTCGGAATAGGCGCAGATATAGATCACGGCCCGCTCGAATCGCGGATCGCCCATGCCGGGCATGGCGATCAGAAGCTTGCCGGTGAGGTCCATGTTCTGCGACTGGGTGTTTGGCATGTCTCAATGATGGGGCGCGGCGGAGCGCGGTGCAAGCGGGAGGTGCGGCAGGGCGGCCACGGCGCGGTGGCTATCGCCCAAACGTGATTTCACCGGAGCCCTGTCACGCCTATTCTCCGCCGTCATGAAGATCTTCCTTGCCGCGCTGCTTTCGCTCGCCCTCCTCGCGCCCGCCACCGCGGGCACCTATGGCCTGACCCCCGGCGAGGTGGTGCGGGCCGAGGTGCTGCCCGGCTGGGTCACGCCGCGCGGCACGCGGATGGCGGCGCTGCGGCTCACGCTCGCGCCGGGGTGGAAGACCTACTGGCGCGCGCCGGGCGAGACCGGCATTCCGCCAAGCTTCGACTGGACCGGCTCGCGGAACCTGGCGCGGGTCACGCTGCACTGGCCCTCGCCGCGGGTCTTTGACGAGGGCGGGGTGAGGACCATCGGCTACAAGCACGAGCTGGTGCTGCCGATCGAGATCACCCCGGCCACGCCAGGCGCGCCGGTGGAGCTGGTGGCCAATGTGGACCTCGGCGTCTGCGAGCACATCTGCGTGCCGGCCTCGCTCTCCTTCACCGCCGCGCTGGCGGGCAAGGGCGCACCCGATCCGGCGATCGACGCGGCGCTGAAGGCGCGGCCGATCTCCGCCCGCGAGGCGGGGCTATCGGGGGTGACCTGCGTGGTGGACCCGATCTCGGACGGGGTGCGGGTGACCGCGCGCATCCCTTCGGAGCGGATCGGCGGGCGCACGGTGGCGGTGATCGAGCCGGGCAACCCGCGGGTCTGGGCCTCGGAAACCGAGACCCGGCGGGAGGGCCCTGCCCTGCTGGCCAGCGCCGACCTGGTGCCGCCGAAGGGGCAGGTCATGGCCCTTTCGCGCAAGACCCTGCGGGTGACCCTGATGGGCGAGGGCCGTGCCATCGACATCCAGGGCTGCCCCTCGCCCTGAGCCTGCCGGGCTTGACCCGACTCGCCCTTGCCTCTAGGTGACCCGCACCACAGGGAGACCCCGACATGAGCCATTTCCTCGCAGCCTTCGCCGCTTCCGCGTTCTGCTCCGAGGTATCTCATGCCCGTTCTGTCTCTCTCCGCCGTTCCGCTCACCGCACCTGACGGAACCCCGCTCACTCCACCCCTGACCCTGGCTTTCGGCCCCGAGCGCACCGGCCTCGTGGGGCCGAACGGTGCGGGCAAATCGACCCTGCTGGCGCTGCTGGCGGGCATCGCGCCCCTGGCCGGGCGGATCGACCGGCAGGCCAGCGCCGGACGGCTGCTGCAGTCCTGGCCCGATCTCGCCATGCGGGTGGGCGAGGCGCTGGGGCAGGCGGAGGCGCTGGCGCGGCTCGCGCGGATCGAGGCGGGTGCGCCCGAGGGCGACGACCTTGACCGCGCTGACTGGCAGCTTGGCGCGCGGCTCGACGAAGCGCTGGCGCGGGCTGGGGTGCCGGGGCTGGAGCCGTCGCGCCCCCTGGCACAGCTTTCGGGCGGGCAACGCACGCGGGTCGGTCTGGCACGGCTGCTGCTCGATGCGCCCGACATCGCGCTGATGGACGAGCCGACCAACAACCTCGACGCCGAGGGGCGGGCGCTGGTGGGCGAGATCATCGACCTATGGCCGGGGGGGGTGGTGGTGGCGAGCCATGACCGCGCACTGCTGGAGCGGATGGACCGGATCGTGGAGCTGACGCCTGCGGGGGCCCATGTGACCGGCGGCGGATGGCAGGCCCATGTGGCGGAGCGCGAGGCCCGGCGCGCGCGGGAGGCGGGAGCGCTGGACCGCGCCCGGCGCGAGGCGGCGCGGGTTTCGCGCGAGGTTCAGGCGGCGCGGGAGAAGGCAGCGCAGCGGGCGCAAGCGGGCAAGAAGGCGCGGGCGAGCGGATCGCAGCCCAAGGTGCTGACCGATTTCATGGCCGACCGGGCGGGCCGCACCCAGGGCGCGGACCGGCGCCGCGCCGAGCGGCTGGACGCGGCGGCGGAGGCGGCGCGGGAGGCGGCGGCAGCCCATGTGGCCCCGGCGCGGGCCCTGTCCATCGAGGCCGAGGCCGGGCGCGGCGGTGCCGTGGTGCTGCGGATGGAGGGGCTGGTGGTGGGGCGCGCGGGGTTTCGGCTCGGGCCGGTGCAAGGGCAGGTGGCCGCGGGCGAACGGGTGGCGCTGACCGGGCGCAACGGCGCGGGCAAGAGCACGCTGATTGCCGCGCTGCGGGGGCGGATCGCGCCGCTGGAGGGCCGGTTCACCGTGACCCCGGCACGGGCGGTGCTCGACCAGCATGCGGGCGACCTCGACCCGGAGCGGAGCCTGATCGACAACCTGCGCGCGCTGCACCCGGAGATGGAGACCAACGCGGCCCATGCGCTGCTCGCCCGCTACGGCTTTCGCAATGCCGCTGCCGCCACGCCGGTGGAGCGGCTCTCGGGCGGCGAGCGGCTGCGGGCCGCGCTGGCGGTGGCGCTGGGGGGCACGCCGCCCGCGCTGCTGCTGCTCGACGAGCCGACCAACCACCTCGATATCGAGACGGTCGAGCTGCTGGAGGAGGCTTTGCGCGGCTACCGGGGCGCACTGCTGGTGGCGAGCCACGACGCGGCCTTCCGCGCGGCCATCGGGCTGACGCGGGAGATCGCGCTGTGACGGCCGCCCTCAGGCGGCGCGGCGACCGGCGGCCATGAGACCCAGCGCGCCGAGCAGGAAACCGAGGACGACCAGCGCCAGCGTGCCTGCGAGAAACAGGCCCAGTGCTCCGGCGAGTCCGGCGACCGGCAGCACGGCGGCGAGGCCGGGCCAGAGGGTGCCGGTGGCGGCGGTCCAGCCGAGGGTGACGATGAACCACCCGGCGACGGCCAGCGCCACGAGCGCGACCACGCCGGAGACCCCGCGCGCCCCCCCGCGGAACTGCGCGGCCCGGCGGAGCGCCTGGAACTGGCGGCGCACGTCCTGCTGCATGGCCAGCAGCGAGGGCACCACCAGCAGCACCAGCACCATTCCGAAGCCCAGGCCGAAGACGAGGGTGATGACCGTGGGCTTGAGGAACTGCGCCTGGCTCGAGGGTTCGTAGAGCAAAGGCGTGAGGCCGATCACCGTGGTCAGCGTGGTCAGCAGCACCGGGCGGAGGCGGTCGCAGGCGCCGTCGATGATGGCCGGGAAGAGGCCGCGCTCGCGGCTGTATTCATCCACCGTCGTCACCAGCACGATGGAATCGTTGATGATGATCCCCGACATGCCGATCAGCCCCACGACCGAGAACATCGAGAGCGGCATCTCCCAGATCTGGTGGCCCCAGATCGCGCCGATCAGGCCGAAGGGAATGACCGCCATGATGAGCATGGGCCGGGTCCAGCTGGAAAAGATCCAGGCCAGCACGAGGTAGATGCCGATCATGCAGGCGCCGAAACCGATGATCGCGTCGGAGAGAAACTCGCTCTCCTGCTCGGAGAGGCCGCTCAGGCGCCAGGCGACGCCATACTCCTCCTCGAGCCGGGGCAGGATGATCTCCTCGATCTGCAGCATGATCTCGGAGGCCCGGGTGGCGTTGCTGTCATCCAGATCGCCGGTGACCGAAACCAGGCGGATGCCGTTCTCGCGGTCGATGGTGGAGAAGCCGGTCTGCCGGCTGACCTTCACGATATCCGCGAGCGGCACATAGGCGCCATCGGGGGTGCGCATCATCGTTCGGTCAAGGAAATCGGCGGTAAGCTCCCGGGAGGGCAGCTCGACCCGGATCGCGGCGGAGCGCGGGCCGTCGGGATAGGTCGCGGCCTCGATCCCGCCCAGGCGGTTGCGCAGCACCGAGCCGAGGGCGTCGATGGCGAAGCCCAGCTCCTGCCCCTGGGGGGTGAGGTCGAGGATCAACTCCTCCTTGTCGTAGGACAGCGTATCTTCCAACGCCGAAACCTCGCCGAACTGCGCGAGCTGGCGCTTCAGCTCCTCGGCGGCCTCCTTCAGCCGCGCCACGGAGGCGCCCGAGAGCTGCACGTCGATCGCATCGCCGCCCGGCCCGCCGCGCCAGCCGCGGAAGCTGATGACCTCGGCCAGCGGGTGCTGCTCGACGCTCTCCTGCAGATCGGCCACGAACCTGGAGCTGGAATAGGGCCGCAGGTCGGGGTCGATCAGCTCGATGGCGATGGAGCCGAGCAGGTCTTCGTCCTTGTTGTCCACGCCCGAGAGGCCGCGACCGGTGTTGCCGCCGATCTCGGCCACCGCATAGGCCACCGGGTTGAGCCCGTATTCGGCCTCATACTTTTGGCCCAGCGCCTCGACGGCGGCCTGGAACATGCGCATTTGCGCGATGGTGTCGGCGCGGTCGGCACCCGGCGCCATGGCGAAGTTGCCCTCGACCGAGCCTTCCTCCGGCGCGGAGAAGAAGCGCCACTGCACGTTGCCCCGCACCAGCTCGCCCACCTGCACCGCCAGCAGCACGATCACGCCCGCCAGCACCGGGTAGCGCGCCCAGACGACCCCGCGCATCAGCTTGCGGAAGAGGTTATCGCGCACCCAGCCGAAGCCCCGGTTCACCTGCCGCGACGGCCAGTCGTACCAGGCCTGCTTCTTCTCGTTGGCGGCCAGGGCGTGAGCCATGTGGTTGGGCAGGATCACGAAGCACTCGATGAGCGAGGCGATCAGCACGGTGATGACGGTGAAGGGGATGTCGGCAATGAGCTCGCCGAAGCGGCCCTCGATCACGGTCAGCCCGGCGAAGGCAATGACGGTGGTGACGGTCGCCGAGAACACCGGGCCCGCCATGCGGATGGCCGCGTTCTCGCTGGCCTGGAACGGCCCCTCGCCCAGCCTTCGGGCGCGAAAGTCGGCGTGCTCGCCCACCACGATGGCGTCATCCACCACGATCCCGAGCGTGATGAGAAGCGCGAAGAGAGACATCATGTTGAGCGTCAGCCCGGCGACATACATGATCGCCACGGCCGCGAACATCGCCACCGGAATCCCCATCGCCACCCAGAAGGCCGTGCGCGCGTTGAGGAACAGGAACAGCAGACCCAGCACCAGCACCAGCCCGGTCAGCCCGTTCTCGATGAGGATGTTCAGCCGCCCCTCGATCTCCTCGCTGCGGGTGCGGATCAGGTCGATCTTCACCCCGGCGGGCAGGGTCAGCTCCATCTCGGCGGCGACCTCCTCGACGGTGGCCTGGATCTTGATCGCATCGCCCTGCACCGAGCGGTCGACCCGCACGCTCACCGCCGGGTTGGGACCGACGTAGTAGGTGCGGTTGCGGTCCACGCCCTCGACCCGGATCTCGGCCACGTCGCCGATGGTGAGGTCGGGCTTGAGCACGATGCCGGCGATCTCGTCGGGGCTGCGCTTGGCGACCCCGGTGCGCACCCGCGCCGAGCCGCCCGACACGTCGCCGGCCGGGTCGGCCTCGGCCTCGGCGGCGATGGCATCGGCGATCTGCCGCATGGTGATGTCGTTGTTGATGAGCTGCGCCGAGGGCACCTCGACGATCACCTCGGGCGCGGCCACGCCGCGCAGGGTGGTTCGGGTCACCCCGGCCTCGAAGAGCCGGGCCACGAACTCGTCGGCGTAGCGCGCCAGAAGCTCCACCCCCACGGGGCCGGTGATGATGACGTCGGTCACCCGGTCGCGCCAGGCCGAGCGGGTCACCACCGGCTCGTCGGCCTCCTCGGGCAGGTTGGTGATGGCATCCACCGCCTGCTGCACATCCTCGGCCGCGCGGGCCATGTCGTAGTTGGCTTCGAACTCCAGGCGGATGCTCGCCCCGCCCTCGCGCGAGGTGCTCTGGCTCTCCTCCACCCCGTCGACCGCCAGCAGGGCGGGCTCCAGCACGGCGATGATGCCGCTGTCCACATCCTCGGCCCCGGCGCCCTCCCAGTTGACGGAAACACGGACGCTGTCGAGCACGATGTCGGGAAAGAACTGCGCCCGCATCCGTGGGAAGGCGGCGATGCCCGCCGCGATCATCAGCACCAGCACGAGGTTGGCCGCCGTCTTGTGACGGGTGAAATAGCTCAGAAGGCCGGTGGCGCGGGCAGGGGTGGAGAGTTTGCTGCGCGCCATGGTCTAGCCTCCCATACGGCTCTCGAGCCGTTCCACCGTTTCGGCCGGCACGCGATCCTGTGCGAGCTGGGCCAGCATGCGCTCCTTGGCGTCGGCGGGCATGCGGTTGTTGCCCTCGATGAAGGCGATGAGCCGGGCGCGGCGCTCGGGGCTCAGCTCCACCAGCTCCTCCGGCGCGGGCTCGGCCGGGCGCGGCGCGGCATTGCCCAGCGCGCGGGCGCGGATGCCGGGGCCGACCAGCGGGCTGCGCTCGGAAACGATGAGCGCGCCCTCATGGCCCTCGGCGCGGATGATCACCTCGTCGCCCTGCCGCCTCAGCACCTCGACCTGGGCCAGCTCGAGCCGCTCCTCGGCGTTCAGCACCAGCATGGTGCCGGCGGCATCCACCGCCGTGGCGGGCACCACGGCCACGCCCTCCAGTGCCGGCTCCTCGATGGAGACGGTGACAAAGTCGCCTGGCCGGAAGCCCGCGCTCGTGGTCAGGTCGGCATAGATCACCCGGCCGGTCTGGCCCTCGCCCACGGCGCCGCTCACCCGGTCGAGCTGCCCTTCGGACACCAGATCGAGGCCCGACACGTCGAGCCGCACCTTCATTCCGGCGGGGATCAGGCGGCCGTCGTCGCCCAGCAGCCGGGCGTATTGCGCGGTGCTGAGGCGAAAGGACACCTCCAGCGCGTCGGGGTCGATCAGCGAGGCCATCAGCTCGTTGGGCGTGACCAGCCCGCCCTCGACCACCGCCACATCGGCCAGGGTGCCGGAGAAGCTGGCGCGGATCTCGTGATCGGCCAGGTCGCGCTCGGCATTCGACAGGGCGATCCGTGCCCGGCTCACCCCGTTGCGGCCGACATCGAGCCGGCTCTGGGCGGAGGCCATCGCCTGCCGCTTGCTCAAAACGGATTGCTCGGCGGAAGCGGCGGCAAGCTGGGCCTCCTCGACGGCGGCGGCGGAACCCACCCCGCGATCGCGCAGGCTCTCCTGCCGGGCCAGCGCCTGCACCCGCAGCTCGGCCTGGCGCTCGGCGGCGGCCTGGTCGTCGCGGGCAAGCACCAGGGCGCGCTCGGCATCGGCCAGCTCGGCTTCCGCCTCGGCCAGATCGGTGCGGGCGTTCTCCAGCGCCGCCTCGGCGGTGGTCGGGTCGATCCGCGCCAGGATTTCGCCCGCCTCGACGGCGCCGCCCTCGGTGAAGGCCTCGGACAGCTCCACGATCCGCCCGCCGACGGTGGCGCGGATATCCAGCGTGCGCTCGCTGCGGACCTCGCCGAAGGCTGTCATCACCGGCACGGCGCGGCCCGGCTCGATGGCCACCACGTTGACCCCCGCCACGCGCTCGCGCGCCGGACGCTCGCCAGCCTCGCGGTTCATCCGCTCCTCGACCGCACCCCAGAAGCTCGCCCCCGCCAAGGCCAGAAGGCCGAGCGTGACCGACAGGAGAAACAGCCCGACGAGGGAGCGACGCAGAAAATTCATAGGGTATCTCAGCCTGTGCGGACCGCGTTGAGCCTAGCCGTGCCGTGATTTCAGGCAAAGCCACAAGGATGTTACGCGGCTGTCCGGTGTTTCCGTCACTTTATTTTCGGGCAATGCGCGAAAAATGTGACGGCAGCATGGAGCTTTGGCTATTTGCGCCGCAGGTGCTCGTCGAGACGGGGCATGATCTCTACGAAATTGCAGGGCATGTGGCGGTAATCGAGCTGCTTCACCAGGATCTCGTCCCAGGCATCCTTGCAGGCGCCGGGCGAGCCCGGAAGGGCAAAGAGATAGGTCCCCCGGGCCACGCCGCCGGTGGCGCGGGACTGCACGGCAGAGGTGCCGATCTTGGCCATGGAGACATGGGTGAAGACCGTGCCGAAGGCGTCGATCTCCTTTTCATAGACGTCGCGGTGCGCCTCCACGGTCACGTCGCGCCCGGTCAGGCCGGTGCCGCCGGTGGAGATGACCACATCCACCTCCGGGTCGGCGCACCAGGCGCGGAGCTGATCGGCGATCTGCGCGCGTTCGTCGGGGAGGATGTTGCGGGCGGCGAGGATGTGGCCTGCCGCCTCGATCCGGGCCACGAGCGTATCGCCCGAGCGATCCTCGGCGAGGCTGCGGGTGTCGGAGACGGTCAGCACCGCGATGCGGACGGGGACGAAGGGGCGGTCGGTCATGTTCGCTCCATCAGGGCAAGGCGGGCGGCCAGCGCCCCGAAGAGTCCGGCCGTGATCCAGGAGAGGATGCGGGCGAAGCGGGGCGAGCGGGTGAGGGCGAGGCCGATGGAGCCCGCGCCGAGGCCGACGGCGCCGTTGATGACGAAGCCGCCGAGCGCGAGGACGAGGCCGAGCAGCAGGAATTGCGGCAGGACCGCCCGCGAAGGGTCCACGAACTGCGGCAGGAAGGCGAGGATGAAGAGGATCACCTTGGGGTTAGTCACGTTCACCAGCAACGCCTGACGGAAGGCGCGAAACGGCGAGAGCGCGCGGGCCCTGCTGTGACCCGGCCCGCCCGAGCGCAGAGTGGCGACGGCGAGCCAGAGCAGGTAGGCCACGCCGGCCCAGCGGATCACCTCGAAGGCGCCGGGCAATGCGGCGACCACCGCGCCGAGGCCGAGGCCGGCGGCGGCCACGTTGACCATGCAGCCCGCCGAGATGCCCGCGTTGGCGGCCATCGCGGGCGCGCGCCCGCCCTTGAGGCCCTGGGCCAGCACGAACATCATGTCGGCCCCCGGTGTGAGGTTCAGCGCCAGCGCGGCGGGCAGGAAGGCGAGCAGGGTGAGAAGGTCGATCATCGGGCGGGGCTCTTGAGGGTGACGCGGGTCATGACCGCCCGTCCAGGCGCGCCTTCACGGTGAGCAGATCGGCCCAGGCGTGGCGTTTCATCTCCGGCTGGCGGAGCAGGAAGGAGGGGTGGAACATGGGCATCGCCGGCACCCCGGCGACCTCGTGCCAGCTGCCGCGCAACCGCGTGATGCCGCGCTTGCCCAGCAGCGAGCCGCAGGCCGCGTTGCCCATGAGCACGATCAGCTCGGGCGCGGCCAGCGCGATGTGGCGCTCCACGAAGGGGCGCATCATCGCCAGTTCCTCCGGTTCCGGGTCGCGGTTTTGCGGCGGCCGCCAGGGCACGACGTTGGTGATGTAGAGCGCGGCCTCCGCCTCGGCGGCGTCGCGGCTGAGCCCGATGGCGGCGAACATCCTGTCGAGCAGCTGGCCCGAGCGCCCCACGAAGGGCTTGCCCTGCGCGTCTTCCTCGGCGCCCGGCCCCTCGCCGATCACCATCACCCGTGCCTCGGGCCGCCCGTCGGCGAAGACGAAGTTGCGCGCGCCGCGTTTCAGCTCGCAGAGGTTGAAGCTCTCCTGCGCCGCGGCCAGGGCCTCGAGCGTGCCTGCCGCCGCCGCCAGCGCCCGCGCCTCGGCCACGGCATCGACCTCGGGCGTGACCACCGGCGCATGGGGCACGGGCGCGGCCGCCGCCGGCCTGGCCTTGGGCTCGGTTTTCACCTCGAAACGGTTTACCGGGGCGTCGCCGATGGCGTCCACCGCCCCCAGCTCCACCTGCCAGGCCAGCGCCGCCAGCATCGCGTTCCGGTCGAATTCTCCGTCCATGCTCCGGGCTTACCCCATGTTGCCGCGCCGCGCGAGCCTGCTATACAAAACCGGATATTACAGGGCCTTCGGCATCGGGGAACAGGGATGACATTGCGCGCGAAACACCTTCTCGGCATCGCCCACCTCGCCCCCGACGAGATCACCGCCATTCTCGACCTCGCCGAACACTACGCCGCGATGAACCGCTCGGGCGAGAAGCACGGTGAGGCGCTGCGCGGGCTGACCCAGGTGAACATGTTCTTCGAGAACTCGACCCGCACCCAGGCCAGTTTCGAGCTGGCGGGCAAGCGGCTGGGCGCGGACGTGATGAACATGGCGATGCAGGCCAGCTCGATCAAGAAGGGCGAGACCCTGCTCGACACCGCCCTGACGCTGAACGCCATGCACCCCGACCTGCTGGTGGTGCGCCATCCGCATTCCGGCGCGGTCGACCTGCTGGCGCAGAAGGTGAACTGCGCGGTGCTCAACGCGGGCGACGGGAGGCACGAACACCCCACCCAGGCCCTGCTGGATGCGCTGACGATCCGCCGCCACAAGGGCCGGCTGCACCGGCTGACGGTGGCGATCTGCGGCGATGTCGCCCACTCCCGCGTGGCGCGCTCCAACATCCTGCTGCTGAACCGGATGGAGGCCCGCGTGCGCCTCGTCGGCCCGCCGACGCTGGTGCCCTCCGCCTTCCGCGACCTCGGCTGCGAGGTGACCCATGACATGGCCGAGGGCCTGAAGGACGCCGATGTGGTGATGATGCTCCGGCTTCAGCGCGAGCGGATGGACGGCGGCTTCATCCCCTCGGAGCGGGAGTACTTTCACCGCTACGGGCTCGACGCCGAGAAGCTGAGCCTGGCCAGACCCGACGCCATCGTGATGCACCCCGGCCCGATGAACCGGGGCGTGGAGATCGACAGCGCCACCGCCGACGACCCCTCCCGCTCGGTCATCACCGAGCAGGTGGAGATGGGTGTGGCCGTGCGGATGGCCGCGATGGACCTGCTGGCGCAGAACCTGAAGGCGGAGCGGGCGGCCTGTGTCTGACCTCGCCCCCCACCTGAAACAGAACGAGACCCTTCTGTGGGAGGGCAAGCCGGCGTTCACGCTGGCCTTGCCGGGTTCCTATGTGATCCTGCGGATTGCCGGCTGGGTCATGTTTGCCTGCTTTCTGCTGTTCCTGCTGCTGGGGCTCGCAAATCTCGACGAGATGGAGGGCGCGGTGGGGATCTGGATCACCTTCCTGGTGATCTCCGGCGGGCTCTGGATTGTCTTTGCGCTGATCGCGCCCGCCCATGCCCGCGCCGCCAACCGGCGCACGCGTTACGGGGTGACCCGGAGCCGGGCGATCATCCTCTTCGGCGGGCGGCAGGCGATGCGCTTCATCGTGCCGAAGACCGGCAAGATCGAGCGGCGCGGCTCGGGCGAGGGGCCCTGGGCCGTCTATTTTCACTTTCCGGCCGTGCGCCGGGTCCGCGATGCCGACGGCCGCACCCGCACGGTGCGCCCCGGACCGATGGGCTTTACCGGCCTGTCGGCGCAGGATGCCGCCCTGGCCGAAACCGCGCTGGCCGCGATCCGGGGGAAGGGCTGATGGCCAACACGCCGCCGGGCTGGGAGGGCCTTCTGGACGACGACGAGGAAATCCTTTGGCAGGGGCGCCCGGCGGGGGGCATCGTCGTCCGCGGCAGCGACCTCTTCGAGAGCCTCTTCGGCCTGTTCTTCGCCGGTTTCGCGGTGTTCTGGATCTCCATGGCCTCCTCGATGGGCGCACCGCGCAACGGGCCCGGCATCTTTGCGCTCTTTCCGCTGTTCGGCCTGCCGTTTCTCGCCGTGGGCCTCTACCTCGCTTTCGGCAAGTTCTTCTGGCGGGCCCATGTGCGGCGCAACACCAACTACACGCTGACCAACAAGCGCGGCTTCATTGCGACCGACGTGTTCAACAACCGCAAGCTCAGGAGCTACGCCCTGCAGGACGGGCTCGAGCTGGAGCAGACGGCCCGGGGCGATACCCTGTGGTTCGCCACCGAACTCGTCACCACGCGGGGCAAGAACGGCACCCGGACCTACCGCAAGAAGATCGGCTTCGAACTGATCGAAGGCGGCCCGCGGGTGATGGGCCTCGCCCGGAAGGCGCTCAAGGCGCAGTCCTGATGGGCGGCGAACCCGGCGTGACCTTCCTGCCGCGCCACGCTAGAACCGGCCAGACCCGCGCCCCGGAGACAGACATCGCATGACGACCACCCTCTTCACCAATGTCACCCTGATCGACCCCGAGGCGCTGACCGAAGGGCCGGGCCACCTGCTGGTGACAGATGGCAGGATCGCCGATGTGGCGCAGGGGCCGATGGCCACGCCCGAGGGGACCCTGGTGGTGGACGGCGGCGGCAAGGTGCTGGCGCCGGGGATCGTGGACCTGGGCGTGAAGATCTGCGAGCCGGGGGAGCGCCACAAGGAGAGCTTCAAGTCGGCGGGCGCGGCGGCGGCGGCGGGCGGCGTGACCACCATCATCATGCGCCCCGACACGCTGCCCGCCATCGACAGCCCCGAGACGCTCGAGTTCGTCACCCGCCGGGCCGGGGAGGCGCCGGTGACGATCCGGGCGATGGCGACGCTCACCAAGAACCGCGAAGGCCGCGAGATGGCGGAGCTGTCGTTCCTGAAGGACGCGGGCGCGCTGGCCTTCTCGGATGGCGACAAGGTGGTGGCCGACACCAAGGTGCTGGCCCGTGCGCTCTCCTATGCCCGCGAGCTGGATGCGCTGGTGGTGGGCCACCCGCAGGAGCCGACGCTCTCGAAGGGCGCGGCGGCGACCTCGGGCAAGCTGGCCACGCTGATGGGCCTGCCCGCCGTCAGCCCGATGGCCGAGCGCATGGGGGTGGACCGGGATATCGCCATGGTCGAGATGACCGGCGCGCGCTATCACTTCGACCAGCTCTCCGCCGCCCGCGCCCTGCCCCCGCTGGAGCGGGCCAAGGGCAACGGGTTCGACATCACCGCCGGCGTGTCGATCCACCACCTCACGCTCAACGTGAACGACCTCAGCGAGTATCGCACCTTCTTCAAGCTGAAGCCGCCGCTGCGCGACGAGGAGGACCGGCTGGCGATGGTCGAGGCCGTGGGATCGGGCCTGATCGACGTGATCTCCTCGATGCACACCCCGCAGGACGAGGAGAGCAAGCGGCTGCCCTTCGAGGAGGCCGCCTCGGGGGCCGTGGCGCTGGAAACGCTGCTGCCCGCCGCCATGCGGCTGCTGCACGCGGGGCTGCTGAGCCTGCCCCAGCTCTTCCGGGCGCTGGCGCTGAACCCGGCCCGCCGCCTCGGCCTGCCCGCCGGGCGCCTGGCCAGGGGTGCGCCCGCCGATCTCGTGCTCTTCGATCCCCACGCGCCCTTCCTGCTCGACCGCGCCACCCTGCGCTCGAAGTCCAAGAACACGCCCTTTGACGGCGCGCGAATGGAAGGCAAGGTGCTGGGCACCTGGGTGGGCGGGCGCCGGGTGTTCGGCTAGGCAAACAGGGCTTTCGGACCTCCGCCCTGGCGCGGAAGTGAGGAGCGCCGACCACGCCCGGCCAATGGCGTGTTGCTGCCCCCTTGCCGGGCAAAGCCCTGTTGACGCATAGAGGGGGCCAAAAGGACCCGCGGACGATGCCCGAACTCACCACAGCCCCCTCACTGCTCGCGCTTGCCGCGGTGCTGGCCTACCTGCTGGGCTCGGTGCCCTTCGGGATCGTCATGGCCCGGCTCTTCGGGCTGGGCGACCTGCGCAAGATCGGCTCGGGCAACATCGGCGCCACCAACGTGCTGCGCACCGGCAACAAGCTGGCGGCGCTTCTCACGCTGGTGCTGGACGCGGCCAAGGGCGGAATCGCGGTGCTGGTGGCGCGCTGGCTTCTGGCCGAGGACGCCGCCCAGCTTGCCGGTCTCTGCGCCTTCATCGGCCACATCTTTCCGGTCTGGCTGAAGTTCCGGGGTGGCAAGGGCGTGGCGACCTTTCTGGGCACCCTGCTGGCGCTGCATCCGCTGACCGGGCTCGCCGCCTGCGGCACATGGCTGGTGGTGGCCATCGCCACCCGGCTCAGCTCGCTCGCCGCGCTCATCACCGCCGCCACGTCGACCTTCTGGATGTTCACCCTCGGCTACGGCATCGGGTTTTTCCTGGGCATCGCGCTGACGGTTCTGATCTACCTGCGCCATGTCGAGAACATCCAGCGCCTGAAGGCGGGCACCGAGAGCCGGATCGGCGAGAAAAAGAAAACCGGGCCCTGAGGCCCGGCTTCCTTGCAGTTCGCAACTGGCGGGTGGCTCAGCGGCCGGCCAGTTTCTCCACCGCTTCGGCGGTGCGGCGGGTGTTGTTGTAGGTGCCGATCTGGATGAAGAACAGCGCCATGATGATGACGGCATAGAGCAGACCACCGATGATGACGCCGAGCCCGACGACCTCGCCCTGGGCCAGCATCACGATGCCGCCGATCACGCCGCCGATGGCCACGAGGCCGCCGATGACCCAGATCAGGATCTCGAAAATCTTGATAATTGTGTTACGCATAGAATGACTTCCCTCTTCGCGTTTTAATGTCTTGTGACGGGAGTCTGGCCACTTTTTTACCGTTGGGTCAAGCAAAGTTAACATTTTCGTGTGCTCCCGCCGTCCTCATGACGGGAGTTTTCACGAAGGCCTCACGGCAGCGGTGCGCTAGTAGCTGTAGGCCGCGTAGATCCGGCTCAGATCGCCGTGCCAATCGCCGTGATAATGCGCCAGGAGCTCGTCGGCCGGGGTCTGGCCGGAGGCGACGCTCTCCTGCAGCGCGTTCAGGAAATGGGTCTCGTCGGGGACCATGCCACCCGAGCCGGGCCGCGCGCGCGCCTTCAGGCCGGCGTGGGCGATCTCGACCGCCTCGCGCGCCAGGTCGTGCATGCGGATGCCGTTGACCTCGCCCGCCAGCCCCTGCTCGCCCGCAGACACCCGCAGCGCCTGCCGGGTCTCGGCATCCCAGCCCTTCACCAGATCCCAGGCGGCATCGAGGGCGCCCTGGTCGTAGGTGAGGCCAACCCAGAAGGCCGGAAGGGCGCAGAGGCGCCGCCAGGGCCCGCCATCGGCGCCGCGCATTTCGATGAACTTCTTCAGCCGCGCCTCGGGGAAGGCGGTGGTCAGGTGGTCGGCCCAGTCGGAGAGCGTGGGCGTCTCGCCGGGCAGCGCGGGCAGCTCGCCCTTGAGGAAATCGCGGAAGGACTGGCCCAGCGCGTCGATGTACCGGCCATCGCGGTAGACGAAGTACATCGGCACATCGAGCGCGTATTGCACATAGGCCTCGAAGCCGAAGCCCTCGTCGAAGACGAAGGGCAGCATGCCGGTCCGGGCCTCGTCCATGTTGCGCCAGACCCAGCTGCGGTAGCTCTTCATCCCGTTGGGCTTGCCCTCGAAGAAGGGGGAATTCGCAAACAGCGCCGTGGCGACGGGCTGAAGCGCGATGGCCACCCGCATCTTTTGCACCATGTCGGCCTCGGAGCCGAAGTCGAGGTTGACCTGCACGGTGCAGGTGCGGCGCATCATGGTGGTGCCGGTGGTGCCGACGCGGCTCATGTAGGCGTCCATCAGCTTGTAGCGGCCCTTGGGCATGAGCGGCATCTCATCATGCGTCCAGATCGGCGCGGCACCGAGACCGATGAAGCCGACGCCGATCTCGTCGGACACCTCCTTGACCTCGCGCAGGTGCTCGTTCACCTCGTCGCAGGTCTGGTGGATGGTTTCCAGCGGTGCACCGCTCAGCTCCAGCGCGCCCCCCGGCTCGAGGCTCACGTTGGCACCGTCCTTGACCAGGCCGATCAGCTTGCCGTCTTCCTCGACGGGGGCCCAGCCGAAGCGGTCGCGCAGACCGGCGAGCACGGCGTGGATCGAGCGGTCGCCCTCGTAGGGCAGCGGCTTGAGGGTGTCCTTGCAGTAGCCGAACTTCTCGTGCTCGGTGCCGATCCGCCAGTCTTGCTTGGGCTTGCAGCCCTCTTCAAGATACGCGGCAAGTTGCTCGTGCCGTTCGATCGGCCCGCCGCCGGACTGGGGGATGGACATATGAGGCTCCGGGGTTTCTGGCCGTCTGAACTGTCAGACTTGGCAGCATCGGCAGTGAAGTCAATGCACCAGAAGGCGATCCTTCTGCCACACGATGAAGAGCCGCGGCTCGGTGCTGGCCGAGGCCACGATGACCTGCTCGTAGCGGGCGCCGGGGAAACCGGCAAGGGCATCGACCATCTTCTCCGACCCGGCGGCGGAGGCGGGGATGCGCGCGGTGCCCTCCGGCGTGACCCAGAGCCAGAAGAGATCGTCCACGAAGGGGCCTTCGCCGGTGGTCTCGATCTCGATGCGCACGACCTCGGGGAGCGACACCACCATGCCGCCCTCGCCGGTCATGTAGCGCAGCGCGCCCTCGTCGAGCTCGATCAGCCCGCGCCCGCCGGAGCGGGGCCGGATGCGGGCGCGTTGCAGCCCGGCATAGAAGGCGAAGAGCCCGAAGGAGATGAGCGCCACCGCGAGCCACCAGGCCAGCCCGGTGGTCTGGGTGCCGAGCCAGATGCCGACGGCGATGATCGCCGCCGCCGCGATGCATTCGCGCCAGCGGTCGAGGTGCTTGCGGGCCTCCGGGCGGATCAGGCTCATGCCATCACCCGCACCGGCATGGGCCGGGCCAGCAGCGCGATCCTGTAGGCGCCGATATGGCGAAAGCCGAGGCCCTCGTAGGCCCGCGCCGCCGCCGGGTTGTTGGCAAAGAGCACCGCCCTGCGCGCGCCCCTGGCCCGCTCCTCGGCCAGCAGCGCCGCTGTGACCCGGCGCCCCAGCCCGCGGTTGCGGTGCGGACGCAGCACATGCACGGAGCCAAGCTGCACCATGTCGCCCGCCCGCGCATTGACCGCGGCCATGCCGACCGGAACCCCGTTGTCGAGCAGCAGGCGCAGGGCGCTTTCGTGCACGACGCGGGCGGCGCGCCGGCGGGCATCGGAGAGCGCCTGCAACCGGCTGGCGGAGAAGCCGGTGTCGATGAAATGCTCGGCGAACCATTCGACCAGCATCGGCTCGTCGGCGGGGCTCACGGGCCGCAGCTCGGCCTCAGGGTCTTCGAGCCGGTCCAGATCGAGCCGGTAGAGCGGCTCGGTGTGGTTGAGGGTGAAGGGCGCGTCGGCCAGGCCGATGCCCTCCAGCGCTGCCCGCACCTGGGTGTCTTCCCCGGTCATTCCGGCGATGCTGCGCCCGGCCAGCACCTGCGCCACCGCGCTCCAGAGGCCCGGCAGCGGCACGGGCACCTGCGCCATCAGGAAGCCCTCGTTGTTGCAGCCGACCACCGCGCGGATCGCGCCGGCCTCGGTTTCGGCGAGCCAGCAGGTGGTGCCGTGGGGGTGGTCGGTAGGGCGCAGGCCGTGGGTGGCGAGGTTGCCGCGCAGAAACATCGAGGTTTCCGCATGCCCGGCCAGAAAGGCCTCCAGTCGCGCCTCCTCGCCGGGTTGCGCCTGCCGGATCATTGCCAGTCTCCGTGGGTTGTCTGCCAGAGCGTCAGCGCCGCCACCGCCGCCGTGTCGGCGCGCAGGATACGCGGGCCGAGGCTCACCGCCTGGGCCTGGGGCATCGCCGCGAGCCGCGACCGCTCGGTGTCGGAGAACCCGCCCTCGGGGCCGATCAGCACCGCCCAGGGGCCGGGCGCGCCGCCCAGCTTGCGGTCTTCACCCACCAGCGCCTCGTTGCAGAACATCAGGCTGCGCTCCTTCGGCCAGGCATCGAGCAGGGCCGCGAGCTTCACCGGCTCGGCGACCTCGGGCACGAAGGTGCCGCCGCATTGCTCGGCGGCCTCCACCGCATGGGCCTGCAACCTGTCCACCTTCACCCGCTCGGCATTGGTGAACTCGGTCAGCACCGGCACGATCCGGCGCGCGCCCATCTCGGCGGCCTTCTCGACGATGAAATCGGTGCGGGCCTTCTTGATCGGGGCAAAGAGAAGCCAGAGATCGGGGGGCGATACCTGAGGGCCGGTCTGCTCACGGCACACCAGCACCGGGTTGCGCTTGTTGGCCACGATCACCTCGGCCAGCCACTCGCCGGCCTCGCCGTTGAACAGGAGCACCCCCTCGCCCACCTCCAGCCGCATCACCGCAAACAGGTAGTGCGCCTGCTCCCGCGACAATCCAACGGTTTGCCCCGCGCCCAGCGGGTGGTCTACATGGAGGCGGACTTTTGCTTTCATGGGGCCAGAGATATGTCTGCCGAACCCGAAACGCCAGACGCAGGGCAGGTTGCCGATGCGGTCAGCGGAAACTGGGTCGACCGCTGGGCCCCGCCCGCCACGCGCCCCTACCTGCGGCTGTCGCGGGCCGACCGGCCGATCGGCACATGGCTGCTGCTGCTGCCCTGCTGGTGGGGCGTGCTGCTGGCCGCCGCCTCGACCGGCTGGCGCTGGTTCGATCTCTGGATCATCGCGGGCTGCGGCCTCGGCGCGGTGCTGATGCGCGGCGCGGGCTGCACCTGGAACGACATCACCGACCGCCACATCGACGGCTCGGTGGCCCGCACCCGCTCGCGGCCGATCCCCTCGGGCGCGGTCTCGGTGCGGCAGGCGCTGGCCTGGATGGCCACGCAGGCACTGGTGGCCTTCGCGATCCTGCTCACCTTTCCGCCCACGGCGATCTGGCTCGGCGTCGGCTCGCTGGCGCTGGTGTGCATCTACCCCTTCGCCAAGCGCTTCACCTGGTGGCCGCAGATCTTTCTGGGCCTCGCATTCAACTGGGGCGCCCTGCTGGCCTGGGCCGCGCATACCGATGCGCTCGCGCTGGCGCCGGTGTTTCTCTATGCCGCCGGCATCGCCTGGACGATCTTCTACGACACCATCTATGCCCATCAGGATATCGAGGATGACGCGCTGATCGGGGTCAAATCCACCGCACGGCTCTTCGGAGACGCCTCGCCGCAGATCCTGCGCCTCTTCCTCGCGCTGACCGTCACCCTGTTGACCGTGGCGATGATCGCCGCCCTCATCGAGCCCGCCTCACCGCTGCAACTGGCGCTCGCCGCCGGAGGGGCCTGGGCGATGGGCTGGCACCTGGCCTGGCAGCTCGGGCAGCTCAAGATCGACGACCCGGCCACCTGCCTGCGGCTGTTCCGCTCCAACCGCGACGCCGGGCTGATCCCCGTGCTGTTTCTCGCCGCCGTCATCCTTCTGTGATCGCAGCATGATTGCACACGGCTGCCCGCCGCTCTAAAGCAAGGTCCATCCTGAAGCCGCGCCGGAGCCCCGATGCAACTCAGCCCCAAAGCCGTCACCTTCATCGCGCTCCTCGTCGCCGCCGTGCTGTGCTACTTCAGCGCCACCGCCGCGGCCGGGCTGATCGAGCGCGGATCGCAATCGGCGGTGAAGACGGCGCTGATCGAGGGCGGGCACGACTGGGCCGCAGTGGAGACCGACGGGTTGCAGGTGCTGATCTCCGGCACGGCGCCCTCCGAGGCGGCCCGCTTTCGGGCGCTCTCCGCGACCGGCGCCGTGGTCGATGCCTCGCGGGTGATCGACCAGATCGAGGTGGAGCCGGCCAAGCCGATCACCGCGCCGCAGTTCTCCATCGAGATCCTGCGCAACGACGACGGCATCTCGATGATCGGGCTGATCCCCGCCGAGGTCGACCGGGACGCCTTTGCCGGGCGGATCACCCAGACCGTGGGCAACGACATCGCGGTGACCGACCTACTTGAAACCGCCGACTACCCGCTGCCCGACGGCTGGGACCGCGCGGTGAAGTTCGGGCTCTACGCGCTCAAGATGCTGCCGCGGTCCAAGGTCTCCATCGCCGCCGACCGGGTGGCGGTGACCGCCATCAGCTCTTCGGGTGCCGAGAAGCGCAGGCTCGAAACCATGCTGGCCCGCGAGGCCCCCGAGGGCGTGCAGCTGGTGGTCGACATCAGCGCGCCGCGCCCGGTCATCACCCCCTTCACCCTGCGCTTCCTGATCGACGAGAACGGCACCGCCCGTTTTGACGCCTGCTCCGCCGACACCGAGGAGAGCCGCCGGCGTATCCTCGCCGCCGCCCGCGCGGTCGGCCTCGAGGGCCAGGTCGATTGCGTGCTGGGCCTCGGCGTGCCCACGCCCGACTGGGCCCGGGCCGCCGAACAGGCCATTGCCGCCGTGGGCGAGCTGGGCGGCGGGGCGATCACCTTCTCCGACGCCGACATCTCGCTGGTCGCTCTCGCCGGCACCTCGCAGGCCTCCTTCGACAAGGTGGTTGGGGAACTGGAGAGCAACCTGCCGGAGGTCTTCTCGCTGGCCTCCTCGCTGCCGGAAAAGGCCAGCGTGGACGGCACCGGCGAGGCCGACCAGGGCCCGCCCGAGTTTGTGGCCACGCGCTCGCCCGAGGGTCGGGTGCAGCTGCGCGGGCGCGTCACCAACGAGCAGGTGCGCGAGGCCGTGAAGAGCTTTGCCCAGGCCAGCTTCGGCTCGGAGGCCGTCTATCTCGCCACCCGGCTCGACCCCGACCTGCCCGATGGCTGGCCGATCCGGGTGCTGGCGGGGCTGACCGCGCTCGGCCACCTCAACAGCGGCTCGGTGGTGGTGCAGCCTGCCTACATCGAGGTGCGCGGCACCACCGGCAACCCCGATGCCAAGGCCGAGATCGCCCGCCATCTCGCCGAGAAGCTGGGCGAAGGCGCGCATTACGAGATCGCCGTGACCTACGAGGCCCAGCTCGACCCGCTCGCCGACCTGCCGACGCCCGAGCAATGCGTGGCCAGGATCGTTGCCATCAACGAGGCCACCAAGATCACCTTCGAGCCCGGCTCGACCGAGATCTCCGGCCCTGCCGTGGGCGTGATGGACCGGATCGCCGAGGTGCTGAAGGGCAAGTGCTCGGAGGTCGACTTCGAGATGGAGATCGGCGGCCACACCGACAGCCAGGGCCGCGAACAGATGAACCAGCAGCTCTCGCAGCAGCGCGCCGACGCGGTGCTGAAGGCGCTGATGGACCGCCGGGTACTGACCTCGGGCATCACCGCCACCGGCTACGGCGAGGAAATGCCCATCGCCGACAACGACACCGAAGAAGGCCGCGAGGCCAACCGCCGCATCGAGTTTACCCTCGTGTCCGAAGACGCCCTCGACGCGGCCGAAGAGGCTGGCGCTGACGGGAGTGATGGGGCAGAAGGTGAAGACCCGGCGGATGCCGGGGCCGAAGACCAGGAAGGCGAGGCGGAGACCACGGGTGAGTAGATCGGAATTCATCATCGTCACGGCGATCATTCTCTTCGTGGCGTTCATGCTCGGCTGGTTCGCCAACTGGCTGATCCACCGGCTCAGCCGGGTCACCCAGTCGGAGATGGGCGAGCTCGACAAGATGGCCCAATCGCTCCACGAGGCCGAAGAGACCCGCGATCAGGCCATCGCCTACCTGCAAAGCCGCGAGGCCGAGCTGACCAACCAGCTCTCCCAGACCGAAGCCGAACTTTCCGCCGCGATGGACGGGCTGCGCGATGCCCGCCGCGAGGCCGAGGAGCTGCGCAGCTACATCGAGCGCCACCAGCAGGCCGGATGAGCGGGCCGCCCCCGCTCGCGCTTCACATCTGCAACGCCCGCGGCGCGCTCGACGCGCTCGCCCCCTGGCTCGGCGACCTTGTCCGCGCCACCCATGCCCGCGCCGCCGCCCGCCTGCCGCTCGGGCCGCTCGACGTGGTGCTGCGGGCCGGCAGCGCGGTGATCGCCGAGAAGGGCCACCTGGGCCTCGCGCCCGGCCCCGGCACCCTGATCCTGACCGTCGACCCGGAAAGCCCCGCATTGGCCGAGAACGCCAACGAGAGCTTCGAGCGGATGGTGGCGCATGAGCTGCACCACGCCGCGCGCTGGGACGGGCCGGGCTATGGCGCGAGCCTCGGCGCGGTGCTGGTGTCGGAGGGTCTTGCCTGCCACTTCGCGCAGGAGCTTTTCGGCTCGCCGCTGGAACCCTGGGAAGGCGCGGTGCCGGATGCACTTGAGAGCCACCGAGAGACGATCCGCACGCTCTGGTCGGATCCGGGGTATGACCACAACGAGTGGTTCTTCGGTACCGGCGCCTACCCGATGTGGCTGGGCTATTCGGCCGCCCGCCAGCTCGTGGCCCGCTACTTTGCCGAGCACCCGACGGCCACCGCTGCCGCCCTCGCCCATGACCCGCCGGAGCGGTTTCGCGCACTGCTGTGAGCCGCGATGGCCATGGGGCCCGCGCTGGGGCCGACCACAGGGCTCACCAGCGCTTCAGCGCGTTCTCGTCGGCCTCCACGGCCGCGACCCAGCCCGCGCCGTCGCGGGTCAGCTCCTTCTTCCAGAAAGGCGCGCGGCTCTTGAGGTAATCCATCAGGAACTCCGCCGCCTCGAAGGCGGCTGCGCGATGCGCCGAGGCGGTGGCGACCATCATGATCTGGGCGCCCGGCTCCAGCCGCCCGTGCCGGTGGATCACCAGCGCCCCGGTCAGCGGCCAGCGGCGTCCGGCCTCCTCCACGATCCCGGTGATCGCCTTCTCGGTCATGCCGGGATAGTGCTCGATCTCCATCGCCTCCAGCCCGCCGGCCACATCGCGCACCACGCCGGTGAAGCTCACCACCGCGCCCGCGCCGGCCTGCGACGCGGAAAAGCGGTTGAGCTCGGCGCCCGCGTCGAAGCTCTCGGGCTGAACCCGGACCTCGGACATCAGCCGGCCCCCTTCATCCACCCGTCATCGGCGGGAAGAAGGCCACCTCGCGCACGCCCGCGAGCGGCGCATCGAAGTCGGCAAGCTCCTGGTCGAGCGCCACGCGCAGCGCCGTGACATCCTCGAAGGCCGCGGCATAGCGCGGCTCGCGCGCGCGCAGTTCCTCGACCAGCCCGGCCACCGTTGCCGCGCCGGTCTCGACCGCCTCGCGCGGCAGGCCGATCCGCTCGCGGACCCAGGCGAAGTAGAGCACATCCACCTTCATTTCGGCCCCTTCAGGAACGGCTGCGCCTTGCGCCAGTAGTCCCAGCCGGTGGCCAGCGTGAGCCCGGCGGCGACCCAGAGCACCCAGGTGCCGGTGACCGTGGCCCAGCCTGCGGGCCCGTCGCGGAAGCGGGCGAGGCCGCCCGGACTGTCGCCGCGGTGGGTGAGCCAGTCGAGCCCGGTGCCGAGGAAGAGGATGGCGATGGCGACCATCTGCGCCGTGGTCTTCCACTTGGCGAGCCGGGTCACCTTGAGGGTGCCCGCCGTGTCGCCCAGGAACTCGCGCAGCCCGCTGACGAAGACCTCGCGGAACATGATCAGCGTTGCCGGGAGCAGGATCCAGGGGTTCATGCCGGAGAAGCCGGTGATCACCAGCAGCGCGATCACCACCATCGCCTTGTCGGCAATCGGGTCGAGCATGGCGCCGATCTTGGTTTCCTGCTTCCACTTCCGGGCGAGCCAGCCATCGAAGAAATCGGTGATGGCGGCGGCCATGAAGAGCACCAGCGCGAACCAGTCGGCCCAGGGGCGCTGGAAGTAGAGGAACATCACCGCCACGCCGGGTGCGGCGAGCAGGCGGAGGGCCGTCAGGATATTTGGGATCGTCCAGACCATGACCCGGGTTTACCCCAGAGGCCCGGAACACGGAAGTGGCACGATTTCACGCCAGTGCAACGCTCGCGGCGGCGCGATTCGTGCTATGCTCGCGGTGGACAGGGGAGCACCGATATGCCGGGACTACTCGAGGAGGCGCAGGGGCGCTACAGCGGCACGGGCCGCTGGGCCGATGGCAAGGGCGACAGCCACGCCTACACTGTCGAGCTCGAACTGGCGCCCGAGGGCGAACTCGGGCTGTGGCTGCGGTTCCGCCATGTCTTCGTCGAGGAGAAGACCCCCGATGTGGTCATGGAGATCCCGATGCAGGCCACCGCCCCCGGCATCCTCACCTTCGAGATCCAGGGCATGCCGCAGGGCCTGGGGTATTACACCCAGAGCGCGCTGCACTTCACCCTGCCGGTGCCCAATGCCACGGTCGAGGCCACCCATCTGTTCGAGAACGGGGGCTGCCATGTGCTCGGCTCGAGCCAGAAGAACGCGCTCGGGCGCTACGTGATGTGGGAGGAGCGGCTGCGGCGGGCGTAACCGCCCCGGCTTCAGCCCTTTTCGTGGAAGAAGTCGTAGATCTTCTGCGCCAGCCCCTCGCTGATTCCCTCCACCGCCTTCAGGTCGGCCAGCGCCGCGCGGCTCACCGCCTTGGCGGAGCCGAAATGCGCCAGCAGGGCCCGCTTGCGGGTGGCCCCTACCCCCGGCACCTCGTCGAGCGGCGTGGCTGTCATTGCCTTTGCCCGCTTGGCCCGGTGCGTGCCGATGGCGAAGCGGTGCGCCTCGTCGCGCATCCGCTGGATGAAGTAGAGCACCGGGTCGTTGTGGCGGAGCGCCATGGGGCGCTGGCCGGTGCGGTGAAACTCTTCCTTGCCGGCGTCGCGGTCGATCCCCTTGGCGACGCCGATGAAGGGCACGTCCTCCACTCCCAGCTCCGCCATGATCTCGGCCACGGCGCTCACCTGCCCCGCGCCGCCGTCGATCAGCAGCAGGTCGGGCCAGGCCTCGGACTGGCGGTCGGGGTCTTCCTTCAACAGGCGCTTGAAGCGGCGCGACAGCACCTCCTTCATCATCCCGAAGTCGTCGCCCGGCGTCAGCTCCTCGCCCTTGATGTTGAACTTGCGGTACTGGCTCTTCACCCAGCCGTCGGGGCCCATCACCACCATGCCGCCCACGGCGTTGGTGCCCTGGATGTGGGAGTTGTCGTAGATCTCGATGCGCCGGGGCGGCCCGGCGAGGTCGAAGGCTTCGGCCAGGCCCTTGAGCAGCTTCGACTGCGCCGCGCTTTCGCTCATCTTGCGAGCCAGGCTCTCGCGGGCGTTGCGCAGGGCGCCCGCCACCAGCTCGGCCTTTTCGCCGCGCTGGGGCACGTTCACCTCCACCTTCCGGCCCGCGGCCTCGGTCAGCAGCTCCTCCATGATCTCGCGGTCTTCGATATCGTCGGAAAGCAGCACCAGCCGGGGCGGCTCCTTGGTGGAATAGAACTGCGCCACGAAGGCCTGAAGCACCTCCGCCGGGCTCTCGGCGCCGCCGAGCCTCGGGTAGTAGTCGCGGTTGCCCCAGTTCTGGCCGGCCCGGATGAAGAACACCTGCACGCAGGCCTGCCCGCCCTCCATGTGCAGCGCCATCACGTCGGCCTCCGGCGTGGAGCGCGGGTTGATCCCCTGCGTCGTCTGCACCGCCGTCATCGCGCGGATGCGGTCGCGCAGCGCGGCGGCCCGCTCGAACTCCATCGCCTCGGAGGCCGCCTGCATCTGCTCGGCCAGCTGCGCCTGCACCTTGGTCGACCGCCCCTGGAGGAACCGCTCGGCGTCGCCCACCAGCGCGCCGTAATCGGCCTCGCTGATATGGCCCACGCAGGGCGCCGAGCAGCGCTTGATCTGGTAGAGCAGGCAGGGGCGCGTGCGGGTCTCGAAGGTGGCGTCGGTGCAGTTGCGCAGCAGAAAGACCTTCTGCAGCTGGTTCAGCGTGCGGTTCACCGCGCCCGCGCTGGCGAAGGGGCCGTAATAGGCGCCCTTCTCGGTCTTCGCGCCCCGGTGCTTCTTGATCTGCGGAAAGGCGTGATCCTTGGCCACGAGGATGTTTGGAAAGCTCTTGTCGTCGCGCAGCAGCACGTTGAACTTGGGCTTCAGCTGCTTGATGAGGTTCTGCTCCAGCAGCAGGGCCTCGGTCTCCGTTGCAGTGGTGAGAAACATCATTGAGGCGGTCTCGGAGATCATCCGCTCGATCCGCGGGCTGTGGCCCGTGGGCCGCGCATAGGAGCTCACCCGCGCCTTCAGGTTGCGCGCCTTGCCGACGTAAAGCACGCGGCTCTCGACATCGAGCATGCGATAGACGCCGGGCGAGCCGTCGAGATGGCGCAACTGCGCGCGTATGACCTCGTGACCGGTATCCATGGCGCCTACTTGATCTTGATCATGATTCCCTATCATGGCTGCAATGGTAGGGGGGCAGGGGCAAGAGGAAAGCTCTCCACCGTTTCTGTGGATAAGTCTTGGGAGAATTCTCGGGGAGCCAAGAATTCCCGTTGTATATCGGCGGATTCCGGCCTTTGCCTATTTTTTAGGCGTATACGTAACGCGTTGATATCGCACCGAATTATTCTTTCAGCTCCGTAAATAAATGAAATCATTAGGGAATTTTTAACGGTTTTGTGACAGTTCGCGCGTTGATGGATAACTCTGCTTGCCCAACCTCTCGTGCCGGGCTTGTCAGGACCCTGGCGGACGTTGCGGCAACTTGCGGAGCCCTCTGGTCAGGACACCACGACCACAAGATATGCCACGTAAAGCAGGCTGAAAACGACCCCCACCAGGCGGCCCATGTTTTGCCGCAGGAAAACGAAGGGGATGAGCGCGAGGGCGGCGGCCAGCATGACCCAGAGGTCGAACCTCTGGATCTCCGGGTCCACCGGGATCGGGCCGACAAAGCTGGCGAGACCGATGATCGCGAGCAGGTTGAACATGTTGGAGCCGATCACGTTGCCCAGCGCCACGTCGGCCTGGTTGCGCAGCGCGGCCATGACCGTGGTGGCCAGCTCGGGCAGCGAGGTGCCGATGGCCACCAGCGTGAGCCCGATCACCGTGTCGGAGACGCCCAGCACGGTGGCGATGCGCACCGAGCTGTCGACCAACAGATCGGCGCCCAGCGGCAGGCCGACGAGGCCCAGCACGGTGAAGACCCCGATCTTCCACCAGGGCATCGACGGGTCGGCACCTTCGAGCTCTTCCGCGTCGTCGGCGCCGTAATCCTGGCTCGCGGTCGTGCGGCGGTGGCTGCGGGCGGTGCGGATCGCATCCCAGAGCACGCCCGAGAGGGCCGCCACGAGGACCAGCCCGTGCCACCAGCGGATCGGGCCGAAGAAGCAGGCGGCGATGAACAGCAGGGTGGCCGCGATCATGAAGACGAAGCTGCGGCGGGTGTCGTGATCCCTTGTGGCCAGCACCCGCATGAGCGCCGGAACGCCGAGCACCAGCAGCACGTTGGCGATGTTCGAGCCCACCACGTTGCCCAGCGCCAGCCCGCCGGCGTTGTCGCGCACCGCCTTGACCGAGATCAGCAGCTCGGGCGCGGAGGTGCCGAAGGCCACGATCGTCAGGGAGACGATCAGCGCCGGGATGCCCAGGCGCAGCGCGATGTTCACCGCGCCCCGCACCAGCGCGTCACCGGCAAGCAGCAGGATGACGAGCCCGAGGCCCGCGATCAGGAGATCAACGGTCATGGCTCAGCTCTTTCCGCAGGCACAATCGCCCGTCCCGATCCGGAAGGCGCCGCATTTGGGGCATTTCCTGGCGGTCTCGACCCGCTTGGCCGGGGGTTTGCGCCTGGTGACCTTCTTCTTGCCGAAGATGGCCAGCACGCCCATGGCGGCAAGAAAGAAGATGACGGCCTTCAGCAGCATCTAGAGCCCGAACCTCGCCCACATGGCCCGCTCTTCGGCGGCGCCGACGGCCCCGGTCACCGCTTCGGCGCCGAGGCGGCGCAGCAGGCTGCGGCGCGGGCCGTGCACGATGAAACGGGTCTTGTCGCCGAAGCGGGCCTTCATGGTGGGCACGAGGTGGCCGACTGCATCGGCCAGCCCGACCTCGACAGCCTGCGGGCCGACCCAGATGTCACCGGTGAACAGGTCTGCACCCTCGGCCAGCCGGGGGCCGCGGCGCGATTTAACCTGGTCGATGAAGTTGCCGTGGATGACCTTCTGGAGGGCCTTCAGCCTGGCCACGTCCTCGGGTTTCTCGGGGCGGAACGGGTCCATGAAGCTCTTGCTCTCGCCCGCGGTATGCACCCGCCGCTCGATGCCGTGCTTCTGGATGAACTCGGTCAGCCCGAAGCTCGCCGAGATCACACCGATGGAGCCGGTGATGGAGTTGGCGTCGACGATGATCTCGTCGGCCGCCGTGGCCAGCCAGTAGCCGCCCGAGGCCGCGACATCCTCGACGAAGGCAAAGACCGGAACGCCCTTTTCCTCCGACAGGCGGCGGATGCGGGCGGCGATCAGGGCGCTCTGGGTGGGCGACCCGCCGGGGCTGTTGATCTGGAGCGCCACCGCGGCAGGCTTACCCTTGCGAAAGGCGCGCTCGATCGGCGCGGCCATGGCGGCATCGTTCATGCCGCGCGCGCCCATGCCAATCGCGCCCTGAAGGCGGATCACCGACACCAGCGGCGGGCGCGGGGCAAAGGGAATGGGCAGGCGCATGGGGCTTCATGTAAGGGCGCGCAGATGCCGGAGCAAGGCCGGGTGACGAAACGTTCACATGTGCAGGGACGGCGCGGCCCCTAGCGGTCTTCGCGGGCAAAGAGCCGCCAGGTCTGCATCAAGGCCCGGTCGGCGCGGGACCGGATCTCGGCGCGGGACGGGGGCGGGGCGGCGTGGATGGCGCGGCGGATTTGGCTGTCGCCCAGCAGGAGCGCGAGATAGGTTTCGCAGATCGTCGCCGCGTCGCCGCCCTTCAGTGCGCGCTCGTCGAGCGCCTTCTGGCAGAGCGCCTCGATCATCGGTTGCACGCGGCTCCGGCCCGCCTCGGCGAGTGCGGCCCCGAGGCTCCCGGTCGGGTCGCCAGCGGCGGCGCGGGCCAGGGCCACGGCGCGGGGGGCGGTGAGGAGGTCGAGCAGCACGGGGCCGAGGCCATCGAGCGCCTCGAGCGGCGAGGCGTCCTCGGCCAGCGCCGCCTCCAGCCGCGCCACCAGCGCCTCGCCGTTGCGTGCGGCCATGGCGCGGAACAGGCCGAGCTTGTCGCCGTACCAGTTGTAGAGCGTCTCGTTGCTGGCCTTCGCCGCCTTGGCCACGGCCAGCATCGACATGCCTGCCGCGCCCTTCTGCTCCAGCAGCACATAGGCCGCCTCGATGATCTCGGCTTCCCGCTTCGCCCGGGTTTCGTCGCGCATCCGCCATCCCCTGTTGACAGCCTACCGTATACATGGTTACGGATTAGGCGCAAGCGTAACTTACTGTACGGATATCTCGATGACCCAAGCCTTCCGCCTCACCGCTCTTCTGGGGCTTCTGCTCAACGGAGCGCTCTTCGGTTTCTTTTATGCCTGGGTCTGTTCGACCATGTGGGGGCTCGACGCCGCAGCGCCGGAGGTTGCCATCCGGGCCATGCAGGCCATGAACGCCTCTGTCCGCAATGCGGTGTTCGCCCCAGCGTTCTTTGCCACCGGGCCGGTGCTGCTGGTCGCCGCCCTGCTGGCCTGGCGAAGCGGCCAGCGCGCCCTGGTCGCGGTGTTGCTGGCGCTGGCCGGTCTTGTGGTTCTTTGCGGCGGCACGGGTCTCACCATGGTGGTCAACGTGCCGATGAACGAGGCGCTGGCCCTCGTGACCGAGGCGCAGATCGAGAGCGGTGCAGCGGCGATCTGGGCCGAGTATTCCGCCCCCTGGCAGGTCTGGAACCAGATCCGCACCGCGCTCACCGGCCTCGGGCTCGCGCTCACCGGCGCGGCCCTGCTGGCGGCGCGGCAGGCCGGAGCCTAGGCCCCGGTGATCTCGGCCATCGCGGCGAGGAAGGCGGCCACCTCGCCCTCGGTGTTGTAGTGGCACATCGAGACCCGCAGGCAGCCGTCGTATCCGAGCGGGGTCAGCACGTTGCCCGAGTAGTGGTCGGCCTTGCGGGCATGGGTGCGGATGCCGCGCTCGCGCAGGGCCGAGACCAGCTCCTCCGCGCTCTGCCCCTCGACCACCAGCGAGACAAGCCCCTCCCGCGCCGGGTTGTCGGCCCCGCCGAGCACGGTGACGCCGGGCAGCTCGGTGAGCCCCTTCTGGTTGCCGGTGCCGCGCAGCATGGCTTCGGTCAAATCCCACTCATGGGCGTGGATCGCCCGCGCGGCCGCCTCGATTCTGGCCCGCTGGTCGCCGGTCTCGCCCAGGGCTTCGCCAAGCCACGTGAAATAGTCGATCACGTCGGAGAAGGCGGCATAGGCGCCGGTGTCGCGCGTGCCCATCTCCCAGGAGCCGCCGCCCTGAAGCGTGTCATGCGGGCAGGCGGCGAGCCGGTCGGAGAGCCAGGCCAGGCCGAAGCCGTGGCGCGAGAACATCTTGTAGGGCGAGACGACGTAGCCATCGACGCCCGCGGCCGCCACGTCGACATGGCCATGGGCAGCGTGCTGGATGCCGTCGACGATGATGGTGCACTCGGGCGAGACGGCGCGGATCGCCGCGGCAATCGCCGCCACGTCCATGCCCATGCCGGTGACCGGCGAGGCGTGGACGATGGTGGCCACCCGCACGTCGGGTGTCATTGCCGTTGCATAGGCCTCGGGGCCGACGGTGCCGCTGGCGTCGTCATGGAGCACCACGACATGCTCCAGCCCGGCGGCCTCGGCGCCCAGGGCCGCCGCCGAACGGCTGGCCGGGTGCTCCATCGTCGAGCTGATGACCTTGCCGCCTTTCCCGCGCCACGCGTTGCAGGCAGCGCGCGCCAGGCGGAACAGCAGCTCGGTGCCGCTCTCGCCCACGATCACCTGCCCGCCCCGGGCGTTGAGAAAGCAGGCTGCGTCAGCCTTGGCCTTGGCGATGACCGCAACGAGATGCGCCGAGGTCGGGTTGTCGCGGCCCTGGTTGTCGGGGATCGCGGCATAGGTGGCGGAGGTCTCGACCACGCTCTTCAGCGTCAGCGCGCCGCCCGCGTTCTCGAAAAAGATCCGCTCGCCGGTAAACGGGTCGGTCCCGACATGGGCGAACCGCGCCCGAACCTCTTCGATCAACTCAGCCTTGTTGCCCAGCATATGCGCCTCCTTGCCTGCCCCCGATCTATGCCCTGCGCCGGTGCGTCACAAGCGACACTTGCTTTTGATCAATCGTTTGATCAATACTCGAACATGGACAACACCCCGACTCGCGACGCCCTCCTCCATGCCGGCCTGCGGCTCTTCGGGGCACAGGGCTATGCCGCCGCCTCCACCCGCGCCATCGCGGCGCAGGCAGGCACCAACGTGGCCTCCATCGCCTATCACTTCGGCGGCAAGGCCGGGCTGCACGAGGCCTGCCTCGACGAGGTCGCCCGCCGGATGGGGCAGCTCTCGGAGCCGCCCGTCGCGGCGGCCGCCTCGCCGCAGACCGCGCGTGACGCGCTGGAGGCGCTGCTGCGCCGGGCGGTCTCCTTCATGTTCACCGCCGACGCCGCGGGCGAGATCGTGCCCTTCGTGCTGCGGGTGCTGACCGAGGGCGGCGCGGCCTCCGAGGTGCTCTATGACCGTCTGTTCCTGCCGCGCCACCGGATGCTCTGCCATCTCTGGTCGGTCGCTACTGGCCAGCCCGCCGAGAGCGAGGCCACCCGGCTGGCGGTGTTTTCCTTTATCGGGCAGATCGTCTATTTCCGCATCAACCGGGCCTTCGTGCTGCGCCGCATGGACTGGGGCGCCGCCGGGCCTTCAGAGGCGGAGGCAATAGCCGACACGCTGGCCGAGCATCTCCATGCCGCCCTCGAAAGGAGCCGGCCATGAGCTTCGTCTGCGCCATCCCCGTGGTCTCCGCCCTCTTTGCCAGCTGCGCCCCGCCGCTGCCCTTTGCCACCGGCTATGTCGAGGGCGAATACACGCTGGTGGCCCCCATCGCCTCGGCGCAGGTTCGCGGCGTTGCCGTGGCGCGCGGCGACCGCGTCATGCCCGGCGACCTGCTGGTCGAGATGGAAAGCCGCGATGCCGAGATCGCCCTGGCCCAGGCCGAGGCGGCGCTGGCACAGGCGCAAAACCAGCTTGCCAACCTGACCGAGGGCAAGCGCCCGGAAGAGATGAAGGTGCTCGAAGCCGCCTTTGCCTCGGCCCGCGCCCGCGAGGCCGAGGCCGAGCGCGAGGCGGGCCGCATGGCGCAACTGGCCGAGCGCGGCGCGGCCACCTCCGCCCAGCGCGACGATGCGGCGACGGCGGCAGAGGTCGCCCGCGCCGCCGTGGCCGAGGCCGAGGCCCAGCTCGCCGTCGCCCGCCTGCCCGCCCGTGCGCAAGAGATCGCCGCGGCGCAGGCGCAGGTCGAGGGGGCGAAGGCCGCCCGCGACCAGGCCGAGTGGGCGCTGTCGCAACGGCGCCTCACTGCGCCGGTCGCCGGCCAGATCACCGACATCATCCGCATCGCGGGTGAAAACGCCGGCCCCTCCGCCCCCGTGCTCTCGCTGCTGGGCGACGGCGCGGTGAAGCTCCGGCTCTACGTGCCCGAAACCTCGGTGTCGCAGATTGCCCCCGGCTCCCGGCTTACCGTCAATTGCGACGGCTGCGGCACGGGGCTGACCGCCACGGTCAACTACGTGGCCGACGGCCCCGAGTTCACGCCGCCGGTGATCTACTCGCTGGAGAACCGGCAGAAGCTCGTCTACCTCGTCGAGGCCCGGCCCGACGGCGAGGCACGGCTGAAGCCGGGCCAGATCGTTGATGTCGACCTGCCTGGCGAGGGCACCGAGTGAGCGCCGAGCCCGCCATATCGGTGAGGGGGCTGACCAAGCGCTTCGGCGACAAGACGGTGGTCAACGACGTGTCGCTCACCGTGGAGCGCGGCGAGATCGCGGGCTTTCTCGGCCCGAACGGCTCGGGCAAGACCACGACGATCCGGCTGATGTGCGGGCTGCTGACCCCCGACAGGGGCGAAGGCCGGGTGCTGGGGCACGACATTCTCACCGAGGGCCGCAAGATCAAGCTGAAGGTGGGGTACATGACCCAGCGGTTCAGCTTTTACGAAGACCTCACGATCGAGGAGAACCTGCGGTTCGTGGCCGGGCTCTATCGCCTGCCCCGCAAGCGGCAGGTGGTGGAGGACACGCTGAAGGACCTCGGGCTGCACTCGCGCCGCACCCAGCTGGCGGGCGCTCTTTCGGGCGGATGGAAGCAGCGGCTCGCGCTGGCCGCCTGCATCATGCACAAACCCGACCTTCTGCTGCTCGACGAGCCCACCGCCGGGGTGGACCCGAAGGCGCGGCGCGAGTTCTGGGACGAGATCCATGCGCTTGCCGCCAAGGGGCTGACGGTGCTGGTGAGCACGCATTACATGGACGAGGCCGAGCGCTGCCACCGGATCAACTACATTGCCTATGGCACCCTGGTGGCCCGCGGCACCGTGGAGGAGGTGGTGAGGGAGGCCGGTCTCACGACCCTGCATCTGACCGGCACCGCGATCCAGACGGCGGAGGCGGGGGCCGCTCTCAAGGGCGCGAAGGGCGTGGAGCAGGTGGCCCATTTCGGCGCCGACCTCCATGTTGTCGGGCGTGACGGCAAGGCGCTCAGCGCCTCCGCCGAGCGGGTGGCCCGCGAGACCGGCTGCACCCTGACCGCCTCCGAGACCTCGCTGGAGGATGTGTTCATCCGCCTGATGAGCGAGAGCACGGACAACATGGCATGATCACACGGGTCCTCTCCCTTGCGCGCCTCGGCACGCTGATCGCCAAGGAAGGCATCCAGATGCGGCGCGACAGGCTGACCTTCGGGATGATGCTTGGCGTGCCCCTGCTGCAGCTGGTGCTCTTCGGCTTCGCCATCAACACCGACCCCAAGGAGCTGCCCGCCGCCCTCGTCGCCCCCACCCAGGACCGCTACACCCGGGCGATGATCACAGCGCTTGAGCTGACCGACTATTACCGTTTCATCGCGCCCAATGCCTCGGCGGCGGAGGCCGAGCGGATGATCGCGCGGGGCGAGGTGTCTTTCGTGGTCACCGTGCCGTCGGACTTCGGGCGCCGGGTCGAGCGCGGCGATGCGCCGACGATCCTGATCGAGGCCGACGCCTCCGACCCCGCCGTTGCCTCGGGCGCCATCTCCACCCTGAGCCAGGTTGCCGCCGATGCGCTGCTGCGCGAAACCGGGCAGGAGGCCGAGGCCGCTGCACGCACCGCCAGCCAGCTGCAGGTGGTGGTTCACCGGCGCTACAACCCCGAGGGCATCACCCAGTACAACATCGTGCCCGGCCTGCTCGGCGTGATCCTGCAGCTCACCATGGTGATGATGACCTCGATGGCGCTGACCCGCGAAACCGAGCGCGGCACGATGGAGAACCTGCTCTCCATGCCCGCCACGCCGCTCGAGATCATGCTGGGCAAGATCGTGCCCTACCTCGTGGTCGGCGCGGTGCAGGTGGCGGTGGTGCTCATCGCCGCCCGCGCCATGTTTTCGATCCCCTTCGTCGGCGACCTCGGGCTGCTGCTCTTCGGGGTCTTCGTCTTTGTCCTGTCGCTGGTGATCCTGGGCTACCTCATCTCCACCGTCTCGCGGACCCAGATGCAGGCGATGCAGATGACCTTCTTCTTCTTCCTGCCGTCGCTGCTGATCTCGGGGTTCATGTTTCCCTACCGGGGGATGCCGCTCTGGGCGCAATACCTGGGCGAGATCTTTCCGCTGACGCATTTCTTGCGGCTCGTGCGCGGGGTGATGCTGAAGGGCGCCGGGCTGGCAGATGTGGCGGCGCCGCTCGCCGCGCTGGCGCTCTTCACCGGCGTGCTGACGCTCGCCACCCTCGTCCGGTTCCGCCGCACGCTGGACTGAGCCCGCGCCTCCGCCCGCGGGGTCCGGCGATCGCGCCGGTGGAACGCCCTGTCAGACGAACCCCGCCACCGCCCGCACCCGCGCCGCGTTGTCCGCGGCGAGCGAGCCATCCTCGTGCAGCAGGGAGTTCTCGAAGCCGACCCGCATCTTGCCGCCCGCTGCCCTCGCCGCGCGCAGGCAGGCGCTCTCGCCCTGCCCGAAGGCGCAGACCGCCCAATCCGCCGCCCGGCCGCCCAGCCAGCGCAGGAAGGGCTCCAGCATCGCGGGCTCCGAGACCTGTCCCGCCACGTATCGGCCCAGCACGAAGATCAGCTGCGTTTCCGGCTGCACGCCGCCCGGCAGCACGCGCTCGAGGTGCATGGCATCCTCCGGGTCGTAGAGGATGTGCTGCACCGCGATCCCCCGCGCCTCTGCCTCGGCGTAGAGCCGCGCCGCCAGCCCCTCGCCATCCCGGCAGATCTCCCGAACCGAGACCGAGACCATCTCGGCGCCCGAGTGCAGCGCCACATGGGCCTGGTGCGCCGGAAGGTAGCGCCCGCCCGCCTCTGTCGTCACCTGCACCGCCAGCCCCGGCAGCGCGCGCGCCAGTTCGGCCAGCGCCTCGCGGTAGGCGCCCGAGTCGAGCAGGTGCCCGCCCTCGTCGTCGCGCAGGTGCAGGTGCAGCCCGTCGGCGCCCGCCGCCATGCACTCGCGGGCGCAGCGCACCACCTCCCAGAGGGTCAGCGGAACGCGCGGGTGGTCGTCGTGGGTCTTGCTGGCGCCGTTGGGGGCCACCATCAGGCGGGGCAGGGGCATGGCCGGTCTCCTCCCGGCCAAAGTCCCGCCCGGCGGGCGCGAGGTCAAGCGCCGAGCGGCTCCCGGCGGATCAGATGAAAGCGCCCGTCCTCGGCCTCGCCGAACAGGCAGAGGCTTCCGATCCGGAACGGGCGCGGCAGCAGCCCGTCGAGCCGCGCGGCAAGCTCCGCCTCGGCGCGTGCGGCCTCCGGCTCTTCGAGCTTGCCGCTCAGGGTGAGATGAAAGCGGAACTCCTCCTGCACATAGGGGTAGCCCCAGCGCAGCAGCAGCGCGTCCTGCCGCGCGGTCAGCCCCGCGCCGCGCCGCCGCGCCAGCTCCTCCGCCCCGGCAGGGGCGCGAAACCCGTCGAGCTCTGCCACCACCCGCGCGGCAAGTTCCGCCAGCGGCCCGGCATCGCCCTCGGGCACCAGCGCGAGAAACCGCCCGATCCGCGCCAGCCGAAGCCCCGCCAGCACCACCGGCGCCGCGGTGGCGCAAAGCGCGCCCAGCGCCGCGGCCAGCGCCTCGGCACCCTGCCCCTCCACCAGCCGGAACGGCGGCTTGATGGTGCCATGAAACCCGTATTTGCGCGGCGCCGCGGTAAGCGCGGCCATGTCGAGCCCTGCCACCCGCGGCTGCGCCACCGCGCGGCCCGCCACCGCATCCCAGCCGAGCCAGGCCGCGCCGAATGCCGCCAGCGGGCCCTCGGGCGGGGCGTAATACACCGCGTATCGGCTGTAACCTGCCATCCGCCGAACCCTCGTTCACCCTTGCGACACCCATGTGACGCACGCCCGCAAACTGCGGCGAGATTTAGAGAAAGAGAAGGCCGAACGGCCACAGGAGGCAACCGAATGTTAACAACGCCGCAGCTAACCTGCCTCGCATCAGCTTGCCAAAAGGATGCAGGAGGACACCATGTCAACTCAGCCAATCCCCTTTCCGGCGCCCACGCTCGCAACGGCGACGGCGGTCTCCACCCGCCTGCGCGCGCTGGTGCTCGACGATGACGATATCGACCATCTCCGCCTCCAGCGGATCTGCGAGCGCGCCGGCCTCGACCTCGACATCACCGAGGCCTACACCATCGCCGAAATGCGCGAGAAGCTCGACACGCCGTTCGATGTTGCCTTCATCGACTACAACCTCGGCATGGAAACCGGGCTCGACGCGCTGAAGGTGCTGCTCGGCCACGAGGAACAGACCCAGGTGATCCCGATCATGCTCACCTCCGTCACCCGCCGCGCCATCGCCGTGGAGGCCATGCGCCGCGGCTGCGCCGACTACCTGGTGAAGGAGGAGCTCTCGGTCGACAACCTGCGCAAGTCGATGGTCTCCGCCTTCGAGCGCCGCATGTTCTATGCCTCCATCGCCGATGCCCGCGCCTTCCAGGCCCGGATGCGGCACATGATCCAGCAGTTTCTCACCTCCTGCGGGCCGGAGATGCGCGAAATCCTCTCCAACACCCTCGCCCACATCCGCAAGGTGCGGGCCGCCGAGGGCGGCACCTCGGGCGATGCCCATGTGACCCTGCTCGAGCGCGGCTGCAAGGATCTCGTGGTGTTTCTCGATGACCTGATGTCCATCGTCGAGCAGAGCAAGCTGGAGACCGCGCGCAACATCAAGCTCGTGAACAGCACGCATTGACCCGGAGCAGGCTGGCCCGATGACCCGCAATCCCCAGGCAGAGAGCCCATCGACCAAGGTGCTGTCGCGCCGACTCACGCTGATCGCCGTGGGGGTCGTGCTGACGGTGAGCCTGCTCTACGGCTCCTACCACGTGTTCACCATGCGGGCCGCCGCCCTGCAGGCCAGGGAGGCCGCGCTCCAGCAGCGGGCCAGCTTCTATGCCGGGCAGATCTCCTGGGTGTTCCGCGAAATGCAGGATCAGGCCGCCACCCTGGCACGCCACCCCCCCGTGGCCGGGATCATCCGCGCCAGCGCCGACCCGCATGCGATCGACCCCGCCGACGGCTCGTCGCTCGAGCAGTGGAAGGACCGGCTGGCCGTGATCATGGCCAACAAGATGGAGGTGCATCCGCATTTCACCAACATGCGGCTTATCACCGCCGCGGACGGCTGGCGCGAGTTCGTCCGCGTCGACCGGGGCGACGGGGGCCCGTTGCGCGTGGCGGAAGAGGCGCTTCAGATCAAGGGCGCCGAGCCCTACCTGGCCCGGCTCAAGGCCAGCCCCTCCACCCTGCCCTATTTCTCCGAGATCACCTACAACCGCGAACATGGCAAACCCGATGGCGGACCAGTCACGATCCGCTTCATCCAGCCGATCCGCGGCCCCGCCGGAGGCCTGTTCGGCGCGCTCGTCTTCAACGCCGATTACGAGTTGCTGCTGCAGACCGCACGGCCCGAAGTGCTGCGCAACCAGCGGGTCGCGGTGGTCAACAGCGCGGGCGACTACCTGATCTTCGAGCCGGAAGGCAGGACATCGCGCTTGCACCACAACACCGACCCGGGCTTCCGGCCCCTGCCCGAGGTGGAGGCCCTGGGCAACAGGCTGGGAGAGCACGCATTTGCCAACCTCGACGAGGAGATGGTTTATCTGTCCTCCGTGCCGATCCGCAACACGCTGCACTTCCCGGTGAAACTGGGCGTGATGACCTTCGGCAAGCGCGACGCGCTCGATGGCCCCATTGCGGGCGTCGTGCTCCGCCACGCCCTGCTCACCGTCGTTCTCGTGGGCTTCGCCGGGGCGATCACCCACCTGATGGCCGCAGAGGTGGGAGCCCGCTTCGAAAATCTGACCCATGCGGTGCACCAAAGCCACGCCCGCCTCGGCTGGACCCTGCGCAACATGGCCGACGGGCTCATCACCATCTCCGGCGAGGGCCGGATCGAGGAGATCAACCCGGCCGCCGAGGCGATGTTTGGCTACGCGGCGGAGGAGGTGGCAGGCCAACCCCTGACCATGCTGATGTTTCCCGATGATGCCGATGGCCACCAGGGCCACGTGGGGCGATCGCAGGTCGGCCCGCAGCGCACCAAGATGGCCGGCAACCGCGAGATCTACGGACGCCACAAGTCGGGCCGCCGCGTGCCGATCGAGATCTCGGTCAGCCGCGCCGAGCTGAACGGCGAGACCAAGTTCATCGGGATGGTCCGCGACATCACCGAGCGCCATGCCGCCGAGCGCCGCCTTTCGGAGCTGGTCACCCAGCTGCGGCGCTCCAACGAGGATCTCGACCAGTTCGCCTATGTCGCCAGCCACGACCTGAAGGCACCGCTCCGGGTGATCCAGAACGCCTCGCAATGGCTGGCCGAGGATCTCGACCCGCACCTGACCGACGACACCCGCGAGAGCCTCGCCCTTCTCCAGGGTCGGGCCCGCCGGATGGAGCGCCTGCTGAACGACCTGCTCGAGCACTCCCGCATCGGCCGCACCAACCAGCCCGACGAGGCCGTGACCGGCCCGGATTTCGTTGCCAGCCTCACGGACCTGCTGAACATCCCCGCCGGCATGCATTTCGAGACCGAGGGGTTTGACAGGGTCACCCTGCCGCTGATGCCGCTCCAGGTGGTGCTGCTCAATCTTGTCTCCAACGCGATCAAGCACCACGACCGGCCCGACGGCAGCGTCTTGCTCTCGCTTACCGAACGGTCGGAGGCCTGGCACTTTACCGTTGCCGACGACGGCCCCGGCATTGCGCCCGCGTTCCACGAGCGGGTGTTCAAGATCTTCCAGACCCTGCGCCCGCGGGACGAGGTCGAGGGTTCGGGCATGGGCCTCGCCATCGTGCGCAAGCATGTCGAGGTCGCCGGCGGCCGCATCGAGCTCATCTCGGACGGCACGCGGGGCACCGTCTTCCACCTCACCTGGCCGCGCCGCGCGGGCACCGCCGTTGAAGGCCTGGCCGCATGAACGCCCATGTGCCGACCCCCACCGCGCAGAACGTGCTGAACATCATCCTCATCGAGGATGACGACGGCGATGCAAAGGCAGTGCTGCGGGCGCTGTCCCAGTCCCGCATCGCCAACCCGGTGCACCGGATGCGCGACGGCATCGAGGCGCTGGCCTTCCTGCGCGGCGAGGGCGCCACCCGGCCGCCCGAGCATTACGTTGTCCTGCTCGACATCAACATGCCCCGGATGAACGGCCACGAGTTCATGGCCGAGCTGCGCAACGACCCCCGGCTCAACCGCGCCGTGGTCTTCATGCTCTCCACCTCCCGGGACGAGACCGACATCGCCCGCGCCTACGACAAGAACGTCGCGGGCTACGTGCTCAAGGGCAACGCGGGCATGGATTTTCTGAGGCTGATCAACGGCGTCGAGCATTTCTGGCGCATCGTCGTCCTGCCCGACATGACCCAGCCCGGACAGCCGCGCGGAGGATGACATGGCGCTGCGTGTCCTGGTGATCGACGATGACGCGGGCGACCGCAAGCTGGTGCGCCGGCTGATCGGCCAGCGCGACGGCGATACCGAGGTGCAGGAGGCCGCCAGCGGGGCCGAGGCCACCGCCTCCGACATGCCCGAGCCCGACATGATCTTTCTCGATTACCTGCTGCCCGACGGAAAGGGCGTGGAGTTCATCGCGCCGCTGGCGCAGCGCTGGCCCCGGGCCGCCATCTGCATGATGACCGGCCAGGGCGACGAGGAGATCGCCAAGGAGAGCATCCGGCGCGGCGCGATCGACTACCTGCCAAAGCGCAACATCTCTGCCCCCGCGCTCGGCCGGGTGATCGAAACCGGCTGCAAGCTGGCGCGGATGCGCTGGCAGATCGACGAGCAGCGCGACGACCTCTCGGTGTTCTCCGAGGTGCTGGTGCACGACCTGAAGGCCCCGATCCGCTCCATGCGCTTTCTGGTCGACAAGCTGAACGAGGATCTCGCCGAGGGCCGCGACACCGATGTGCAGCGCGACGTGCAGCTGATCGGCAAATCCGCCGACCGGCTGAACGACCTGGTCATCAGCCTCGCCGGCCATGTGCACTTCGACCGCGAGTGCGTGGCCGAGGAGATCACCGCCGCCGTGCTGATCGAAGATGCCAGCCAGTCGCTGCTGGCCGAGATCGAGCGGACCGGGGCGCGCATCTGCGCGCAGGGCGACGCGCGGCTCACCTGCCACGCGCCGCAGATCGTGCAGCTGTTGCAGAACCTGATCGGCAACGCGATCAAATACGCCGGGGCCAACCCGCCCCGGGTGACCATCCGCTGCACCGAGGAGGCCGAGGCGGTGCAGCTTTCGGTCGCGGACAGGGGAATCGGCGTGCCGCCCGAGTACCGGCAAACCATCTTCGAGCCGTTCAAGCGCCTGCCCGTCGCGGCGGCGATCCCCGGCACCGGCCTAGGCCTCGCCACTTGCCGCAAGATCGTCGAGCGGCACGGCGGGCGCATCTGGTGCGATGACTCGGTGACCGAGGGCACGATCATCCATGTTCGCCTGCCGCGCCGGACGCAGGGCCTCGCCCGCTCCGCCTGACCTGGCGCAACCCCCGTTGCAGCCCCGCGTCGATGCTCTACCATCCGGTCAGCCCGATCCCAGCCGCAGGAGCCCCCCGGTGACCAAGCACGACACCCCGACCGCCCCCCATGCCATCTATGGTGTTCACCGCTGGGGCCGCGGCCTTGTGGAGGTGATGGACAGTGGCGAGATCGGGCTGGTGAACCCGCTCGCCCCCGGCGCCAAGCCGGTGAGCCTGCCCGGCGTCATGACGGCGCTTTCGGAGCGCGGCATCCAGACCCCGGTGCTGCTGCGGATCACCCAGTTCCTCGAATACGGGCTCACCCGGGTGACCGGCAGCTTTGCCGAGGCGATCGAACGGGCGGGATACAAGGGCAGCTATCGCGGCGTGTTTCCGATCAAGGTGAACCAGCAGGAACAGGTGGTGCGGCGCCTGGTCGAATACGGCGCACCGATGGGCTACGGGCTGGAGGCGGGCTCCAAGCCCGAGCTGGTCATCGCGCTCGGCCAGCCGCTTGCCCGCAATGCGCTCATCGTCTGCAACGGCACCAAGGACGAGGAGTTCGTTCGCCTCGCCACGCTCTCGCGCCGCGCCGGGTTCAACACCTACATCGTGCTGGAGAGCCTGAACGAGGTGGAAATCGCGATCCGCGTCGCCAAGGAGCTCGGCATCGACCCGCTGCTCGGCGTGCGGATCAAGCTGACCAACCAGATCGGCGGGGCCTGGGCGGCAAGCTCGGGCGACCGCTCGGCCTTTGGCCTCAATTCCGAACAGCTGGTTACGGCTGTGGAAAAGCTGAAGGCCGCCGGCCTTCTTCATTGCCTCACGCTCCAGCACTCGCACCTCGGCTCCCAGATCCCCGACGTGAACGACGTGCGCCGTGCCGCCACCGAGGCTTGCCGCTACTTCACCGAGTTGCTGGCCGAAGGCGTGCCGCTCACCCACCTCGACCTCGGCGGCGGGCTCGGCATCGACTACACCGGCGAGGCCCGCGCCACGGAATCCTCGGTCAACTACTCGGTGGCCGAATACTCCTCGTCGATCGTGGAAACGGTAAAATACGCGATGGACGAGGCGGGGGCGCCGCATCCGACGCTGGTGACCGAGAGCGGCCGCGCCGTGGTGGCGCTTTCGGCCGCGCTCATCTTCGACGTGCTGGAAACCACCCGCTACGACGTGGAGAGCGCGCCCGAGCCGGAGCCGGGCGACCACCACCTCGTGTCGGACCTGGCGGGCATCGCGCGCTACCTCGAGCCGCGCAGGCTTCAGGAGTGCATCAACGACGCAAACTTCTATCGCACCGAGTTGCGGGCCATGTTCCGCCGCGGGGTGATCGGGCTGCGCGAGGTGGCGCGGGGCGAGCGGATCTACCTGTGGCTGATGTCGCGCATCCATGACCTTGCCGAGGCGCCCGGCGGGCCAACGGAAATTCTCGACCAGCTCGATACCACCGCCGACATTCTGCACTGCAATTTCTCGCTCTTCCAATCGCTCCCCGATGTCTGGGCGATCGACCAGCTGCACCCGCTGGTGCCGCTGCAACGGCTGAATGAGGCGCCAGACCGCCGCGCGATTCTGGCCGACATCACCTGCGACAGCGATGGCAAGATCGACCGCTTCATCCTCGACGGCGGCACTGCCTCCACCCTGCCCGTACATTCGGTGGCCGAAGGCGAGCGCTATCACTTCGGCACCTTCTTCGTCGGTGCCTACCAGGAGACCCTGGGCGATCTGCACAACCTCTTCGGCGATACCAATGTGGTCACCATCAGCCTGCGCGACGATGGCGGCTTCGACCTGGTGGAGGAGCTGGAGGGCGACACCATCAGCGAGGTGTTGAGCTACGTCGAATACACCCCGCGCGACATCTCGGACGCCTTCCGCAAGCGGGTGGATGCCGCGATCTCGGAGGGCGGGATCGACGCGAAGGAAGGCCGCGAGCTGATCGAGGCCTTCCGCAACAGCATGAACGGCTACACCTACTTCGAGTGAGGCTCAGGCAGATTTCTTCGGCCACTGCACGAAGATCGAGAGCAGCGCCAGCAGCCCCGAGCCCAGCATCAGCACCACCGATGTGGCGTTGAGCACCGGCGTGCTGCCCGCCTTCACCATGCGATCGTACATGGTGATGGTCAGCGGTGAGTCGGAGCCCACGAGGAACAGCGTGGTGTTGAAGTTCTCGAAGGAGACCAGGAAGGCCACCACGAAGGCCGAGAACATCGCCGGAAAGAGGAACGGCAGGGTTACGGTCAGCAGGGTGCGCGCCCGCGACGCGCCGAGGTTCAGTGCCGCCTCTTCGAGCGAGATGTCGAACTTCTCAAGCCGCGCGATGATGACCAGCGAGGTGATCGTGACGAGGAACGAGAACTGCCCCATCACCACCAGCGGGATGCCGGGGCGCAGCGAGGTGAGGAACACGCCGAACCACTGGTCGGCCAGCCCGGCGATGGTGGAGGCCAGCACCAGGATCGAGATGCCCAGGATCACCCCCGGTATCACCAGGGGCACCACCATCAGAACGTAGAGCGCGCTCTTGAACCTGAAGTCCTTGCGCACGAAGAGAAAGGCGTTGCAGGTGCCCACCGCCACCGAGAGCGCCGCCACGATGACGCCGATATAGAGCGAGTTGCCCATGCCCTGCAGCAGCCGGTCGTCGTGGAAGAGGCCCAGTTTCGGCTCGCTGGGCGAAAAGAACCAATCCCAGGTGAAGCCGTTCCACGGCAGCGACGGAAACATCGAATCGTTGAAGGCAAAGACCCCCGCCGCCACCAGTGGCGCGACGAGGTAGAGAAAGAAGGCCACCACGTAGCCCCGGTAGATCCACATCAGCCCGGCGGAACCCTGCATCGCGCTCACTCCTTGGCCACGGTGGTGGCCAGGCTTTGCCCGGTCAGCCGCAACCCGGCCCAGACCACGAAGGAGGTGAAGATCAGCAGGCTGACCCCGAAGGCCGAGCCGCTCTCCCAGTTATACCGGGTGATGAACTGGTTGTAGATCTGCTCGGTGAACCAGCTCGAGTTCTTGCCGCCCAGCAGGATCGGGGTGAGGTAGCTGCCCGCGGTCAGCATGAAGGTGATGATGCAGCCCGCCACGATGCCCGGCATGGCATAGGGCACGATGATCCGGCGAAACACGGTGAGCCGCGAGCCGCCGAGGTTGTAGCCCGCCTCCAGCAGCGCGTCGTCCATGCCCTGCAGGGTGCTCACCAGCGGCACGATCATGAACAGGATCACGGTGTAAACGAGGCCAATGATGACCGTCATGTCGTTGTAGAGCATCTCGACGGGTTGCGAGATGATCCCCCATTTCACCAGCGTCATCGAGATCACCCCGGTCTCGCGCAGGAGCACGATCCAGCCATAGGCGCGCACCAGGTCGGAGACCCAGAGCGGGATCAGGCACATCAGGAACAGGGCGGCGCGCGAGCGTTCGCGGGCGATCTTGGCGATGTACCAGGCGATCGGAAAGCCGATCACCAGCGCCAGCGCGGTGACCAGGATGCTCATCCAGGCGGTGCGCAGGAGCGTGTTGCGGTAGACCGGCTCGGTGATGAAGTCGATGTAGTTCTTGAAGCCGTACTCATACTGGTTGATCCCCACCTTCTCGCGGATCGACACGTAGCCGATGCCGAGTTGCGGCAGGATGATGAGAAGCGCGATCCAGAGCGCGAAGGGCGTGAACAGCAGGATCAGCGAAAGCTTGCCGGCATCGCGGCTCATTGGCCGGACCTCCGGCTGAAGATGCGGGCGCGCTCCGGGGTCCAGCTCACGTTGACCGCCTCGCCTTCGGTCGCGCCGGCGCGTTGCTCGGGGTCGGCCACCTCGATCAGCTGCCCGTCCGAGCGCACCAGGATGCGGCTGGAGGCCCCGTTGAAGAGCAGGCTGTCGACCGTGCCGGAGAGCGTGCAGCCCTCGGCCCCCGCGCCGAGCTTCAGCGCCTCGGGCCGCAGGAACACCTCCACCGCATCGCCGCTCTTGGCAGAGTCGGAGACGGTGCCCACCACCTCGCCGCCGCCTTTCAGGATCACCCGGCCTTGGCCGCCCTTCACCTCGCCCAGCTTGCCCTCGAGCACCGTCGCATCGCCGACGAAACCGGCCACAAAGCCCGAGGCGGGCGCGTCATAGAGCGCCTTGGGCGCCCCGATCTGCTCGAAGCGGCCGGCGTTCATGACGGCGACGTTGTCGGACATCACCAGCGCCTCCGACTGGTCGTGGGTGATGTAGAGAAAGGTGGTTTCGAACTGGTGCTGCAACTGCTTCAGCTCGATCTTCATGTGCTCGCGGAGCTTCAGGTCGAGCGCGCCGAGCGGCTCGTCCAGCAGCAGCACATCGGGCTCCAGCACCATGCAGCGGGCGATGGCGATGCGCTGCTTCTGGCCGCCGGAGAGCTGGTCGATCTTCTTGTCCTCGTTGCCCGGCAGGCCCACCCGCTCCAGCACGCGGGCCACCTTGGGGCCGATCTCGTGCCGGGGCTCCCTGCGGCAGCGCAGCCCATAGGCGATGTTCTCGCCCACCGTCATCATCGGAAACAGCGCGAGGTGCTGGAACACCATCTTCACGTTGCGCTTGTTGGGCGGCAATTTCACCACGCTCTCGCCCTTGATCTTGATGTCGCCCTCGCTTGGGCTTTCGAAGCCCGCGATCATCCGCATCAGCGTGGTCTTGCCGCAGCCCGATGGCCCGAGGATCGAGAAGAAGGAGCCAGAAGGGATGTCGAGCGACACGTCGGAAACGGCGGTGAATGTGCCGAACCGCTTGGTGACGTTCTGGCAGCTCAGGTCATGCATGGGCGGGTCTTTCTTCTTGGTCTTCCGCTGCGGTGGCGCCGGGCGGCGCCGACCCGCGGGGTGGCGCTGCTACGGTGGAGCGGGGCACTTCATGGTGCAATAGTCATCTTCCCTCCGAGGGGAGCGCTGACGTCACCGAAGCGCCGCCCCGGGGGGCGGGTCGGCGCTGCCCGGCGCCTTCGGCGCGCATCGGGCATGGGACACGCTCGACCCGGTCGAAAAAGGGCCGGAGCGCGAACGCCCCGGCCCGTTCATGCTCAGTTGGCAGCCTTGATGCGCTCCAGCGCCAGGCCTTCCATGTCCTCGATCCCCGGCGGGATGTTGGCGAAGAACTTGAGGTTATCGAGATCCGACTGGTCGAAGGCCACCGAGATCGCCTCGCGCTTGTCGTCGGGCATCAGCTCGATGCCGTTCGGCACCGCGGCGATGGCGCCGGTGGAGGCCGACATCATCTTGGTGATCTCGGGCCGCAGCACGAAGTTGATCCACTTGTAGGCCGCATCGTCGGCCTCGCCGCCGCGCGGGATGGTGAAGGTGTCGATCCAGGCCAAGGCACCGGTTTCCGGCGGCACGAACTGGATGTCCTTGTTCTCGCCGTAGAGCTTGAAGGCGGTCGAATCCCAGCTTTCCGAGGCCACCACCTCGCCCGAGAGCATCAGCGCGGAGAGGTCGTCGCCGCCGGTCCAGTAGGTCTTGATGACCGACTTGCACTCGATCAGCTTCTCGGTCACCTCGTCGAGCATCTGCTGATAGGCCGCCGGATCGGAATAGAGCGCGAAGGGATCCTTGCCCATGCCGAATGCGGTGGCGAGCAGGATGGTGCGGCGCAGGCGCATCGAGGTGCGGCCCTGGTATTGCGCGTCGCAGAGGTCGTTCCAGCTCTTCACGTCAGGCGCCTCGGCCACGTTCACCATCATGCCGGTGGTGCCCCACTGGTGCGGCACCGAGTAGACCTCGCCCTCGATGGTGGTGTTGGCCTTCACGCCTTCGAGCAGGTTCGGGGTCATCTTGTCGGTGTCGATCTTCGACAGGTCGAGCGGCTTGTAGATGTTGTACTCGACCTGCGCGGCATAGACCCGGTCATGGCTCGGCTGGGCCAGGTCAAAGCCGGTGCCGCCGGTGGCGCGCAGCTTGGCGATCATCTCTTCATTGTTCGAGAGCGTCACCTCGACGTCGATGTCGGGATACTCGGCCTCGAAGGCGGCGATCACGTCTTCGGGGGCGTAGCCGCCCCATGTCAGCAGGCGCAGGGTCTCTGCGCTGGCGGTGCCCCCGGCCAGAACCATCGCGGTTCCGGCGAGCAGGGCGCGGAAGGTGGGTTTCATGTCATGTCCTCCGGTTGGGATCGTTGTTGGGTCGTCTGCCCGTCTGACGCGGGCCTTTGGTGAGTGAAGCCCAGAATGGTTTGGTCCGAAAGGTCCATTTCGCGCATCCTGGCAAACCGATACATTGCCGTTACAAACCAAGGCGGTCGAGCATCCGGTAGGTTGCAACCGCCGCGGGCAGAAACCACGGGTCGCCCGAGTAGAGCGGCCGTGACGGGAAGGCGGGCCGCATCATCGCGGTCTCTCCGGCCGGGTCCCCCAGCACCCTGAGCCCTGCCTTCATCCCGAGGTAGGAGGCCATACCGATCCCCGAACCGCAATAGCCCATGGCATGATGCACCCGCCCGCGTGCGCCGGTATGGGCCAGCTTGTCGAAGGTGAAGGCCACGAATCCCATCCAGCTGTGGGTGATCGCCACGCTCTCCAGCTCGGGGAAGAGCCGCACCATCTCGGCCCGCAGCCGCCGCGCCGCCGTGGTCGCGCCCGCCTCGCCCGCCGCCGCGCGCCCGCCGAAGAGCACGCGCCTGCGATCCGGCGAGGCGCGGTAGTAGTAGATCACCCGGCGGCTGTCGCAATGCATCCGGTCCTGCGGAAACAGCCGGTCGATCACCTCCCGGGGCAGCTCCTCCGTGGCGATGATGTAGCTGCCGATCGGAATGACCCGCTCGCGGTGCCAGGGCGCGGCTTCGGGCGTGTAGCCGTTGGTGCCGAGCACGACATCCCGCGCCATGATCGCCCCGTGCGGCGTGCACAACAGAACCCCGTCCTCGCCCTCGTCCATGGTTTCAACCGGGCTCTCTGGCAGCACGACGACCCCGGCCTGAAGCGCGGCCCGCAAGAGCCCGGCATGGTACTTGCCGGGGTCCAGCGCGCCGTAGTTCCGGTGCACGATGCCGCCGTGATACCAGTCGCTGCCGATCTCCTCGCGCTGCCTGTCCCTGGGCACGGCGATGATATCGTGGCCATCGGCCTGCTGGCGCATCTCGACCCAGGCCCGCGCGGTGGCGGCCCCATCGAACCGGCCGCACAGGCGGTAGTCGCAGTCGATCTGCTCGGAAGTGATGAAATCGCCCAGAAAGGCGAGCGAGGCGGGCCCCTCGGCGCGGATCGCGGCGGCCACCTCGGCCCCGTGTTTCGCCGTCAGCGCGCGCAGGCCGGGCTTGATCGAGTAGCTGAGCTGCCCGCCGTTGCGGGTGGAGCAGCCCTGGCCGATGCGGCCCTTTTCCAGCACCACCACCGAGCGCCCCTTGCGGGCGATCTGCAGGGCGGCATGCAGCCCGGTGTAGCCCGACCCGATCACCACCGCGTCCGCCCGGGCCGGCAGGTCGCCCCGCTCGATCCGGGAGAGTGGCGTGGCATCCCACCAGTAGGGCGTTGTCTTCAGCTCCATGTTCCGATCCTGCATCCGCCCCGTGCCCCGTTCAATCGGCTTCGCTCACCGCGTGGCTGGCCGCCTCGAGCCACTCCGGCGCGATCTCCACGCCCCAGCCCGGCGCCTCCGTCACCTCGACCTTGCCGCCCTCCACCCTGTAGGGATTGTTGCGGTAGAGCCCGTATTGCCAGGGGTAGTAGTCGGCCTCCTCGATGGAGAGCTCCAGGTAGGGCCCGGCATTGGGAATCGCGCGCAGCAGGTGCATGGTGAAGAGCGTCACCAGCCCGAGGTTGGCGGCGTGGGGCGTGACCGGCAGACCCGCCGCCTCCGCCATGCGGGCGATCCGCAGGGTGCGCCCGATCCCGCCGGCGTAGAGAATGTCGGGCTGGGCCACGTTCACCGCCCTCAGCTCGAACATCCGCCGCCAGGTGGGCAGCCAGCAATCCTGCTCGCCGCCGGTCACGTCGATGTCGAGCGCCGCCGTCACCTCCGCCGTCTGCTCCAGCTCCCAATAGGGGCAGGGCTCCTCGTAATGCACGATCCCATTGTCTTGCAGAATCTTGCCGTAGTGAATTGCCCGGTCGGGAGAGTAGCTGGAGTTGGCATCCACCAGCAGCGCGGCGCCCTCGCCCACGGCGCGGGCAATCGTCGGGATGATCTCCTCGGTGCGCCCCTCCCATTCGTCCCTGTTGCGGCCCACTTCGGCGCCGATGCGGAACTTGAAGGCATCGAAGCCGAACTCGCCCCTGAGCCGCCTGAACCGCTCGGCCTCCTCGGCCGGGGTGATGTCGCGCTTCATGGAGGAGGCATAGGCCCGGACAGTGCCGGCAGTTCCGCCCAGCAACTCGGCCACGGGCTTGCCCGCCACCTTGCCGCGCAAGTCCCACAGCGCGGTTTCCACCCCGCCGATCGCGCGGCACATGTAGGAGCCGGGGAACTTGTGCTCCTTCTCCCAGGCCCGGTCAAAAAGGTCGTCCTGGGCTGAAACAGGGTCGAATTCAACGCCGAGCACATGGGGCGCCACCTGGCGGTGCAGCACCTGGGCCGTGATGTCGCTCTGGTAGGTCGAAACCTGCCCCCAGCCCTCGTTGCCGGCCTCGTCGGTGACACGGACAAAACCGATCTCCGGAATTGAAAAGGTCTCGATCCGCGTCAGTCTCATTGTATTCGGCTCCCTTTGCATGGCGATAAGACTTGCCAAGCGGTCTGGCGATAAGGTCCACTCTTCACTGGCTGGCAGACCATTATGGAGCCGTGATGACAAAATACGCAGGCGGCGTGCTCATTCCCGGCCTCGCCGTGGACCGGTCCGATGCGGCCTCTCTCTCGATGCAGCTCGCCACCCGCCTGCGCGACATGATCCTCTCGGGTGAGCTGGCGCCCGGCACGCGGCTGCCGGCAACCCGCGTTCTGGCCCGCGATCACGGGGTGAGTCGCACCACCGCCGTCACCGTCTACGAGCAGTTGGCCTCCGAGGGCATGGTCACCAGCCACGTGGGCGCGGGCACCTATGTGTCGCAGGAGGTTCGCCCGCACGCCCCGGCCACGCCCCAGCCGCAGAGTCTGCCCCGCGTGGCGGGGGGGCATTCGGCGCAGTTCTTCCCCCGGCTCGAGCACCCGAGGAGCCCGCGGCCCTTCGTTACCGGCATGCCCGCCTTCGATGCCTTCCCGATGGCGCAATGGGCGCGGATGCAGGCGAAATACTGGCGCAGCCCCCGCGCCAGCATCATGAGCTACCCCGAGGCCGCCGGCCTGCCCGCGCTGCGCGAGGCCATCTGTCGCCACCTCCGCGCCAACCGGGGCCTGACCTGCGCGCCCGGTGAGGTGTTCGTCTTTGCCGGGGCGCAGGATGCCTTCCTGCAGATCGCCCAGATCCTGCTGGAGCCGGGAGATCCTGTCTGGATCGAGAACCCCGGCGCCATCGGTGCCCGCAACGCCTTTCTGGCCCGGGGCGCGCGGCTGGTGCCGGTGCCGGTCGACGCCCAGGGGCTCGACGTGGCCGCGGGCCGCGCCGCCGAGCCGCAGTTTCGGGCCGCCTTCACCACGCCCGCGCACCAGCACCCGCTGGGCATGCCCATGTCGCGCGACCGCCGGTTCGAGCTGCTCGAGGAGGCCGAGCGTGCCGGGGCCTGGGTGATCGAGGATGACTACGTGGGCGAGTTCCACTACGGCCGCGCGCCGCTGCCACCGCTGAAGGCACTCGATGCCGGGGGCCGGGTGATCTATGTCGGCACCTTCTCCAAGGCGCTGTTTCCGGCGATCCGGCTGGGCTATGCCGTTGTCCCGCCCGGCCTGACGGAGGTGTTTACCCGCACCCTGGAGGCCGCCGCGCACGGCGTGTCGCACTCGGTGCAGGCGGTGGTGGCGAGCTTCATCGAGGAGGGCCGGTTTTCGGCCCATATCCGCCGGATGAGAGACCTTTACCGCGACCGCCGCGATGCGCTGATGGAGGCGGCCGAGAGGCATCTGGCGGGCCTGCTCGCCGTGCAGCCCACCGAGACCGGCTTTCACACCGTGGGCCTCTTTCCCGAGCGGAGCTGCGAGAAGGCCGCCGCCGAGGCCGCCCGGGCCGAAGCCCTGGCCACCACGCCCCTCTCCCGCTTCGCGCTGGCGCCGATTGCCCGGCAGGGGCTGACCCTCGGCTTCTCGGCCGTGCCGCGCATCGAGCTGCAGCGCGGGGTCGAGCGCCTCGCCCGTGCGCTCAGAGCCGGGCCGCGATGAGGTCGCTGGCCTTTTCGCCGATCATCAGCGCCGGCGCGTTCAGGTTGCCCGAGGTGATCTGCGGAATCACCGAGGCATCGGCCACGGTCAGCCCCTCGATCCCGCGCAGGCGCAGGTCGGGAGTAACCACAGCGCTCTCCTCCGGCCCCATCGCGCAGGTGCCGCAGGGGTGGAAGATCGAGCCCGTTCCGGCCCGAACGTACTCTGTCAGCGCCTCGCGCTCGGTCACCGCGGGGCCCGGCTTCAGCTCGGCCCGGGTGATCCCGGCCAGGGGCGCCTGCGCCGCGATCTGCCGCATGATCGGGATGGAGGCCAGCATCTCGTCCATGTCTTCGGGCGCGCTGAAGTAGTTGGGCCGGATCAGCGGGGCCTCTGCCGGGTCGGCGGAGCCGATGTGCAGCTCGCCCCGGCTCTTGGGGTGGCAGTTGGAAATGCCGATCATGAACCCTTCAAAGGCATCGGGCTTCATGAGCCGCCGCTTGCCCGGCACCGCCTTGGTGTAGCTCATCGGCGAGAAGTAGAGTTGCAGGTTGGGCCTGTCGCGCCCGGCGTCGGAGCGGATGAACCCGCCCGCCTGGTTGACGCTGAGCGAGAGCGGCCCGCTTCGGGTCATGACGTAGTGGAGACCGGCCCCCATCCGGCCCCCCCAGCGCCCCAGCGTGGCGTTCAGCGTGGGCACCGTGGCCTCGTAGACAAGCTCGAAACCGATGTGGTCCTGAAGGTTCTGCCCCACCATGGGAGAGGCGTGAACAGTCTCTATTCCAAGCGAACTCAGCCTCTCCGGGTCGCCGAACCCCGACAGCTGGAGGATCTGCGGCGAGCCGATGGCGCCCGCCGAGAGCACCACCTGCCGCGTTGCCCGCACCCGGTAGCGCGAGTCTCCGCGGGTGAACTCCACCCCGGTGCACCGCCGCCCGTCGAAGGTGAGCCGGGTCACGTGGGCGCCGGTCTCCAGCCGCAGCGCCCGCCGGCGCAGCGCCGGTCGCAGGTAGCCCGCCGCCGCCGAGCAGCGGAAGCCGCCGCGCGTGGTGATCTGGTAAAACCCCACGCCCTCCTGCGTCGCCCCGTTGAAATCGGGGTTCACCGCATGGCCGGCCGCCTGTGCCGCGGTGACAAAGCTGTGCGAGAGCGGGTGCAGCTCGGCGGAGGTTTCCTTGACTCCGATCGGGCCGCCAGTGGCACGCCAGGCGTCGGCGCCTGCCACGTTGTCCTCGAGCCGCTTGAAGTAGGGCAGCACATCCTCGTAGCCCCAGCCGTCGCAGCCCGCGGCCGCCCAGCGGTCGTAGTCCTCGGCCTGCCCCCGGATGAAGACCATCGCGTTGATCGAGCTCGACCCGCCGATCACCTTGCCGCGGGGCCAATAGGCCTTGCGCCCGCCCAGGCCCTCTTCGGGCTCGGTGTAATAGCGCCAGTTCAGGCGCGGGTGATAGAAGGCGCCGCCGTAGCCGATGGGCATGCGCACCCAAGGGCTCAGGTCGCGCCCGCCGGCCTCCAGCACGCAGACCCGCAGGCCAGCGCGCTCGGCCAGCCGTGCCGCCACCACGCAGCCCGACGAGCCCGCGCCCGCCACCACCACGTCACAGTCGATCGTTTCCACCTGGTCATCCCTCCGGGCCTCTCAGCCCGCGACCCTAGCGCCCCACCGGTCTGCCGTCACGGGGCCATTCCGCGCAATCCGGCAGTCCAATCGGCGCCGCGCTACTCGGCCACGCAATCGGCAAAGTAATGCGTCAGCCCGTCCTCGCCCTTCTCGGCCACCAGCCCGTGAATATCGTTCTCGAAGCCGGGGCACTCGCGCGAGAAGGCGCGGTTGAACTGGAGGAACTTCACGATGCTGTCGTTGAACACCTCGCCGGGGATCAGCAGCGGAATACCGGGCGGATAGGGGGTGACGAGGCTGGTCGTGATCCGCCCCTCGAGGTCGTCGATCGCCACCCGTTCGGTCTTGCGGCGCGCGATATGCGAGAAGGCCTCGGTCGGCGTCATCGCCGGGTGATGCCCGGAGAGGTAGATCTCGGTCGAGAGCCGCGCCACGTCGTACTTGGCATAGAGCGCGTGGACGTGCTGGCTGAGGTCGTTCAGCCCCATCTTCTCGTAGCGCGGCTGGGCGGCGCAGAACTCGGGCATGACCCGCCACAGCGGCTGGTTGCGGTCGTAATCGTCCTTGAACTGCTGGAGCGCGGCCAGAAGCGTGTTCCACCGTCCCTTGGTGATGCCGATGGTGAACATGATGAAGAAGGAGTAGAGTCCGGTCTTCTCGACCACCACGCCGTGCTCGGCGAGATATTTCGACACGATCGACGCGGGGATGCCGGTGTCGGCGAAGAAGCCGTCGATGTTGAGGCCCGGCGTGATGATGGTGGCCTTGATCGGGTCGAGCATGTTGAAGTCGCGGGCCATGTCGCCGAAGCCGTGCCACGCATCCTCGCCCGAGCTTTCGACACCCTCGCTGTCGGTCTTCTTCAGCTCCCAACTGCGCGCCCGGCCGATGCCCTCCTCGGCCAGCTCCTCGGGGCCCCAGACCTGGAACCACCAGTCGTTGCCGTATTCCTCGTCGACCTTGCGCATCGCGCGGCGGAAATCGAGCGCCTCCTCGAGGCTCTCCTCCACCAGCGCGGTGCCGCCCGGCGGCTCCATCATTGCCGCCGCCACGTCGCAGGAGGCGATGATCGAATACTGCGGCGAGGTCGAGGTGTGCATCAGGTAGCTCTCGTTGAAGAGATGCCTGTCGAGCTTGGTATCCTCAGCGTCCTGCACCAGCACGTGGCTGGCCTGGCTGATGCCCGCGAGCAGCTTGTGCACCGACTGGGTCGAATAGGTCACGGAGTGGCGGGTGCGGTCCCGCTTCTTTCCCATCGCGTGGTAGGTGCCGTAGAACGGGTGAAAGGCGGCATGGGGCAGCCAGGCCTCGTCGAAGTGCAGGTTGTCGACATAGCCGTCCAGCAGGCCCTTCACCACTTCGGTGTTGTAGAGCACCCCGTCGTAGGTGGACTGGGTCAGCGTCATGATCCGCGGCTTCACCTCGTCGGCGTCGTAATCGGCCAGCAGCGGGTTGGCCCGGATCTTGGCCTTGATCGCCTCCGGCTCGAACTCCGACTTCTGGATCGGCCCGATGATGCCCCAGTGGTTGCGCGTGGGCTTCAGGAAGACCGGGATCGCCCCGGTCATGATGATCGAATGCAGGATCGACTTGTGGCAGTTGCGGTCCACCACCACCACGTCGCCCGGCGCAACCGTGTGGTGCCAGACCATCTTGTTGGAGGTCGAGGTGCCGTTGGTCACGAAGAAGCAGTGATCGGCGTTGAAGATCCGCGCCGCGTTCTTCTCCGACTCGCCGATGGCGCCGTTGTGATCGAGCAACTGGCCCAGCTCCTCCACCGAGTTGCAGACATCGGCGCGCAGCATGTTCTCGCCGTAGAACTGGTGATACATCTGCCCGATCGGCGATTTCAGAAAGGCCACGCCGCCGGAATGGCCGGGGCAGTGCCAGGAGTAGGAGCCGTCCTCTGCATAGTCGAGCAGCGCCTTGAAGAACGGCGGCTGGATATACTCGAGGTAGCTGCGGGCCTCGCGGATCACATGCTTGGCCACGAACTCGGGCGTATCCTCGAACATGTGGATGAAGCCGTGCAGCTCGCGCAGGATGTCGTTGGGCAGGTGCCGCGAGGTCTTGGTTTCGCCGTAGACGTAGATCGGCACGTCGGCGTTCTTCCAGCGCACCTCCTCGATGAAGTTGCGCAGGTTCAGCACCGCGGGGTCGAGGTCCGGCCCGGGGCTGAACTCCTCGTCGTCGATCGAGAGCACGAAGGCCGAGGCCCGGCTTTGCTGCTGGGCGAACTGCGACAGGTCGCCGTAGCTGGTCACCCCCAGCACCTCGAAGCCCTCGGCCTCGATGGCCTGGGCCAGCGCGCGGATCCCCAGCCCCGAGGTGTTCTCCGAGCGGAAATCTTCGTCAATGATGACAATGGGAAAGCGGAATCGCATGGTGGTCTGCCCTCGAGGTCGCACTGGCCCCCCTTGTTTCGACCGCGCCTCGCACAGTCAAGCGCCTGCGGTCAAACGTGATGCGCCGGGGCCCGCGCGGAGCGGCCAATCGCCACCCGCCTGCCCGGTGCATCCCGATGTTCTGGAGTTTCAGTGGTGAGCCGTGCAGGATTCGAACCTGCGACCCACTGATTAAAAGTCAGTTGCTCTACCAACTGAGCTAACGGCCCACTTGAGGCCCGCTCTCTAGGGAATCCCCCAAGGGGGGTCAAGCGGGAATCTTTCACCCCGGACTGGAAAGCTCACCAGACGCGCTGTATATGCCCGCCCATGCTGCGACAAACGCCCCCCAACGGCCTGCCGTTCATGAAAATGCACGGGCTTGGCAATGACTTCGTGGTGCTCGACCACCGCGAGGGCGGGGTTGCCGTGACTCCGGAGCTGGCCACCCGCATCGCCGACCGGCACCGGGGCGTGGGCTTCGACCAGCTCGCCGTGATCGAGGCGGCGGGCAATGCCGATGCACGGCTCACCTTCTACAACGCCGATGGCTCGCTTTCGGCGGCCTGCGGCAACGCCACCCGCTGCATCGCCCGCTACCTGATGGAGGAGAGCGGCACCCAGGGCCTCACCCTGCTCACCGACCGCGGCGCCCTGCCCTGCGTCGATGCGGGCGAGGGCCTCACCTCCGTCAACATGGGCGCCCCCCTGACCGGCTGGCAGGAGATCCCGCTCGCCCGCGAGGCCGACACGCTGCACCTGCCGCTCGAGGGCGACCCGGTGGGCACCTCCATGGGCAACCCGCATTGCACCTTCTTCGTCGAGGATGCCGAGGCCATCGACCTGGCCACCCTTGGCCCCGCCACCGAGCACGACCCGCTCTTCCCCGAGCGCACCAACGTGCAGTTCGCCCACCTCATCGGGCCGGACCACCTGCGGATGCGGGTGTGGGAGCGCGGCACCGGCATCACCTTGGCCTCCGGCTCCTCCTCCTGCGCCGTGGCCACTGCCGCCCACCGGCGCGGCCTGACCGGGCGCAAGGTCACCATCGAGCTCGACGGCGGCCCCATTCTCGTCGACTGGCGCGAGGATGGCGTCTGGATGACCGGGCCGACCGCCCATGTCTTCACCGGCACCTGGCATGGCTGAAGCCCCGATCTTCTCCACCCACGGCTGCCGCCTCAACGCCTACGAGACCGAGGCGATGCGCGAGCTGGCCGAGAGCGCGGGCCTCCAGGGCGCGGTGATCGTGAACACCTGCGCCGTCACCGCCGAGGCCGTGCGCAAGGCCCGGCAGGACATCCGCAAGCTGCGGCGCGACAACCCGGGCGCCAAGCTCATCGTCACCGGCTGCGCCGCCCAGACCGCGCCCGAGAGTTTTGCCGAGATGCCCGAGGTCGACCATGTGATCGGCAACACCGAGAAGATGCAGCCCCAAACCTGGGCCAGCCTCGCCCCCGATTTCATCGGCGAGACCGAGCGGGTCCAGGTGAATGACATCATGTCGGTCACCGAGACCGCCGGCCACCTGATCGACGGCTTCGGCCGCCACCGCGCCTATGTGCAGGTGCAAAACGGCTGCGACCACCGCTGCACCTTCTGCATCATCCCCTTCGGCCGGGGCAACTCGCGCTCCGTGCCTGCGGGCGTCGTCGTCGAGCAGATCAAGCGGCTGGTGGACAAGGGCTTCAACGAGGTGGTGCTCACCGGGGTCGATCTCACCTCCTGGGGCGCCGACCTGCCCGCGCAGCCGCGCCTCGGCGACCTGGTCATGCGCATCCTCAAGCTGGTGCCAGACCTGCCGCGCCTGCGCATTTCCTCGATCGATTCGATCGAGGTGGACGACAACCTCATGCAGGCCATCGCCACCGAGCCCCGGCTGATGCCCCACCTGCACCTCTCGCTGCAGCACGGCGCCGACCTGATCCTGAAGCGGATGAAGCGCCGCCACCTGCGCGATGATGCCATCCGCTTCACCGAAGAGGCGCTGAAGCTGCGCCCCGAGATGACCTTCGGCGCCGATATCATCGCGGGCTTCCCGACCGAGACAGAGGCCCATTTCGAGGATTCGCTGAAGCTGGTGGAAGATTGCCGGCTCACCTGGCTTCACGTCTTTCCCTACTCGCCCCGCCCCGGCACCCCGGCGGCCAGGATGCCCGCCGTGCCCGGCCCCGCGATAAAGGCCCGCGCCGCCCGCCTGCGCGCCGCCGGAGAGGCCGCCGTGGCGCGCCACCTCGCCGCGCAGCAGGGCCGCAGCCTGACCGTGCTCACCGAGAGCCCCCGCATGGGCCGCACCGAGCAGTTCGCCGAGGTGCACTTTGCCTCCCACCAGCCCGAGGGTGCCCTCGTCACCACCACCATTACCGGCACCAGCGGCGCCCACCTCACCGCCGCCTGATCCGAGACGCAGATGCACCCCAACCCGATCTACCGCGACGCCCCCACCGCCCAGAGCCTCGCCTTTGCCGCCGAGCGCGGCTTCGGCACGCTGTGCGCCAACGGCGAGGCCCTCCCGCTCACGGCCCACGTTCCCTTTGCGCTCGATGAGGCCACCGGCGAGGCCACGCTGCACCTGATGCGCTCCAACCCGCTCGCCCGCGCCTGCACGGCGCCGCTGCCCGCCCGGCTCTCGGTCATGGGCCCCGACAGCTACATCTCGCCGGACTGGTACGAGATGGACCACCAGGTGCCGACCTGGAACTACGTCGCCGTCCAGCTCGACGGCACGCTCCACCCGATGCCCGACGACGCGCTGAGGGGCGTGCTCGACACGCTCTCCGAGACTTTCGAGCAACGCCTGCTGCCCAAGGCCCCCTGGACCGCCGACAAGATGCCGCCCGACACTCTTGCGCGGCTGATGCGCATGATCGTGCCCTTCCGCTTCACCGTGGAAAAGGTCGAGAGCACCTGGAAGCTGTCGCAGAACAAGCCCGCCGAAAACCGCCAGGCGGCGGCGCGGCAGGTCAAGGGCTATGGCATCGGGCAGGAGGTGGCCCTGCTGGCCGCCCTTATGCTCGGCGCCGAGTAGGCTGGCCGCGCCCGCAGGCCCAATTTCACCACGGTTCGCTTGCCAGTCGCGGATTCTTCCGTCAACGTGACTCGTCCGATACCACAGCCGGTTGCCCGCAATGCCTTATATCCTTCACCACAGCCCCGCCTCGCCCTTTGTCCGCATGGTCATGGTGGTGGCGCATGAGGCCGGTCTCGCCGACGAGATCGACTGCGTCGAAGCCGTGGGCACCCCGCTGGACCCCGGCACCATGCCGGTGGCGCAAAACCCGCTCGGCAAGATCCCCACGCTGGAGCGGCCCGATGGCCCGGCGATGTTCGACAGCCGGGTGATCTGCCGTTTTCTGGATTCTCAATCCGGCGGAAGCCTCTATCCCGAGAGCCGTCTCTGGGAGGTGCTGACGCTCGAGGCCCTCGCCCACGGGTTCACAGAGGCGATCCTCGCCATGACCTACGAAGCCCGGCTGCGTCCGCCCGAGAAGCAGAGCGCCGAGATCGTCGAGGCGCAATGGAGCAAGGCCCACCGGGCCGCCGCACAGGCGAATTCGCGCTGGATGAGCCACCTGTCCGGCCCGCTGGACGCGGCCCAGATCGCGCTGGCCTGCGGCCTCGGCTACGCCGACTTCCGCCACCCGCATCGTGACTGGCGCAGCGGCAACGATGCGCTCGCCGAGTGGTACGCCCGCTTCAGCGAGCGCCCCTCGATGCAGGCGACCCGTCCGCCCGAGGCCTGAGGTCGAGCCCGGCCGGAGCCGGGCCGCAACCACCCCGGCGCGTCAGAAGCTGTAGGTCAGGCCCACGTTGATCGCGTTGGTGATGATGTCGCTTTCCCACTCGCCGCCCCCTTCGAGGTCGCCCTTGTTGGACGAGTAGGTGCCGTTCAGCTCGCCGAACACCGACCAGGTGTCGTTGATCGCGTAGCTGGCGCCGAGGATCCAGCGCGCCGCCGGTCCGGTGATCTGGTATTCGAAGGTTTCCGGCCCGCCGGAGTCATCCTGAAACTCGATATGCGGAATCGCCACGCCGAGGCCGCCGCCCACGTAGGGGGTAATCCTGCCACCAGCCCACTGGCCGGGCCAGCGATACATCAGGTTGGCGGTCAGGATGTTGATCCCGTCCGACATCTCCAGCGTTTCCAGCCCGTTGTCGGCCAGAGTCTCGTCGGAGGCATAGACCTTGGCATGGGTGAATTCGGCGCCCCAGCCCCAGTTCTCGTTGCGCCACACCATCGCCCGCACGCCGTAGTAGGGCGGCATCTCGAAGCTTCGGCCCTCCCATTCGGAGAGGAAGGAGAAGTCGGTGGTGCCGTCGTTGCCCTCGAACCGGCTGTGCGGCGAGGTCTGGTATCCGGTGTAGAAACTCAGCGTCACCTCGGCCACGGCGGGGCGGGCGGCAGGCAGCAGGGCGGCGAGGGCAAGGCCCAGCGCGGCGGCGAAACGGGAGAAAGAGGGCATCGGCATGGAAAGCATCGCTTCGGGGTCCTGGGTGAGGGTCCTTGGTGTGTTCCGGCCCACCTAGCACGGGACGGCGCGATTTACAGCAGTTGGCGGCGTCGCAGCCTGCGCGGCGGCCGCTCTGTGCCATTTTTTCGGCAGTCGCGCGATTTTTGCGTCACTTGGCCGCAACTGCGCGGGATTGTCCGCTGGACTGGCGCGGTAGGGCCAGCTAATAACCGCGCGAAATGGCAGGGCTTCACGGCTTTGTCATGCCGCGTCTTGGCCCGCCACGCGCCGGGCCGGTGAGAAGGAGAACAACCCGTGTCGGACACTCACGAGCCCGAAGGTACACGCCGGGATTTCATCTATTATGCTACTGCCGGGGCGAGTGCCGTGGCCGCCGGCGGTGCCGGTTGGGGCCTGGTCAACCAGATGAACCCCTCGGCCGACGTGCGGGCGCTCAGCTCGATTCGCGTTGACATCTCGGGGGTCGAGCAAGGCACCCAGCTGACCGTCAAATGGCTCGGCAAGCCGGTGTTCATTCGCCGCCGCACCCAGGAAGAGATCGACGAGGCCCGCGCGGTCGCCGTCGCCGACCTGGTCGATCCGGTGGACCGCAACGCCAACAAGCCCGGCCTGCCCGCGACCGACGAGAACCGCTCGCTCGACGAGAGCGGCGAGTGGCTGGTGATGATGGGTGTCTGCACCCACCTCGGCTGCGTGCCGCTCGGCGACGGCGCCGGCGAGTTCGGCGGCTGGTTCTGCCCCTGCCACGGCTCGCACTACGACACGTCCGGCCGCATCCGCAAAGGCCCGGCCCCGGAGAACCTGCCGGTTCCGGTCGCGTCCTTCGTCGACGAAACTACAATCCAGCTCGGTTAAGGGAGACGCGCGAACATGTCTGGCATCCCGCACGACCATTACGAGCCCAAGACGGGCTTCGAGAAATGGCTCCACTCCCGCCTGCCCATCGTCGGGCTGGCCTACGACACCCTGATGATCCCCACCCCCAAGAACCTGAACTGGTGGTGGATCTGGGGCATCGTCCTCACCTTCTGCCTCGTGCTGATGATCGCCACCGGCGTGGTGCTCGTGATGCATTACACGCCCCACGTCGATAAGGCCTTCGCCTCGATCGAGCACATCATGCGCAACGTGAACGGCGGCTACTTCATCCGCTACACCCACATGAACGGCGCCTCGCTGTTCTTCTTTGCGGTCTACATCCACATTTTCCGTGGCCTGTTCTACGGCTCCTACAAGGCGCCGCGCGAGGTCACCTGGATCGTCGGCATGCTGATCTACCTCGCCATGATGGGCACCGCCTTCATGGGCTACGTCCTGCCCTGGGGCCAGATGTCGTTCTGGGGCGCCACGGTGATCACCGGCCTGTTCGGCGCGATCCCCTTCATCGGCCCCGACATCCAGACCTGGCTGCTTGGCGGACCGGCCGTGGACAACGCCACGCTCAACCGCTTCTTCTCGCTGCACTACCTGCTGCCGATGGTCATCGCGGCGCTGGTGGCGGTCCACATCTGGGCCTTCCACACCACCGGCAACAACAACCCCACCGGGGTCGCCGTGCGGACCGCGACGAAGGAAGAGGCCGAGAAGGACACGCTGCCGTTCTGGCCCTACTTCGTGATCAAGGATCTCTTCGCGCTCGCGGTGATCCTCGCGGTGTTCTTTGCCGTCGTGGCCTTCATGCCCAACTACCTGGGTCACCCCGACAACTACATCGAGGCCAACCCGCTCTCGACGCCGGCACACATCGTGCCCGAATGGTACTTCCTGCCGTTCTACGCGATCCTGCGCGCCTTCACCTCCGACGTCTGGGTGGTGATGTTCGCCAACTGGATCAGCTTCGGCATCATCGACGCCAAGTTCTTCGGCGTGCTGGCGATGTTCGGCGCGATCGCGGTGATGGCCCTGGCGCCCTGGCTCGACACCTCGTCTGTCCGCTCCGGCCGCTACCGCCCGATGTTCAAGTGGTGGTTCCTGCTGCTGGTGATCGACTTCGTGGTGCTGATGTGGCTGGGCGCCATGCCCGCCGAAGAGCCCTACTCCAGCTTCTCGCTGATCGCGTCGGCCTACTGGTTCGCCTATTTCCTGGTGATCCTGCCGCTGCTCGGGGTGATCGAAAAGCCGCTGCCGCGGCCCGCGACCATCGAAGACGACTTCAACGCCCATTACGGCGGCGCTCACACGCCGGCGGAATGAGGAGGAGAGACCCAATGCGCAAGTTCGCCATCGCCCTCGCGGCAGCCAGCCTCGCCGCCCTTCCCCTCGCCGCCCAGGAGGCAGCGACCGAGGAAGAGCAGCCCCAGGCTGTAGAAACCGAAACCCCGGCAGAGACCGCGCCCGAGGCCGCCCCGGCCGAGGAGGCCCCTGCCGAGGAAGCCACCACCGAGGAGGCGCCTGCGGAAGAGGCTCCTGCCGAGGAGGCAGCCCCCGAGGAAGCACCGGCCGAGGAGGCCGCGGAGGAAGCCGCACCCGAAGAGGCACCCGCCGAGGAAGCCGCAGCCGAAGAGGCTGCCGTTGAAGAAGAGCACGCCGAAGGTGCGGCCGACGCCCATGGCGCGGACGACGGCCACGACGCCGGCGCTCACGCTGCAGGTCACACCGAGGACTACGCCTTCTCCTTCGAAGGTCCCTTCGGCAAATACGACCAGAACCAGCTCCAGCGTGGCCTCAAGATCTACACCGAGATCTGCTCGGCCTGTCACGGCCTGCGCTACGTGTCGTTCCGCTCGATGGCCGAAGAGGGTGGCCTTGGCTACTCCGAGGACCAGGTTCGCGCCTATGCCTCCGAGTTCGCCGTGCTCGACGAAGACAACAACCGCCAGTTCTACGACGCGGAGGCCGGCGAGTTCCGCGCGCCCCTGCCGTCCGACAACTTCCCGGCCAACATGACCGCCAACGCGCCCGACCTCAGCCTGATGGCCAAGGCCCGCGCCGGCTTCCACGGCCCCTATGGCACCGGCATGGCCCAGCTCTTCAAGGGCATGGGCGGCGCCGAGTACATCGCTTCGCTGATGACCGGCTACACCGGCAAGGAGAAGGAAGAATACGGCGCAGTCTTCTACGAGAACACCGCCTTCCCCGGCGGCTGGATCTCGATGGCCCCGCCGCTGGCCGGTGGCGATGTCGAGTATGACGACGGCCACAGCAACGACCTGCATCACGAGGCGATGGACATCGCCGCCTTCCTGATGTGGACCGCCGAGCCCAAGATGATGCAGCGCAAGGAGACCGGCTTCCTGATCGTCGGCTTCCTCGTGTTCCTCTCGGTGCTGCTCTACCTGACCAACAAGCGCCTCTGGGCCCCGCACAAGGCGAAGGCCAAGAAGCTCAACGCCAAGGCCTGAGTCTCGGCGAACCAAAGTGACGAAAGGCGCGGACCACGGTTCGCGCCTTTTTCGTTTCCAGGGATGGCTCATCCGCCCGTTGAGGCGTCTTCGCAGCTGCGGTGAGAGGCCGGGGGCCGCGAAGAGCTACCCGAGATAGTCCCGCAGCCCGTCAGGCGGATCGTCAAGCAGCGGTCCGGTGGCCACCGGCGCCGCTGCGCGACCCTCCGCCACCACCACGGTCTGCCCCGCGAAGGCTCGCGCATCCTGCGGGTCATGGGTGACCATCAGCACCGTCGCGCCCGATTCATCGGCGATCTCGCCCACCAGCGCCAGCATCTCGCGTTTCAGCGCCGGTCCGAGCGCCGCGAAGGGCTCATCCAGCAGCAGCACCGGCCGCTGCCGCAGGAGCACCCGCGCCAGCGCCACGCGGCTCCGCTGCCCGCCGCTCAGCTCGCCCGGCAGCCGCATGCCCATGCCGGGCAGCCCCACGCGCGCCAGCGCCGCCTCCACGCGCGCCTTGTCTCCCGCGTCGAGCCGCAGGTCGGGCCGCAGCCCGAGCCCCACGTTGCGCGCCACGCTGAGGTGCCCGAAGAGGTTTTCTTCCTGAAACAGCACGCTCACCGGCCGTGCTCCCGGCGCCAGTCCGGTGATGTCGCGCCCCTCCCAGGTGATCCGTCCCTCCGCCGGGTCGATGAACCCGGCAATCCCCATCAACAGGGTCGACTTGCCCGCGCCCGAGGGCCCGATCACCGCCAGCCGTGCACCCGGCTCCACCGCCCAGTCCGCCGCCAGCGCGAACGTGCCCTGCGTCAGGCGAACGCCATCAAGCGCCAGCATCGGCCCGCCCTCCCCGGTCGAAGATCCAGAACAGTGCCAGCGAGAGCGCGAGCAGAAGGAGGGCCGCGCCTGCCGCCTGATCGAGCCGGTAGGAGGCCATCAGGCGGTAGAGCTGCAAGGGCAGCGTGGCCGTGTCGCCATCGGCGAAGAGCGTGATCACCCCGAGGTCTCCCATCGAGAGCGCCGCCGCCAGCCCGAGCGCAAAGCCGATGGGCCGCCGCAGCGTGGGCAGCGTCACCAGCCGGAACCGCGCCCAGCCGCGCATCCCCAGGCTCTCCGCCAGCCGCCCCTTGCCCGCCCGCATCTCGCGCGCGGCGGGCACGAGGGCCGCCAGCGCGAAGGGCAGCGCCAGCACCGCGTTCACCAGTGCCGTCACCACCAGGGCAATCTCGTCGGGCCGCACCCAGCGGTAGCTGAGGATGAAGAGCCCCGTGCCGATCACCAGTGGCGAGGCCGCGATGGGCAGCACGCCCAGGAGCTGCACCCAGAGCCCGCGCCGCGCCGCCAGGGCCATCGGCAGCGCCAGAGCGAGGCAAAGCGCCGCCGAGGCCAGCGCCACCGCCACCGACCGCGCCGCAGCCGCCCAGACCGCACCGGGCATCTCCACGAGCCCGCCCATGCCCCGCAGCGCCACCGCAGAGAGCGGCGCGAGCAGGAACAGCCCGGCCAGCGACACGCACAGCCCGTCCTGCACCCTGAGCCAGCAGCCGCCGTCCCAGCGGCGCACCACGCCGCCGAGGCCGCCCGCAAACACCGCAGGCCGCGCCAGCCCCCAGGCCAGCGCCGCCGCCACGCCCGCGAGCGCAAACTGGACCAGCCCCAGCACCGAGGCCGCGCCGAGATCGAAGTCGAACCGGAAGGCCTGGTAGATCGCCAGCTCGACCGTTGTCGCACCGGGGCCTCCGCCCAGCGCCAGTGCCACCGCGAAGCTGGTCAGGCAGAGCGCGAAGATCAGCAGCCACGCGCCCGGCACCACGCCGCGCAGCATCGGCCATTCGAGGCTGCGCTGGATCGCGCCCGATCCCATGCCGAGCGAGGCCGCCAGCCGAAACCGCTCTGCCGGGATCGAGAGCCAGCCCTGAAGGATCAGGCGCACCGCCAGGGGCAGGTTGAAGAACACATGCGCAAGGATCACGCCATGGGCGCCGAAGAGGCTCACCTCGGGCAGTCCGAGGGCGCCCAGCGTGCCGTTCACCACGCCCGAGCGCCCGAACACGGCGACCAGCCCCAGCACCGCCACGATGGTCGGCAGGATGAAGGGCGCACCCATGAGGGTGATGACAAGGCCGCGCCCGGCAAACCGCCGCCGCGCCAGCGCGCGGGCCACCGGGATTGCCAGGACCACGCTCACCGTGGCCGAAACCACCGCCTGCCAGACCGTGAACCACAGCGCATCCCGCGCCGCCGGGCCGACGCCCGCAAGGCCTTCGGCCCGCCAGGCCACCGCCGCAAGCGTGCCCAGCGTCAGCGCCACGATGAGCGCCGCCGCCAGGCCCGCGAGGGCGCGGGTTACTGGCTCAGGCCCTGTCGCCACGTCTCGATCGCATCGGCCTTCAGGGCCTCGGCCTTTCCGGCCTCGACGTAGATGACCTTGTCCGGCACCGGCAGATCACGAAACACCTGCGGCAGCTTCTCCTCGGCCAGCCTGGCCGGAAAGCTCCAGTTGCCCTCCGGGATCGCCTGCTGGAAGCCTTCGCTCAGGATGAAATCCATGAACCCTTGCGCCAGTTCCGGCTGATCGGTCCCGGCAAGCCGCGCGGCCAGCTCGACGTAAAGGTAGTTTCCCTCCTCGAAGATTGCCGCCTTCTTGCTCTCGTCGCTCTCGGCCATGATGTGATAGGCGGGCGAGGTGGTGAAACTCAGCACCATGTCGGCCTCGCCCTCGGTGAAGAGCCCGTAGGCCTCGCTCCAGCCCTTTGTCACCGTCAGGATCTTCGGAGCGAGCCGGGCCCAGGCCTCGCCGGCCTTGTCGCCGTAGAGTGCCTCGACCCACATCACCAGCGCCAGCCCCGCCGCCGAGGCGCGCGGGTCCTGGATCACGATGCGGGTGTCGTCGGGCAGCGCCAGCAGCGCCTCGAAGCTCTCGGGCGGGGTCGCGGTGCGCGCGTCGTAGATGAAGGCGAGGTGGCTCCAGTCGAAGGGCAGAAAGGTGTCGTCCGTCCACGAAACGGGCATGGTCAGAGACGAAACATCCTGCCCGTGCGGCGCAAAGAGGCCACTCTCGGCGGCCCGCGCGATCTCGTCCTGGCTCAGGCCGATGGCCACGTCTGCCTCGGTGCGCTCGCCCTCCAGCAGGATGCGCGGCAGCACGTCGCCGGTGACGAACTCCAGCGCGCAGCCACATTCGGCCTCCCAGGCCGTCTTGATCGCGGGGCCGGGGCCCCACTCGCTGGCAAAGTAGTCGGGCGCATAGACCGTCAGGGTTTCTGCCGTTGCCACCTGCGCGACAAGGGCAAGTCCCGCGGCGATGAGGGGGGTCTTCATGGGTATCCTCCATTGCATGCGGGCGGAGCGGGCAATCGAGGAGACTCGAAACCTTCCCTCCGCCGGTTCTAGCCGGTTCAGGTTCAACGGGTTCGCGGCGCATCAAGCCGCATCTCAGCCCCCAATTCAGGGGCACCCCGAGGTGAGGCGCAGCATAGAGCGGCGCGCGGCCTTGGCAAGCAGGTCACACATGCCGCGCCGCAGCATCGCGGGCCTTTCCTTTCAGCCGGCCGCTCCTAGGATATTCGGCAATCCAAAGGAGGCCCCATGCTTCGCGCCATCGCTCTAGCCCTGCTGCTCCCCCTTCCCGCCCTCGCTCAGGAGGCAGGCGGCTTTCGCTCGGTCGGTCTGACGCTGGACGGCGGCGGGCACCCGGCGGGCGACTATTTCGGCATCCTGGCCGAAACCCGGGCGGTCTATCCCCTCGGCTGGGCCGAACTCGGGGTGGACCTGACCCTGTCATCCGCCGAGGCCGACTCGAGGGACCTTAGGACCGCAGGCGCGCTGCTCCACCTCACCGCCCGCCCCGCCGGCTGGGTGGCCGTGGGCCCCTATGTCTGGCTGGGCAGCCAGAGCGAGGGCAGAATGGCCACCGCCCTCGGCGTCGAGGCCGCCGTCCGCTCTCCCTCGGGCTGGGGCGGCGAACTGTGGTTCGGTGAAACCTGGGGCGGCGTCCTGGGCGAGGAGGGCTATGCCACCAACAAGGGCCTGCGCGTCAGCTACGACGGCGCGGGCGCCCTCTCCGGCTATGCCGAGCTGATGAAGGACACGGTGAACCTGAGTGCCGGGGACGAGGACTACTACCGCCTCGCCTTCGGCGTCGAGGCTCCCGTCACCGTGATCGGGGACCGCGAGATGACGGTCTCCCTCGCCACCGGCCAGCACCACTTCGACCTTCTGGACGAGCGCGAGAACTGGGTTTCGGTCGGGATCAGCATCCCGCTGGCGCCGGCCGGCCCCCGCAAGCCCGACTTTTCCTCGCGCCGGGGCGTGACCCATTATTTGCCAATGCCCTGAGGCGGTAACCACGGGGTTTCCCTGGGCCCCGCCGTTCCGTTTCTCCTTGGCACCGCGCCCCTGCTTGGGTAACTCCTTGCCCGCAAAGGAGCCCCGTCCATGAGCCTCAACACCTTCGGCCACCTCTTCCGCGTCACCACCTGGGGCGAGAGCCACGGCCCGGCGCTCGGCTGTACGGTCGATGGCTGCCCGCCCGGCGTGCCGGTCACGGCCGAGGAGCTCCAGCACTGGCTCGACAAGCGCAAGCCGGGGCAGAACAAGTACACCACCCAGCGCCGCGAGGCCGACGAGGTCGAGATCCTCTCGGGCGTCTTCGAGGGCGTCACCACCGGCACGCCGGTGCAGCTGATGATCCGCAACACCGACCAGCGCTCCAAGGATTATGGCGACATCGCCGAAAAGTTCCGCCCCGGCCACGCCGATATCACCTACTGGCAGAAATACGGCATCAGGGACTATCGCGGCGGCGGGCGCTCCTCGGCGCGCGAAACCGCGGCCCGCGTGGCCGCCGGCGGGCTGGCGCGCAACGCGCTGGCCCGGCTGGTGCCCGGCCTCTCGATCAAGGGCTTCATGGTGAGCATGGGCGAGCGCGCCGCCGACCCCGCGCGCTACGACATGGCCGAGATCGACCGCAACCCCTTCTGGACACCCGATGCCCGCGCCGCCGCGGACTGGGCCGGCTATCTCGACGACCTGCGCAAGAGCGGCAACTCCGTGGGCGCGGTGATCGAGGTGGTGGCCACGGGCGCGCCTGCCGGCCTCGGTGCCCCGGTCTACGGCAAGCTCGACACCGACCTGGCCGCCGCGATGATGAGCATCAACGCGGTCAAGGGCGTGGAGATCGGAGACGGCTTTGCCGCCGCCCGCCTCACCGGCGAGCAGAACGCCGACGAGATCGCCATGAGCCAGGGCGGGCCGGTCTACTCTTCCAACCACGCGGGCGGCATCCTCGGCGGCATTTCCACCGGGCAGGACATTGTCGTGCGCTTTGCCGTCAAGCCGACCAGCTCGATCCTGAAACCCCGCAAGACCATCACCAAGTCGGGCGAAGAGACCGAGATCATCACCAAGGGCCGCCACGATCCCTGCGTCGGCATCCGCGCGGTGCCGGTGGGCGAGGCGATGATGGCCTGCGTGCTGCTCGATCACATCCTGCTGCATCGCGGGCAGGTGGGTGAAGGGCTGCCCGGAAAGATCGGCTGACGGCTTCACAGGCTGTGTCAAAGCATGCAATCTGTCCGGCATTAACCAACCGGGACTTTGAGAATGACCGACTTTTCCTTTGGCACATCCATGACCGTGATGCGCCGCACCGCCCCCTTCATCCTCTTCCGCATGGTCGTCTACTTCGGGATCGCCGTGGCCTATGTGGTGGTCACCGGCACCGGCGCGGGCATCGGCTGGACGGTGGGGCTTGCCGGCACCGATGACTTCCAGGCCTCCAGTACCGTCTGGGGCGGCGCAATCGGCCTCGGCGCCACCGCCGCCGTGCTCTACTTTCTGCGCGAATACATCCTCTACATGGTGAAGGCCGGGCACATCGCCGTGATGGTGGAGTATCTCGAGGGCAAGGACCTGCCCGAGGGGCGCAGCCAGATCGCCCATGCGCAGGCCGTCGTGAAGGAGCGCTTTGGAGCCGCCAACACGCTCTTCGCGCTGGATCAGATCGTCAAGGGCGTGCTCAAGGTGGTGGTGGGCATCATCCAGGGCATCGCCAACTTTCTGCCCATCCCCGGCCTCGACGGCGCGGTAAAGCTCATCCGCGCCTTCCTCAAAACCGCCGTCGGCCTGCTCGACGAGGTGATCCTCGGCCATCTCATCCGCACCCGCGCCGAGAATCCCTGGTCCGGTGGCCGCGATGCGCTGGTGCTCTACGCCCAGAACGCCAAGCCGATGCTGATGAACGCTGCCTGGATCGCGCTGGCCTCCTGGATCCTCTCCTTCGTGGTCTTCCTCCTCATGCTCGCCCCGGCGGCGCTGGTGGTCTGGCTCATCCCCGGCAGCTGGTCGGCGGGCGGCTTCATCTTTGCCATCATCTTCGCCTGGGCGGTGAAGGCGGCGCTGATCGAGCCCTTCGCCATCGCCTGCCTGCTCCAGGCCTACTTCAAGGTCACCGACGGGCAAACACCAAACCCCGAGTGGACGGCCAAGCTCGACGGGGCCTCGAAGAAGTTCAAGGAGATGGGCCAGAAGGCCGCCAGTTGGGCGACCGGCGGCCGTGTCGGCGGCGCGCGCCCGGAGGCGCCCGCTCCCTGACACCGCCCCTGCCACGGCTCCTGACACAACCCTGTCAGGGGCCGTTTGCTATGGTGCCTCCAGAAACACGAGGAGACACCCATGATCACCTTCTACCACGCCCCCAACTCCCGCAGCGGCACAGTGGCCATCGCCATCGAAGAAATGGGGCTTTCAGGTGAAATAGAGACGAAGATCGTCTCTGTTCCACGGCAAGACGGCTCCGGCGGCCCCGACGCCGCCAACCCGCACCCCGAAAAGAAGGTGCCGGCGCTGGAGGTGGACGGAACGCTCGTCACCGAACGCGCCGCCATCCTGGCGCTGCTCTCCGAGCTCTTTCCCGAGGCGCCCACCGCCATCCCGCCGGGACACCCCGACCGGGGGCCCTTTCTGATGTGGCTGGCCTATTATGCCGGCGTCGTGGAGCCGCTGATCATGGGCATGGTCTGCGAGGTGAGCGACTCGCCGATCTGGATCACCACCTACCGCGACATGGCGGCCATGGCCGAGCGGATGGAATCGGCGCTGGCGGACCGGGACTATCTGCTCGAAAGCGGCTTTTCTGCCGCCGATCTCATCATGGCCTCGCCCTACATGTGGAAGCGCGACTGGCTGCCCAAGGTGCCGGTGATCGAGGCCTGGTTCGAGCGCGTCAAGGGCCGCCCCGCGGTGCAGGCCGTGGCCATGCGCGACAACCCGTAGGGGCTCAGGCCGCTGCCTTCTTCTGCTTGGCCAATTGCACCAGCAGGATGCCCACGGCAATCACCGCCACGCCGACGATGTCGAGCGGGCCGATGTGCTCGTCGAGGAAGATCCAGGCCACCAGCACCCCGAAGAACGGGTTGAGAAAGTGGAAGGTGGCGGCCTTCACCGCCCCGATCCGCCCCACCAGCTTGAACCAGATCCAGGTTGCCAGCAGGCCCGGCACGAAGACGGTGTAGAGAAAGGCCAGCGTCAGCGCGGTACCGGGCGTGTATTCCCACGTCTCGAACAATGCCGCAGGGATCACGAGGCAGGCCGCGCCGATGAGCATCTGGTAGCCCACCACCACCATCAGGTTGCCGCCGTCTCCGCTCGCGCCCCGCAGCGCCAGGGTGGCCACCGCCAACGCCAGGGCCGCCACGGTGCAGAGCGCCACGCCGGGCAGGCTCACGCCCGCCTCCAGCCGCGCGCCCATGATGAGCAATACGCCGCCGAACCCCATCACCAGCCCCAGCACGCCGATGCGCGGCAACCGGTCGCCCAGCGCCACCCAGCCGATCAGCCCCACCAGCAGCGGCATCGAGGAGGCGATGATCGCCGCCAGCCCGGCCTCCACCCATTGCATCGCAATGAAGTTCAGGCCGAGATAGAGCGCATTCTGGCAGATCCCGAAGATCACCGTCGCGCGCCACTGGTTGCGGGTGAGGTTGAAGCTCTGGCCCAGCGCGCGCGCGATCAGCAGCGCGATGCAGCCCGCCAGGAAGAACCGGATGGAAGACACCGCCAGCGGTGGCGCCGCCGTCACGATGATCCGCGCCGAAGTAAAGGCCGACGACCAGATGAAGGCAAAGGTCAGCCCCATGAAGATTGCGCGAATGTCCATGCCTGCTCCCTGCCTTTCCCGCACCGGCTACCAAGCAGCCAGGCAAATGAAAAGGCCGCCCGGATGGGGCGGCCTTGAAAGCCTTGGCAGCTCTTGCGGAAGGGCTCAGCCGTTCACGCTGTCTTTCAGGGCCTTGGCGATGGTCATCTTCACCACCTTGTCGGCCTCTTTCTTGATCTGGTCGCCGGTGGCGGGGTTGCGCACCATGCGCTCGGGGCGCTCACGGCAGTAGATCTTGCCAACGCCGGGCAGGGTCACGGCGCCGCCGGCCGAAACTTCCTTGGTGATGATCGCGGTGATCGCATCCAGAGCCGCGCCGGCCGACTTCTTGTCGCTGCCGAGTTCGTCGGCGATCGCGGCAACCAGGGCGGTCTTGGTCATCGGTTTGCTTGCCATGTATCTGTCTCCTCGTGAGTGACCCAAGTCTGGGTCTTATGTTAGGCAAATCTACGCCATCTTGCGGCGTCCCACAACGTTTAGTGGGCTTCGAGCCAATAAATCAAGGCGTTTTCTGCGTTTTTCAGCCCTACAGGAAGGCCGTTTCGTCAAAACTGCGCAATTTCCGGCTGTGGAGGCGTTCCAGAGGCATGGTGCGCAGGTGTTCCATGGCCCGTATCCCGATCAGCAGGTGGTTCGCAACCTGAGATTTATAGAACTCCGAGGCCATGCCGGGCAGTTTCAGCTCGCCGTGCAGCGGCTTGTCGCTGACGCAGAGCAGCGTGCCGTAGGGCACCCGGAAGCGAAAGCCGTTGGCGGCGATGGTCGCGCTCTCCATGTCGAGCGCGATGGCGCGGCTCTGGCTCAGGCGCTGCACCGGGCCGGACTGGTCGCGCAGCTCCCAGTTGCGGTTGTCGATGGTCGCCACCGTGCCGGTCCGCATGATCCGCTTCAACTCGAAACCCTCGAGCATGGTCACATCGGCCACCGCCTTCTCGAGCGCGATCTGGATCTCTGCCAGCGGCGGGATCGGCACCCAGACGGGCAGATCGTCATCCAGCACGTGGTCCTCGCGCAGGTAGGCATGGGCCAGCACGAAATCTCCGAGGCTCTGGCTGTTCCTGAGCCCCGCGCAATGCCCCACCATCAGCCAGGCATGCGGCCGGAGCACGGCGATGTGGTCGGTCGCCGTCTTGGCGTTCGAGGGCCCCACCCCGATGTTGACCAGGGTGATCCCCGCACCGTTCTCGGCCTTCAGGTGGTAGGTCGGCATCTGCGGCATCTTCGAGGGCTGCGGCAGCGGCGCCTCCGGGTCGGTGATCTCCACGTTCCCGGTGCTGACAAAGCTGGTGTAGCCGCTCTTCGGATCGGCCAGCACATGCCGCGCGTAGGCCTCGAACTCCTCGACGTAGAACTGGTAGTTGGTGAAGAGCACGTGGTTCTGAAAATGCTCCGCCGCCGTTGCGGTGTAGTGGCTGAGCCGGGCCAGCGAATAGTCGATCCGCTGGGCGCTGAAGGGGGCGAGCGCGTGGCTGCCGTCCTCGTGGACATAGCCGAAATCATCCACGATGGCGTCATTCGTGGTGCTGAGGTCCGGCACGTCGAACACGTCGCGCAGCGGATAGGTCAGCGCCCCGTCCTGCGGCACCGTCACATGGGCATCGTTGGCCACCGCAAAATGCACCGGGATCGGCGTGGCCGACGGCCCGATCAGCACCGGCTGCCCGTGGTTGCGAATGAGTAGCCCGAGTTGCTGCTTGAGATACGCCCGAAACAGGTCCGGCCGGGTGACGGTGGTGCTGTAGGTGCCCGGACCGGCAACATGGCCAAAGCTCAGCCGGCTGTCGGTCTTGGCGTGGCTGGTGGTGGTCAGCCGGATCTCGGGATAGAAGGCCCGGTACCGCACCGTCGGCGCCTCGCCTGTCACCGCCTCGCTGAAGTGCTTCGAGAGAAACCGGGTCGAAGACCGGTACAGCTCCTCGAGCCGCTCCACCGCCTTGCCCGGATCGTCAAACAGCTCGGCCCGCTGCCCCTCCGGCGTTACAACCGGCGTGATCTGCCCGTTCGCGTTCACGTCGTCCCCTCCTCGAACAGCTCGGTCAGCTCGAACTTTGTCACGTCGACAAGCCCGAGGTCCGAAATCCTGAGTTCGGGTATCACGACCAGCGCGAGGAGAGAATGCTGCATGTAGGCATTGTTCAGCGTGCAGCCGCAGGCCTCCATCGCCTGCACCATGGCAGCGGCCTTCTGCGCCACCTCGCTCGCCGGGCTGTCGCTCATCAGCCCCGCGATGGGCAACTCCACCAGAGCCAGCTCCTCGCCGTCGCGCCAGACGGTCACGCCGCCGCCCACCTCGCCGAGCCGGTTGGCGGCCCGCGCCATCATCTCCCGGTCGGTGCCGACAACGATCATGTGGTGACTGTCATGCGCGACCGTCGAGGCCATCGCCATGCGCCCCTCGTAGCCAAAGCCTTTCACGAAGCCATTGGTCACGCCGCCGGTGCCCCGGTGCCGCTCCACCAGCGCGATCTGGCAGGTGCCATCCGCGCCCTCGGCCACGCCATCCACCACTGGCAGGTCCTCCACCAGCGCCTTGGTCGGCGCCTGGTTCTCGACCACACCGATCACGCGGGCGCGGACGGTGTTCTTGCCCTCCGGAGCCGTGATCACAAAATCCGCCGCCGCCAGCTCCTTGCCCAGGTTCACCGTCTTCCGCGCATGCTCCGGCCAGTCGAGATGCGGAAAATCGACACTGACCTTGCCATTTTCGGCTACCAGCACACCCTTGGCCCAGACCTTCTCGATCGGCAGGGCCTTCAGGTCGGAGGTCAGGATCACATCCGCCCGCCGCCCCGGCGCGATGGAGCCCAGCTCCCGCTCCAGCCCGAAATGCGTGGCCGTGTTCACCGTCGCCATCTGCAGGGCAATCAGCGGCTCGCAGCCGCACGCGATTGCATGGCGCACCACCCGGTTCATGTGCCCGTCCTGCACCAGAGTGCCCGAGTGGCAATCATCCGTGCAGAGAATGAAGTTGCGCGGGTCCAGCCCCTTTTCGGTCACCGCCGTGATCTGGCTCTCCACGTCATACCAGGCGCTCCCAAGCCGCATCATCGAGCGCATCCCCTGGCGCACCCGCATGATCGCATCGGCCTCGCCTGTGCCCTCGTGGTCATCCGCCGGCCCGCCGGCGACATAGGCATGGAACGCAGGGCCAAGATCGGGCGAGGCATAGTGCCCGCCCACCGTCTTGCCCGCCCGCTGGGTCGCGGCGATCTCGGCCAGCATCTTCGGATCGCCCGCCGACACGCCGGGAAAGTTCATCATCTCGCCCAGCCCGATGATCCCCGGCCAGGCCATCGCCTCGGCCACGTCCTCGGGGCTGATCTCGAAGCCCGTGGTCTCCAGTCCGGGCGCGGACGGCGCGCAGCTCGGCATCTGGGTAAAGATCGAAACAGGTTGCAACAGGGCCTCGTCGTGCATCAGCCGCACGCCCTCGAGCCCCAACACATTGGCGATCTCGTGCGGATCGGTGAACATCACCGTGGTGCCATGGGGCGTGACCGCACGGGCAAACTCCGCCGGGGTCAGCATCCCGCTCTCGATGTGCATGTGCCCGTCGCAGAGGCCCGGCACCAGATAGCGCCCCTCGGCCTCCACCACCTCTGTGTCCGCGCCGATGCAATGCGAGGCATCCGGGCCCACATAGGCAAACCGCCCGCCCTTCACCGCCACCTGCCAGCCGTCCAGCACCTCGCGGCTCTGCACGTTCACCAGCTTGCCGCCGCGGATCACCAAATCCGCCGGTTGGCGCCCTGCGGCCACGGCCACCAGCTCCGGTGCCGCCTCCGCCCATGTTTTGAAATCAGCCGTCATGGCGCAATTGTCCATGGCCCGCGCGCCTGCGCAACCCCCGCCGGAACCGCCGTGGCGGCAGCCGCGTTTTCCGCCCATGAACGCCGCGCCCGCCTCCCTCGTCTACTACCCAGACAGCCGCCCCGGCATCGCCCGGCGCCGCTGCGGCCGCGGCTTCACCTACACCGCGCCAGATGGCACAACGATCGACTGCAAGCGCGAGCGCGCCCGGCTGAAGGCCCTGGCCGTGCCGCCCGCCTACGAGCAGGTCTGGATCAGCCCCCGCGCGAACGGCCATCTGCAGGCCACCGGGCTCGATGCCCGGGCGCGCAAGCAATACCGCTACCACCCGGATTGGACAGCCTACCGCGCCGCCACCAAATACGCCGAACTGCCCGCCTTCGGAGAAGCCTTGCCTGCCATCCGCCGCCGCGTGGCGCGCGACCTCACCCTCGACGCAGGCGAGGAGCCCTTTGCCCTCGCAGCGGTCATTGCCATGATCGACAGGCTGTCACTCCGGGTCGGAAACAGTGACTATGCCACCGAAAACGGCACCTACGGCGCCACCACCCTCCGCTCGCGTCACCTGCGGCTGAAGGACGGCGACCTGCACTTGGGCTATACCTCGAAGGGCGGCAAGAAGGTGCGCCGCAAGATCGGCAACAAGCGCCTTCAGCAGACCTTGCAAGCACTCGATGACCTCCCGGGCGCCGAACTGGTGACCTGGGTGGACGAGGAGGGCGAGGCCCGCACCGTCAGTTCGTCGCGGGTCAATGCCTGGCTCGCCGAGATCACCGGCACGCCGGGCATCACCGCCAAGACCTTTCGCACCTGGTCCGGCTCGGTCGCAGCCCTCGCTGCCGCGAGTTCGGCCGAAAGAGTGACGATCAAGGCCATGTCCGAGGCCGCCGCCGAGCGCCTTGGCAACACGCCCACCATCGCCCGCACGAGCTATATCCACCCCGCCGTCCTGGCCCTCGCCGAGGACCCCTCCGCGCTGCCCGAAAAAGCGCCCGACCGCCCCGGCCTGCGCCTCCCCGAGCGCCGCCTGCTCCGGCTCATTGCCCGCTGGAAGCCCTAGGCCAACACCCGCTCTGCGCCGCGGCAGGCACTTGACCCGCCCGCCCACCGGTCTATGCAGGACTCCATGCAGAAGGGTCTCTTTTCCAGCCTGCCAAGCATCAGCAACTGGCCTGATCGCACCGATCTCTCGGCGGCGAGCGGCTGGGCCGCGCGCAACGGGCTGGGCGAACCAGGAGATTTTCTGGCGTTGCTCAAGGCCGATGGAGACACGATTCTGGTGGCAGACGGCTCCGGCGCGGGCCCCGATGCCATCGGCACCGAGCCGCCCTATGGCATGGGCACCGCGCTTGCCGCCGCGCTGGGCCAGACCGACGCCCGCTGCCTCATCTTTGCCCGTCCGCCGCAGTCGGTGGCCCTGGCCGCGCTCGCCGAGAGCCTGCTTCCGCCGATCTGCACCGACTCCGCGCTCTTTCACCACCACCATGTGGTGGACCCCGACTTTGGCGGCCGCCCTCCGGAGGAGGAAGGCCCGCGTCTCTCCGCCCTGCTGGTCGCACCCGGCACCCGCGCCGCCGTGATCGGCAATCATGGCGTGCTGACCCTCGGCCCGCGCGTCTCCCACGCGCTATTGCATCTGCATCGCTTCGAGCGGGCCGCCGGCACCTACCTGCGCGCCCTGGCCACCGGCCATGCCCTGCGGATCCTGCCCGACGAACTCGCCACCAGCCAGCCCGCGCCGGACCCGGAGGCCTTCTTCGCGGCCGTCAAGGCGGTGACCGGTGACTGACGCCCCCGGCAGGACCCTGCTCTCCCTCGGTCACGGCTACTCGGCCCGGGCGCTCGCCGCGCATATCGCCCCGCAGGGCTGGCACATCATCGGCACCACCCGCAGCGCCGACAAGCTCCAGGCGGAACATGCCGAGATGCACCTCTGGCCCGGCACCGACCTTGCCCCCCTCGCCGCCCGCGCCTCCCACGTGCTGCTCAACGCCGGCCCCGGAGAGGAGGGCGACCCGTTTCTCCCCGAAATCGGCTCCATTCTTGCCCAAACACGCCCAGAATGGATCGGCTATCTCTCCACCACCGGCGTTTATGGCGACCATTCCGGCGCCTGGGTCGATGAAGACACCGCGCTTGCCCCTTCCACCCGCCGGGGCGAGATGCGTGTGCAGGCCGAAGCCGCCTGGCAGGGCCTCGCCGTCACCCACGGCCTGCCGCTGCACATCTTCCGCCTCGCCGGCATCTATGGCCCCGGGCGCGGCCCCTTTGCCAAGGTCCGGTCTGGTACCGCGCGGCGGATCATCAAGCCCGGCCAGGTGTTCTCGCGCATCCATGTCGATGACATCGCCCAGGGCCTCGCCGCCTCCATGGCCCGGCCCTCGCCCGGCACCATCTACAACCTCTGCGACGACGACCCGGCGCCGCCGCAGGATGTGATCGCCCACGCCGCCGAACTGCTCGGACTTCCCGTGCCGCCTGCGATTCCCTTCGACGAAGCGGAACTCAGCCCCATGGCCCGCAGTTTCTATGCTGAGAGCAAGCGGGTGAGTAATGAGCGGATCAAGCGAGACCTTGGAGTACGCCTCCTCTACCCGACCTACCGGGAAGGGCTCGCCGCACTCCTCCGCGCCGAGTAGCGCCGACGCATCCATCCGCAGCCTCGGCGACATGCTGGATGCGCTCGACACCCTCACCGAGGCCGAAACAGTCTCAGTGTCCGACGTGCTGGACGAGATCGGCATCCGCGCCTTCGCCCCGCTCATCCTCGTCCCTGCCCTGATCCTCGTCACCCCGCTCTCCGGCATCCCCGGTCTGCCGACCATCGGCGCCGCGCTGATGCTGCTGGTGACGGTGCAAAAGCTCTTCGGCCGCAAGCAGCTCTGGCTGCCCGGATGGATCACCCGCCGCAGCGTGGAGGCCGGCAAGCTGGCAAATGCCGTGGACTGGCTCCGCAAGCCCTGCCGCTGGTTCGACCGTCACTCGCGCAAGCGCCTGCACCCGCTGGTCTCTCGCCCGGCCAATCTGGTCACCGCGCTCGTGATCTCGCTGATCTGCCTGATGCTGCCGCCGCTCGAGCTCTTGCCGATGGTCACCTCGCTCTTCGCCGTGGCCATCAGCCTCTTCGCCATCGGACTGCTGGCACGCGACGGGCTCTTCACCCTGCTGGGCTACCTCTGGCTCGCCCTCACCGGCGGGATGGTCGCCTGGCTCACGCTCTGAAACAGGCTCTGTTCAGGCCCGTTTGCCGATCTGCGCCACGTCGAGCACGCTCAGCACCTTGGCCTCGATATCCTCGGCATTCAGCGCCGCGACCGACCACATGTCCCGCGGGCTGGCCTGGTCGATGAAGATGTCGGGCAGCACCATGGAGCGAAACTTCAGCCCGTGGTCGAAGACGCCTTCCTCGGCATAAAGCTGCGCGACATGGCTGCCGAAGCCGCCCACGGCGCCCTCTTCGATGGTGATCACGGCCTCATGCTCCGCCGCCAGCCGCAGGCAGAGGTCACGGTCCAGCGGCTTGGCAAATCGGGCATCGGCAATCGTCGGGGTGATGCCCTTGGCCGACAGCGCCTCGCTCGCCGCCACCACCTCCGAGAGCCGCGCCCCGAACGACAGCAGCGCCACGCGCTTGCCCTCCTGAATGATCCGGCCCTTGCCGATCTCGAGCGGAATGCCGCGTTCCGGCATGTCCACGCCCGTCCCCTCGCCGCGCGGATAGCGGAAGGCGATGGGCCCGTCGTCATGCGCGGCGGCGGTGGCCACCATGTGCCGCAACTCGGCCTCGTCGGCGGCGGCCATCACCACCATGCCGGGCAGATTGGCCATGAAGGCCACGTCGAAGGCGCCCGCGTGGGTCGCCCCGTCGGCCCCCACCAGCCCGGCCCGGTCGATGGCAAAGCGCACCGGCAGGCGCTGGATCGCCACGTCATGCACCACCTGGTCGTAGCCACGTTGCAGGAAGGTGGAGTAGATCGCGCAAAACGGTTTCAGCCCGCCCGCCGCCTGGCCCGCCGCAAAGGTCACCGCGTGCTGCTCGGCAATGCCCACATCGAACACCCGGCCCGGAAAACGCTTGCCCACCAGGTCCAGCCCGGTGCCATCGGGCATCGCGGCAGTGACGGCGGTGATGAGCGGGTCGCGCTCGGCTTCCTGGATCAGGCTCTCGGCAAAGACCTTCGTGTAGCTCGGCGCATTGCTCGGGGCCTTCTTCTGCACCCCGGTCACTACGTCGAACCTGGCCACGCCATGCCCCTTGTCGGCGGCTGTCTCGGCGGGCGCATAGCCCTTGCCCTTTTTTGTGATCACATGAATCAGCACCGGCCCGTCGGCCCGCGCCTTGACCGTGCGCAGCACTGGCAGAAGCTGGTCGAGGTCGTGGCCGTCGATCGGGCCGACGTAGGAAAAGCCGAGCTCCTCGAACATCGTTCCGCCCACGGTGACGCTCTTGAAGAGCTCCTTCGCCCGCCGGGCGCCCTCCTGGAACGGCTCGGGCAGCAGGCTGACCGCCCCCTTGGCCGCCGCCTTGAACTCCTGAAACGGCGCACCGGCATAGAGCCGGCTGAGATAGGCACTCATCGCGCCGGTCGGCGGGGCGATGCTCATCTCGTTGTCGTTCAGCACCACGAAGAGCCGTTTCTTCAGGTGGCCCGCGTTGTTCATCGCCTCATAGGCCATGCCCGCGCTCATCGCGCCATCGCCGATCACGGCAATCGCATCGCCCAGCGGCGGGTCGGCGGGCGCGCCGAGGTCGCGCGCCACGGCAAAGCCCAGCGCGGCGCTGATCGAGGTGGAGGAATGCGCGGCCCCGAAGGGGTCGAAGGGGCTCTCCGACCGCTTGGTAAAGCCGCTCAGCCCGTCCTTCTGCCGCAGGGTGCGCATACGGTCGCGCCGCCCGGTGACGATCTTGTGGGGGTAGCACTGGTGGCTGACATCCCAGATCAGCCGGTCGCGCGGCGTGTCGAACACCGCGTGCAGCGCCACCGTCAGCTCCACCACGCCCAGGCCCGCGCCCAGGTGGCCGCCAGTCTGGCTCACCGCGTCGATGGTCTCGGCCCTGAGTTCGCCCGCCACCTGCCGCAGCTCGGCATCGCTCATCCGGCGCAGGGCGGACGGGTCACTCACCCGGTCCAAGAGGGGCGTGGCAGGGCTCTGGCTCATTCTGGCCTCCTAACTCCGGCGGGCAATAACGAAACGCGCGAGCTCCCGCAACGTTTCGGCCTCCTGCCCGTAGGGCTCCAGCGCCGCGATGGCCTCCTCGACGAGATCGGCGGCACGTTTCCGCGCGGGCTCCAGCCCGAGGAGCGACACGAAGGTCGCCTTGCCTCGTGCGGCATCCTTGCCGACGGCCTTGCCAACGGCTTCGGCACTGCCTTCTACATCCAATATGTCATCAAAGATTTGAAATGCCCGTCCAACAGCATCGCCATAATGTCGCAGCCCTGCGGTGTCCTGCCCGGCCATGCGCGGCCCCGCGAGCGCCGACCAGGTGATGAGCGCCCCGGTCTTTCCGGCCTGAAGCGCCTCGATCTGGGGCAGGGTCAGCGGGGCCTCGGCGGTTTCGGCGGCAATGTCGGCGGCCTGCCCGCCGACCATGCCACTCACACCCGCAGCCTCCGACAGGCTCTGCACCAGCGCAACCCGGGCCTCGGCCGGCAGGTCGGCCTCGGCGATGAGCTGAAACGCGAGAGACTGGAGCGCATCGCCCGCCAGCACCGCCGTCGCCTCGTCCCACTTGCGGTGCACCGTGGGCTGGCCTCGCCGCAGGTCGTCGTCATCCATGCAGGGCAGGTCGTCGTGGATCAGCGAGTAGGCATGCAGCGCCTCGATCGCGCCCGCCACCGGCCCGGCCTTGGCCGCCACCCCGTGCAGCCGCGCCGACTCGACCACCAGCAGCGCCCGCAGCCCTTTTCCGCCCGCGCAGGCATAGCGCATCGCCTCGGCCACGGTGCCGCCCTCGGGCAAGGCGCCGGCAATCGCCGCGCCGGCCAGATTGCGCGCCTCGGCCAAAGCCAGGGGCAGTCCTTGCGTCACGTCGAGGTGCCCTCAGTCCGCGTCCATCGGCTGGGTGCCAACGGCATTGCCCTCGGCGTCGGTGGTGATCTTGGCCACCTTCTCCTCGGCGGCCTTCAGCAGCGCGTCGCACCTGGCCCGAAGCTCCGAGCCGCGCTGGTAGAGGGCAATCGAATCCTCCAGCGGCACCTCGCCGCCTTCCAGACGGCTCACCACCGCCTCCAGCTCCCGGATCGCCTCTTCGAAGCTCATCTCCGCCACCGGCTTGTCGCTCATCCTTCGCCCCGCTTCATCAGCACCTTCACATGCGCCGCCGTGCTCGCGGCCAGCGCCTCCAGATCATATCCGCCCTCGAGGGTCGAGACCACCCGGCCCCCGGCATGGGCCTCGGCAATATCGCAGAGCCGCTCGGTCGCCCATGCAAAATCCGCTTCCACAAGGTTCATCTGCGCCAGCGGATCCGCCCGGTGGGCATCGAACCCGGCGGAAATCAGCAGAAGCTCGGGCGCAAAATCGTCGAGCGCGGGCAACACCTCGGCCTCCATCACCCGCCGAAACCCGGCAGACCCGGTCTCGGGCGGCAGCGGCACGTTGATCACGTTGGCGTCGGCCCCGGTTTCGTGCTGTGCCCCGGTGCCGGGGTAGAGCGGTGACTGATGGGTGGAGATGAAGAGACAGCGCGTCTCGTCCCAGAGCAGATCCTGCGTGCCGTTGCCGTGATGCACATCGAAGTCCATCACCGCCACCCGGCGCAGCCCCAGCACATCGAGCGCGTGTTTGGCAGCAATAGAGACGTTTCCGAACAGGCAGAAGCCCATCGCGGTGCTTCTCTCGGCATGGTGCCCCGGCGGGCGCGCGGCGACAAAGGCGTTTTGCGCCGCGCCACTCATCACCCGCTGCACCGCCGCCACGCAGCCCCCCGCGCCCCGGAGCGCAGCCTGCAACGAGCCGGCCATCACATGGGTATCGGCGTCGATAGAGGCCCAGCTATCGCCGGCCGAAGCGACCGCCCGTTCCACGGCGGCCACATGCGCCTCGGGGTGCACCCGGAGCAACTCGGCGCGATCGGCCAGCGGGCAGTCGTGCCAGTCGAGCGCGGCAAAATCAGGGCCTTCGAGCACCTCGAGGATCGCCTCCAGCCGGGCCACCCGCTCGGGGTGGCCGGGAGGCGTGACATGCTTGAGGCAGTCGTCATGGGTAAAGAGCGCGGTGGTCATGCCCGCACCCTGCCGCGCCGCGCCCGCGCCCGCAAGCTACTCGGGAACCTTGAAGGTGAGCGAGGCCCAGAGCGAGTGCCAGACCGGCCCGGCCTCGGCGTCGTCATTGCCGGTGGAACGGATCACGACCGAATCGACCAGGTATTCGTGCCCCGGCTTTACCGGAAACACCGCACGCCCTGTCTCGTCGGTTCGCATGAGCGACACCGCAACCTCTCCGTCCGGCGCCTTTTCGAAGATCTCCACCTGCGCGTCGGCCCGCGCCGCGCCGTCGTAGATCACATCCACCACCATGCCCCCGCCCAGATCGTCGACATAGGGGTTGGTGACCGCCACGATCTCGATGTCGAGGCCCACGAACCGGTCTCTCCCCGCGCCGCTGCCGGCCGACATCAGGCTCTTGGCATAGCGCACATAGGTTTCGGTGAAGACCTCGGCAGGCAGGCCCCTCTGCGCATGGACGGCTTCGAGGTCGTCCCAGTCCTTGTGGTCAAGAAACCGCCGGAAGGCGTCCATGTCGGTGTAGGTCACCTTCAGCGGCGTGGTCTGGTGCACCGCCACGTTCAGCCCTTCTGCCGGGCTCGGCACGTTGAGCGCGGGCCGGTCGCCCACCCGGGGAGAAAGCTCCACCACCCCCTCCGGCGTGACCAGCTCGAACCGCTCCGACCGCCCCGGCACAAACACGTAGCCCGCGCCCGCAAACTCTTGCCCTACCCTGAACTCCGCCGTTAGCGTGCCGCCGGGTGGCACCTGATAGGCGTCGGGCGATATCCAGAACTCATGCGCCACGGCCGGAAGCGCGGGCAGAAGAGCAAGAACAAGAGGCAGCAGACGCATGGCACGAACCCTTTGGCAGACATTGAGAACACTGGCCGCCGCGTTGCTGCTGTCAACCCACGGCTCCGCGAGCATGGCCCACGAGCTCAACCCCGCGGTGGCCGATGTGACTGTGGCGCCCGACGCCGTGCAACTGGTAGTGACCCTCACCGCCGAGGCCATGCTGGCCGGCATCGACCGCACCCAGGAGCTCGACACCGACGACCTGCCCGAGGGCGATCTCTACACTCAGATCCGCCGGTTGCCCTCCGAGGAGATGATTGCCCGCTTCCGCGCCGAATGGCCGGCGCTGCGGGAGGATTTCAACGTGCTGGCCGGGGATACGCCGGTGGAGCTGGAGATCACCGACATCCGGGTCATGGCGGAGATGCCGCTCAGCGTGCCGCGCGACACCCGGGTGACCCTGATCGGCCGCCTGCCGGAGGGCGACTCCCCGGTGAGAGTGGGCTGGAAGGCCGGCTTCGGCCCGCTGATTCTGCGCCAGGTCGGCGGCGGCGAGGATGCCTACAGCGATTTCCTCAATGCCGGTGCGCAGAGCCAGCCTCTGCCCCGCACCGGCGAGGTCATCACCGAGGGCTGGCTGCCCTTCTTCGGCCGCTACATCGTGGTGGGATTCGAACACATCGTGCCCAAGGGGCTCGATCACATCCTCTTCGTGCTGGGCCTGTTCTTCTTCTCGCTGCACCTGCGCCCGCTGTTGCTTCAGGTCACCGCCTTCACCCTCGCCCATACCGTCACCCTCGCGCTGGCGAGCCTGAGAATCGTCACTGTTCCGGCTGCGATCGTCGAGCCGCTCATCGCCGCCTCCATCGTCTACGTCGCGGTCGAGAACATCCTCGGCGGCAGGCTGGGCTGGTGGCGCATCGTCATCGTCGGCTGCTTCGGGCTCCTCCACGGGCTCGGCTTTGCCTCGGTGCTGGGCGAGATCGGGCTGGAGCCCGGGCGCTTTGTGACCGGTCTGATCGGCTTCAACATCGGGGTCGAGCTTGGCCAGCTCGCGGTGATCGCCGTGGCCTTCCTGACCCTCGGGTACTGGTTTGGCGCAAAGCCCTGGTATCGCGCGGCCATCGCCATCCCGGCCTCGCTGGGGATCGCCGCCATCGGCGCCTACTGGGTGGTCGAGCGCACGCTGCTTTGAGCCGTCACCGCATTGTCGCGTTGATCTTGCCTTCAGCCGCGTTGGTCTTGCCCAGTTTGCGCTCGCGCCAGACGATGAAGATGCCTGCGCAGATCACCAGCGCGGCCCCGGCCAGCATCTGCACCGTGGGCACCTCGGCGAAAACGAAGTAGCCCAGCACCAGCGCCCAGATCATCGAACTGTAGGTATAGGGCGCCAGCAACGAGGCATCGGCGTAGCGGTATGAGGAAGTGACAAGGATCTGCCCCGCCCCGCCCGTGAGCCCCGCGCCCACCAGAAGCACCCATTCCAGCGGCGTCGGCCAGACCCAGCCCCAGGGAATTGTCAGCAGCGAGAGCACAGTCGCCGTGCCCGAGAAGTAGAACACGATCGCCGCCGTCGACTCCTTGGCGGCCATCGCCTTGACGAAGATCTGTGCCAGCGAGGCCATGAGGGCCGAGGTTAGGATCATCGCCGTACCGATGAGCTCGCGCTCGCCGCCCTCCAGGTTGAGGCGCGGCCACATGATGATGAGCACGCCCACGAGCCCGACCGAGACGGCGCTGATCCGGAGCAGCCGCACCCGCTCCTTGAGCAGCAGCGCCGCGAAGATCACGATCAGGATCGGGGTGATGAAGCGGAGCGCCGTCACCTCGGGCAGGGGCAGGTAGCGCAGGCCCAGAAAGCCGAGGCCCATGGCCGCCGAGCCCACGATGGCGCGCACCGCGTGGCTCTTGACACTCAGCACCTTGAGCCCACCCGGCATGTCGCCCCTCATCCAAAGCCAGATCACGATCACCGGCAGGGCGCATCCCGCCCGGAAAAACACGGTTTCGCCTACGGGGATCCGGTCCGCCGCCTTTACCAGGGCGCCCATGATGGAGAAGAAGAAGATGGCGCTCAAAGTGAGCGAAATGCCGAGTAAGGGTCTCATTGCGCGGTCTGTCCGGGTCTTGCGCCGTTAGAGCATGGCTCTACGGCAGACGCGACCGTTAAATGCCCCGGGCCATGCGGTAAGCCGAGACGGCGGCATTGATCCCCTCCGAGGCGCGCGACAGCGGCAGCGGCCCGATCCGGTTGCGCGCAACCACGAAGGCCACGCTCGCCGGCTCGTCGAGGGGCACGTCGTAGATCACCACCTGAGCGTCGATCCCCTTGGCCGACAGGGTCCGCTGCAACTGTCGCGCCATGTTCAGCCCCTGCTCCCGCGTCGGGGCATGGAGGCGGAGCTGCACCTGCATGTCGCTCTGCTCGTCCTGCGCTGGGCCAAAGATGACCGGCGCGATCGTCTGCGCCAATGGCCGCAGCGAAGGGTCGCCTGTGATCCGGTGGTATGCCAGCATCACCACCGAGGGCATCGCCAGCAGCGACGCGATGAAAAGCCCGTAGAGCAGCTGCCTGGCCCACATGATCCGCCCTCCCAAACGAAAAAGGCAGCGCCAGTCTCCCCGCGCTGCCTTTCGATCCGGTTAAGAGCTGGGGGTCAGGCCCGAACCAGCTTCTCGTAGCTGTCGCTCATGTCGCGGGTCAGCGCGCCCACCTCGAACCGCCAGTCTCCGATTTCGCCCACCGGGGTCACCTCGGCGGCGGTGCCGGTCAGCCAGCACTGCTCGAAGCCTTCCAGCTCCTCGGGCATGATGTGCCGCTCGTGCACCTTGATCTGGCGGTCATTGAGCATGCCGATCACGGTCTGCCGGGTGATCCCGTTGAGGAAGCAGTCGGGCTTAGGCGTGTGCACCTCGCCATCCTTCACGAAGAAGATGTTGGCGCCGGTCGCCTCGGCCACATAGCCTCGATAGTCCATGAACAGCGCGTCCGAGCAGCCCTTCGACTCGGCAACGTGCTTGCTCATGGTGCAGATCATGTAAAGCCCGGCCGCCTTGGCATGCACCGGAATGGTTTCGGGCGAGGGGCGCTTCCACTTGGCCACGTCGAGCCTGGCTCCCTTCATCTTGGCGTCGCCGTAGTAGTTGCCCCACTCCCAGCCGGCGATTCCCACGCGCACCGGGTTGCGCCGTGCCGAAACGCCCATGTCTTCGCCGGAGGCGCGCCAGGCCACCGCCCGCACGTAGGCGTCGGTCCAGCCGTTGGCCTTGAGCATTTCGTATTTCGCGGCTTCGAGTTCGTCGACCGTGTAGGGGATTTCAAAGTCGAGCCACTTGGCGCTGGCGATCAGGCGCTCGCTGTGGCGGCGGCTCTCGAAGATCTTGCCGTTGTAGCAGCGCTCGCCCTCGAACACGCTCGAGGCATAGTGCAGGCCGTGGGTCAGCAGGTGAACATTGGCGTCGCGCCACTCCACCAGCTTGCCGTCCATCCAGATCTTGCCGTCGCGGTCGTCATAGGCTCCAGCCATCGGACCCTCCTCCCAATTTTTCAAATGTTGCGCGCGTTAGGTCCACTTCGGACACAATCTTGCGCAAAACCCTGCGACTCGCTACCAATCCAGCCTTGGAAAGTCAACAAGGCTGACATAATATTCCGGACCAAGAGGAGAAATCCAGCAAGGACAACATCATGGCCGACGGCCCCGGAAACCCGGCTACCAGCGAGAGCCTGCTGTTTCTCACCGACGAGCAGCTGCGCAAGGGAATCGAGGCGATGTTCTTTGCCTATCGCGGCTTCACCGCCGACCCCGACCGCATCCTCGGCGAGCTGGGCTATGGCCGGGCGCATCACCGCGCGGTGCATTTCATCCACCGCAGCCCCGGCACCACCGTCAACAACCTGCTCTCCATTCTCGGCGTCACCAAGCAATCGCTCAACCGCGTGCTGCGCACCCTCATCGAGGATGGCCTCGTGGAGAGCCGCGTCGGTCGGCAGGACCGCCGCGAACGCCACCTCTTCCTCACCGAGGCCGGCACCAAGCTCGAGCGGCGGCTCTCCGACGCCCAGCGCGACCGCATGCGCCACGCCTTCCGCCAGGCCGGTCCCGATGCCGTGATTGGCTTTCGCACCGTTCTCGAGGCCATGATGGACCCGGAACTGCGGCACCGGTATACCGCGCTCAAGGAGGGGAGCTGATGAACCCGGTCGACCAGTGCGACGCACACCTGCTCATCGTCGATGACGACGAGCGCATCCGCGGGCTTCTGCAGAAGTTTCTGCTGCGCCACGGCTTCATCACAACCTCGGCCCGCGACGCCGCCCATGCCCGCCGCCTTCTGTCCGGGCTGGAGTTCGACCTGATCGTGATGGACGTGATGATGCCCGGCGAAACCGGTGTCGAGCTGACCCGCGCGCTGCGCGAAAAGCTGACGACCCCGATCCTGCTGCTCACCGCCAAGGGCGAAACCGAGGATCGCATCGCCGGTCTGGAGGCCGGGGCCGACGACTACCTGCCCAAGCCCTTCGAGCCCAAGGAGCTGCTGCTGCGCATCAATGCCATCCTCCGCCGCGTGCCCAACGAGGTCGCGGTCGATACCGGCCCCAAGGTGCTCTCGCTCGGCCCGGTCCGCTACGATATCGCCCGCGGCGAAATGTGGAAGGGCGAGGAGATGGTGCGCCTGACCGCCACCGAGTCTGCCCTCATGCGGATCTTCTCCGCCCAGCCCGGCGCCGCCGTCACCCGCAACAAGCTGGTCGAGGATCTCGGCCGCGACGGCGGCCAGGCCCAGGAACGCGCGGTGGACGTGCAGATCACCCGGTTGCGGCGCAAGATCGAGGCCGACCCCAAGCAGCCCCGTTACCTGCAAACCGTGCGCGGCGAAGGCTACATGCTGGCGCCGGATTGAAGGCCAGGCACACCCCCGCCCTAGCGCAAAATGGTGTAGCCGATGAAGCCTGCAACGACGCCCGGGATCATGATGACGGCAAAATCGGTGCTGAAGCCTTCACCGATACCGAGGAACGACCGTCCCACCATCATCCCGACGCCGATCAGCACCAACAGAGTGTACTCATTGCTTCCGGAGCCGTGAGGCCGCGCGACCCGCAAGGCCAGCCAAGTGATGAGCGCGATGACGAGGCCCTCCGCGAGTGGAAGAAGACGTATGAACAGCGCGACCCTGTCCACGGACTCGTCGCTCACCTTGCCCGTGGCAAGCGCACTCAAGCCGGGGTTCAGCAAGGCAAATAGACGATCCATCGCGCCCACCCCAAGCAGGCTGATGACAAGCGCCAAACCCGTCTTCGACAAGAAGCCGCTGTCCCTCCGCGTCACCCTGCTCATGGTCCCTTCACCAGCCAGACTTGGCATCGCCACCCCGTCCACATCCGTCACCCCAACCGCGCCATCGCCCAGCGCGCCGCATCCGCCACCACCGGATCTTCGTCCTCGCACAACTCCTGCGCCACCGCCCTCAGCCGCCCCGCCCCGCTGTTTCCAATCGCATAGAGCACATTGCGCACAAACCGCGCCCGCCCGATCCGCTTGATCGGCGAGCCCGAAAACCGCGCACGAAACGCGGCATCATCGAGCCCCGCCAGCTCCTCCAAGGCGGGCAAATCCGTCTCTGTTCCACCCCGATACCGCATGTCCGCCGCCGCCACGGCGAACTTGTTCCAGGGGCACACCGCAAGGCAGTCGTCGCAGCCATAGATCCGGTTGCCCAGCTTGCTCCGCAGATCCTCGGGCACCGGCCCCGCGTGTTCGATGGTCAGGTAGGAAATGCACCGCCGCGCATCGAGCTGATAGGGCGCCGGAAAGGCCTCGGTCGGGCACACGTCAAGGCACCGCCTGCACCCGCCGCAATGGTCGGATTCCGCCGGATCAGGCTCTATGTCCAGCGTCGTGAAGATGCTCCCGATAAAGAACCACGAGCCCATCTCGCGGCTGACGAGGTTGGTGTGCTTGCCCTGCCAGCCCAGCCCCGCCGCCTGCGCCAAAGGCTTCTCCGCCACCGGCGCGGTATCGACAAAAACCTTGATTTCGCCGCCGAACTCCTCGATCAGCCAGCGCCCCAGCCGCTTCAGCCGCTTCTTGACGATGTCGTGGTAATCCCGCCCCCGCGCATAGGCCGAGATCAGCCCGCGCTCGCGCGCCTCCAGCCCGGCGAGCGGGTCATACTCCGGCCCGTAGCTCTCTCCGAGCACGATCACGCTCCGCGCCTCGGGCCAGAGCGCCGACGGATCCTCGCGCCACTCCAGGCGCTTTTCCATCCAATCCATCTCCCCGTGCCGTCCCTCGGCCAGGAACGCCCGCAGCCCCTCCGGCACGCCGGGCAAGGGCCCTGCCCGCGCCACCCGGCACAGCGAGAATCCCTCCTCCAGCGCGCGCGCCACGACCGCGTCCTTCACACGCCTGCCCCATTTTCTTGCTGCAAACATCCCGAGGGATGTGGGGGGCTGGCCCCCCACCGGCCGATCTCAGAAATCGAGGTCGGCATAATGCGGCGGCGGCGGAAAACCCGGCACCTGGTCGGCCAGCAGGCCACGGAACGCGGGCCGCGACTTGATCTTGGCGTACCAGTCCTTCACGTTCTCGCTCCGGTTCCAGTCCACGTCGGAGATGTAATCGAGCGACGACAGATGCGCCGCGGCGGCAAAGTCGGCCATCGTCATCGCGTCGCCCGCGAGCCAGCGCCGCTGATCGAGCAGCCAGGCCATGTAATCGAGGTGATACTTGATCGCCTTGGCCCCGGCCTTGACGTTGCGGCTCTCCGGGTAGCCCTGCCCCATCACCTTCTTGTTCACCCGCTCGTAGAGCAGGTTGGCGGTGACCTCGTGGTGGAACTTGTCGTCGAACCACGCGCAGATCCGCCGCACCTCGTAGCGCCCCTCGGGGTCGCGCGGCAGCAGCGGCGGCTCCGGGTGCTTCTCCTCGAGGTATTCGCAGATCGGCTGGCTCTCGGCCATCATCACGCCGTTCATCCGCAGCACCGGCACCTTGCCGGCCGGGTTGCGGCGCAAGAAGTCGGGCTCCTGGTCCCAGTAACGCTCCTCCACCAGCTCCACCTCCAGCCGCTTCTCGGCCATGACAAGGCGCACCTTGCGGCAGAAGGGTGACAGCGGCACGTGGTAAAGGCGGTGGCTCATGGGGCTCCCCGATCTTGGTCAGTGCCCCCGTGATAACGCGGGCCAGCCCCGACCTTCAATCCTCGAAACAGGCAGCGCGCCCGTCGGCGGCGATGGTCGCGGCGCCATCGGCGATCCGCGCGGCGCGTTTGCGCTGGGTGCCGCTGGGCCGCGACGCCGAGCGTTCCTTGGGGTTGGGCAGCACCCCTGCGAGCAGCGCGCCCTGCATCGGCGTGAGCTTGCCGGGCGGCACCCCGAAGTAGTGGTGCGAGGCCGCCTCGATGCCAAAGACCCCCTCGTCGAACTCGGCGATGTTGAGATAGATTTCCAGCATCCGCCGCTTGGTCCAGACCGCCTCGGCGGCCGGGGTGATGAGCGCCTCCAGCGCCTTGCGCAGCCAGCTTCGGCCCTGCCAGAGAAACACGTTCTTCACTGTCTGCTGGCTGATCGTCGAGGCGCCCCGGGTGCCGCCGTCTTCCAGCGCATCGCGGATCGCGTCCACGTCGAAACCCCAATGCAGGCAGTAGTTGGCATCCTCGGCGGCCACCACGGCCCGCACCGCGGCGGGGGAGACCTCCTCGATCCCGATCCACTGGTGATCCACCGCGCCCAGCCGGCGCTTCTCGGACCAGATCGTGTGGGTCGTCGGCGGATCGACGAAGCTGTAGAGCAGCACCAGAAGCAGGAGCAGCACCACCGGAACGGCGCAGACCAGGGCCAGACGGCGCAGGAACCAGCGCCACGCCCGGCGCACCGCAGGCGGTTGCGCCTTCGCCTTCCGGCCCTTGCCGGTGCCCTTCTTCGCTGTGCTCGCCCGCGCCATCGTTTCTGCTATACGCCGCTGCCGCGGGTTGGAAAACCCGTCAGGCAAAAAGCGCAGCCGCGTCGCGCGCCCGCATCACCGGGCGGCTCACAGGCCCGGCGGGCTGGCCCATCATCTCGGGAAAGAGCGCCTCGAGCTCGGCCCTTGTCTCGCAATCCTCGCGGGCAAAGGCCCCGCAGGGGTCAAAGCTCTCGGTCGGCACGCCCTCGGCCTCCAGAATCTCGTGGTGGTCGAGCAGAATGTGCCAGTAGCTCACCTCGCGGCAGGGCGCGAGATGCACGCCGTCATGGCCCAGCAGGCTCTTGGCCGGCACCAGCACCTCGGTCTCGCCAAAATACATCTCGGCGCGCCAGCCCTCGACCAGAATGCGGTGCTGCTGCGACACCACGAGATCGCGGGCATTGCCCAGCGTCCCGGCGCCGATCCGCACCGGCGCGAAGTTGCGCACCCCCGGCACCCGGCGCTCCCCGATCCAGCGGATCGGCTGGTGGCCGCGATCCCGGGTCTTGACCCAGTCGCCCGGCTCGAGGCTCTCGACCCGGCGCAACCCGCCCAGGCAGGCAATCTGCGTGCCGGTCACAAAACAGGGCGGGCCAAGGTCCTCCACCTCCAGCGGGCCCTGCCCGTTCACGAAGGAGCTGCCCACGAACACGCCATCCTGGAGCGTCTGCCCATCGGTGGGCGTAAACACCCGCCCGCCGTTCTGCAGGTAGAAGGTGATGCCCGTGTAGGTCACGTTGCCCACGCCGGTCACGTAGATCGTCACCGTGTCGCCCGGATAGGAGGCGGTCACATCGCTGCCGTTCACACTGTCGCCGTTGAAGCGGTCCACGTCGCCGTCGTCGTTGTTGTCGACCAGGTCCATGACCGAGAAGTTCACGAAGGTGCCCGGTGACGGCGGGTTCGCCGGGTCGAAGGTGTAAAACTGGTCTGTATATGTCGTCGGCATCGCGGACTCGCATAACTGCCCGCCCCCACGGCGGTTACAGATTGTTTCTCGCAAGGAAACAGGACCTCCCAACGGCCGAATGTGGGCATTTTCGCCGCAATTCGGCACCTGGCCGGAAAAGCAGAAGGGGCGACCCGAAGGCCGCCCCTGCGTTTTCCTGGCGTCGAAACCGGCTCTATTCTGCCGGAACCGCGCCTTTTTCGAGCGTGAGCGGATGCGGCAGTTTGTTCAGCATCTCCTTGGGACAGACCTGCACGAAGTTCGGCAGCTCGCTCTCCCAGTGCTGAAGGATCGTTTCCGCCCGGCGGCTCCGGGTCTCCTCGAAGTGGTTGGTCACGAGGCGGTGCAGCTGCTCGATCCAGTGGTCCACCGTCACCGGGTTGGTGACCAGGGTTTCCATGTTCATCATGTCAGCCGCCTTGCCCTCCGGGTCGTAGAGATAGGCCATGCCGCCGGTCATGCCCGCCCCGAAGTTGGCGCCGATGGACCCGAGGATCACCGCCACACCGCCGGTCATGTACTCGCAGCCGTTCGAGCCGCAGCCCTCGATCACCGTCGTGGCGCCCGAGTTCCGCACGGCAAAGCGCTCTCCCGCACGGCCGGCGGCATAGAGGTAGCCGTCGGTTGCGCCATAGAGCACCGTGTTGCCGATGATGGTGTTGGCCGAGGCCTCCAGCGGGCTCGACATGGTCGGGCGCACCACGATGGTGCCCCCGCTCAGGCCCTTGCCGACGTAGTCGTTGGCGTCGCCCGCCACTTCGAGCTTCAGGCCCGGCGCGGCAAAGGCACCCAGCGACTGACCGGCGGAGCCCGAGAGCTTTACCGTCAGGTGGTCGGGCAGGAAGGCGTTGCGCATGCCGAAGTTCTGCACGATGTGGCTCGACGTGCGCGTGCCCACCGTCCGGTGCGTATTCTGCACCGCGTATTGCAGCTGCATCTTCTCGCCGTCCTTCAGGAACCGACGGGCATCCCGCACGATCTGGGCATCCAGCGTGTCGGGCACCGGGTTGCGCGGGCGCTCCTGCGTGTAATCCACCTTGTCGGCACCATCCACGCAGATCAGCAGCGGGTTCAGGTCCAGGTCATCGAGATGGGCGGACCCGCGCGAGACCTGGCCCAGCAGGTCGGCCCGGCCGATCACCTCGGCCAGCGAGCGCGCACCGATCGACGCGAGTATCTCCCGCACCTCCTGCGCATAGAAGGTGATGAGGTTCACCACCTTGTCGGCATTGCCGGTGAACTTGGCACGCAGGCGCTCGTCCTGCGTGCACACGCCCACCGGGCAGGTGTTGGACTGGCACTGGCGCACCATGATGCAGCCCATGGCGATCAGCGCCGCGGTGCCGATGCCATATTCCTCCGCGCCCATCATCGCGGCCATCACGATGTCACGGCCGGTGCGCAGCCCGCCATCCGTGCGCAGCGTGATCCGCGAGCGCAGGTTGTTGAGCGAGAGCACCTGGTGCGCCTCGGTCAGCCCCATCTCCCACGGCAGGCCAGCATACTTGATCGAGGTCGCCGGAGAGGCCCCCGTGCCGCCGTTGTGGCCCGAGATCAGGATGTTGTCGGCCTTGGCCTTCGCCACGCCGGCGGCAATCGTGCCGACGCCGGAGGAGGCCACGAGCTTCACCGTCACCTTCACCGTCGGGTTGATCTGCTTCAGGTCGTAGATCAGCTGGGCCAGATCCTCGATCGAGTAGATGTCATGGTGCGGCGGCGGGCTGATCAGCGTCACGCCCTTGGTCGAGTGCCGCAGCCGGGCAATCAGGTCTGTCACCTTCATGCCGGGCAGCTGGCCGCCCTCGCCGGGCTTGGCGCCCTGCGCCACCTTGATCTCCAGCTCTTCGCAGTGGTTCAGGTACTCGGCGGTCACGCCAAAACGCCCCGAGGCCACCTGCTTGATCTTGGCCGACGGGTTGTCGCCGTTCGGCTCGGGCACGAAATGCGCCGGATCCTCGCCGCCCTCGCCCGAGTCGGACTTCGCGCCGATCCGGTTCATGGCCACGTTCAGCGTCTTGTGCGCCTCCGGGCTGAGCGCCCCGAGCGACATGCCCGGCGTCACGAACCGCTTGCGGATGGCCGTCACGCTCTCGACCTGCTCCACCGGGATCGGCGCGCCAAGCGGCTTGATCGCCAGCAGGTCGCGCAGATGAATCGGCGGGTTGGCCTGCATCTTGGCCGAGTACTGCTTCCAGATCTCGAACGAGCCCCGGTCGCAGGCACTCTGCAACAGGTGCATCGAGGAGGCCTCCCAGGCATGGGTCTCACCCGAGCGCCGCGCCTTGTAGAACCCGCCCACCGGCAGCACCGGGGTCGCGCCCTTGAGCCAGCCGTGGGCGTGAATCTCCTCCGCCTTCTTCTGGATGCCGGGCACGCCGATGCCGCTGATGCGGCTGGTCATGCCGGGGAAATACTCGGCCACCATGGCGCGGCTCAGCCCCACGGCCTCGAAGTTCAGCCCGCCGCGATAGGAGGAGATCACCGAGATCCCCATCTTCGACATGATCTTGAGCAGGCCCTGGTCCACCGCCTCGCGGTATTTCTTCACCGCGTCGTTGAGGCTCATGTCGAGCAGGCCGCGCTCGATCCGGTCGGCCAGGCTGTCCTCGGCGAGATAGGCGTTCACGATGGTCGCACCGCAGCCGATGAGCACCGCAAAGTAATGCGGGTCAAGGCACTCCGCCGAGCGCACGCCGAGCGAGCAGAAGGTCCGCAGGCCCTTTGCCGTCAGCCCGCTGTGCACGGCGCTGGTGGCAAGGATCATCGGCATCGCGATCCTGTTCTCGTCCGAATGCTGGTCGGTCAGCACGATATGCCCCGACCCCGAGCGCACCGCGTCCTGCGCCTCGGCCCTGATCCGCTCCAGGCCTTCCTGCAACGCATGGGGCCCACCGTCGCGCGGGAAGGTGCAGTCGATCTCGCACATCTCGACGTTGAAATGCCCAATCAGCTCCTCGAACTGCGCGTTGGCCACAAAGGGGCTCTCCAGCACGATGATCTCGGTCTGGCTGCTGTCTTCGTCCAGCACGTTCTTCAGGTTGCCGAACCGGGTCTTGAGGCTCATCACCCGGTATTCGCGCAAGGAGTCGATCGGCGGGTTGGTCACCTGGCTGAAGTTCTGCCGGAAGAAGTGGCTCAGCGGCCGATACTTCTTGGAGAGCACCGCGGAGGGCGTGTCGTCGCCCATGCTCGCCACCATCTCCTTGCCGTCCTCGGCCATCGGCGCCAGAACCTGCTCGAGATCCTCGATGGAGTAGCCCGCCGCGATCTGCCGCTTGCGCAGCTGGTCGCCGGTGAACAGCGGCTTTTCCTTGATCCCGTTCAGCGCCTCGTCGAGGTCGTTGATCTTGCCGACCCACTCGCCGAAGGGCAGCGCCTTTGCGAGCTTGTCCTTGATCTCGGTGTCGTGAAACAGCAGGCCCTTCTTGGTGTCGACGGCAATCATCTGCCCCGGCCCGAGGGCGCCCTTCTCGCGCACCACCGACTCGTCGATCGTCACCATCCCGGCCTCGGAACCGGCAATCAGCAGCCCGTCGCCGGTGACCACGTAGCGCATCGGGCGCAACCCGTTGCGGTCGAGCCCGCCGCACACCCAGCGCCCGTCGGTCATGGCCAGGGCGGCGGGGCCGTCCCACGGCTCCATCACCGAGTTGCAGTAGGAGTACATGTCGCGCCAGGCCTCGGGCAGCTCCACCGCCTGCTTGCTCCAGCTTTCGGGCACCAGCATGGTCTTGGCCATCGGGGCCGACCGACCGGCCCGCACCAGCACCTCGAACACCGCGTCCAGCGCCGCCGAGTCGCTCGCGCCCTGCGGCACGATCGGCTTGATGTCCTCGGCCAGCTCTCCGAAAGTGCTCGATGCCATCCGGATCTCGTGGCTCTTCATCCAGTTCAGGTTGCCCTTCAGCGTGTTGATCTCGCCGTTGTGGGCCAGCATGCGGAACGGCTGCGCCAGCCACCACTGCGGGAAGGTGTTGGTCGAGTAGCGCTGGTGATAGATCGCAAAGGTGCTCTCGAAGCGTTCGTCCATCAGGTCGGGGTAGAACTCGGCCACCTGCTCGGCCAGCATCATGCCCTTGTAGATGATGCTGCGGCAGCTCAGCGAACACACGTAGAAGGCCGGCAGATGCGCCGCCGCGGCGGCCTTCTCGATCCGCCGCCGGATCACGTAGAGCTCGCGCTCGAAGGTCTCTTCGTCCACGTCCTTGATGTTGGAGATCAGGATCTGCTCGATCTCGGGCCGGGTCGCGTTGGCCTTTTCGCCGAGGCAGGTGATGTCCACCGGAACGTGGCGCCAGCCATAGATGTAATAGCCCATCCGAAGCACCTCGGCCTCGACGATGGTCCGCGCGCGCTCCTGCGCCCCGAAATCGGTGCGCGGCAAAAAGATCTGGCCCACGGCGATGAGCTTGTTCTTGTCGGGCAGGTGGCCGGTGCGCTCGATCTGGTCGTAGAAGAAGCTCACGGGGATCTGCACGTGGATGCCCGCGCCATCGCCGGTCTTGCCGTCGGCGTCCACCGCGCCCCGGTGCCAGATCGCCTTCAGCGCCTGGATCCCGCTCTCCACCACCTTGCGGCTCGGCTTGCCGTCGATCGACACCACCAGCCCCACGCCGCAGGAGGATTTTTCCTCGCTCTCGTGGTACATGCCGTTCTCGCTGAGCCACTTGCGCTGCTGTTCGTGCTCGGCAGCCCAGGCCTCGTCATACTTGGTCATGGTGGTCTCCATCACTGGCTCGCAGGCGGCTCGAAGCTCGCCTGTAGCGCGTTGCATCCGTAACGGGGCTTGAAGTCCTCGAACCCCTTTTCGCCAGGGAAGATGAACTCCCTTGGCGTGTTGTCTTCCTGCCATTCCTCGGTGCCGTCGAAGTAGCTCTCCTGCCCGAGCATGAAGAGCCGTTCCTCGCGGTAGACGTATTGCTTGCCGCTGGCCGAGAACACGAGATCGCCGTTCTCGTCGCGCGTCTCCGAGTTGACGGTGTAGGTGTGCAGCGTCACCCCGTCGATCACCTCGGTCTTGCCGGTGGCCTCGTCACGGCCTCGAGTGTTGAGCTTGACCACCTCTTCGCCGGTCTGCTCGATGGTGGTGAAGTCGTAGGTATCGACGCCGGTCTCCAGCAGCTCGGTCATGCTCACCGGGTCCGGGCCGGGCTCGTAGAGCCGCTCGCTGGTGCCGGTCTGAAAGTAGAAGGCATCGACCCACTGGAACTCGCGGTCATAGACATGCTGGCTCACCGGCCCGTCGATGTCATGGCTGACCTCCCAGGTGGTGCCCTCCGGTGCAGCCTCGCAGCGCCAGTAGTGCGACACGGTGCAGGCCCGCGTCTGGACGGTCAGAAACCCCGCACAGCCCGCCGGCGGGCTGGTGGTCTGTGCCACGGCCCCGCCGGCGGCGGCGAGGGCGAGGGCGAGAGAGAGGAGCGCGGTCTTCACGGGTCGTTATCTCTTTCAGCTCGTCAGGTCAGCCGGGCTGACCCATTGGGGGGCGGCAGGCCTGTCAAGGTGTTGCGTCACCAAGGCTGACCTTTAACGTTTCGCGTATGCATGGGTTGTGCATGGGTTGTGCATCACTTGTGCCTGCGACGTTTTGCCTTTTTCGTCCTTATTCTGCAGCCACCGCACGGGCGGCGTCGAACTTGTTCAGAATGGCCTCTGCGGCCTCCCGCCCGTCGCGGATCGCCCAGACGACAAGGCTCGCGCCCCGCTGGATGTCACCCACCGCGTAGACGTCTTCCATCGGGGTTTCATGGGTCAGGAAATCGGCCTTCACCGTACCCCAGCGCGTCACCTGAAGCTCCGGCTGGCCCCACAGCTTCGGCAGGTCCTCCGGCTCGAAGCCGAGCGCCTGAATCACCAGGTCGGCCTTTTCGATGTAATCCGCACCTTCAATGATTTCAGGGCTTTGGCGGCCGCTGGCATCGGGGGCACCGAGCCGCATCTTCTGCACCATCACACCCTCGACGGCCTTCTCGCCGACAAACCCCTTGGGCGCGGAGAGCCAGACGAACTCCACACCTTCCTCCTCGGCATTGGCCACCTCGCGCTGGGACCCCGGCATGTTGGCCCGGTCCCGGCGATACAGGCATTTCACGCTCTTCGCGCCCTGCCGGATCGAGGTGCGCACGCAGTCCATCGCGGTGTCGCCGCCGCCGATGACCACCACGTTCTTGCCTTCCGCATTCAGCGTTCCGTCCTCGAACTCCGGCACCGTGTCGCCAAAGCTCTTTCTGTTGGAAGCGGTAAGGAAATCAATGGCTTTCACGATCCCCTTGGCGCCCACGCCGGGCGCCTGAAGCTCGCGGGTCTTGTAGACGCCGGTGGCGATGATGACCGCCCCATGGGCCTGCCGGATCTCCTCGAAAGAGATGTGCTCGCCCACGTTGCAATCGAGCCTGAAGGTCACGCCGCCGTCTTCCAGCTGCTTGTTGCGGCGCATCACCACGTCCTTCTCCAGCTTGAAGCCGGGGATGCCGTAGGTCATCAGCCCGCCCGCGCGGTCGTAGCGGTCATAGACCGTCACCTGCACGCCCGCCCGACGCAGCATGTCGGCCGCCGCAAGGCCACCGGGGCCAGCGCCGATGATGCCCACGCTCTCGGGCCGCTCCTCGAGCGGTTTCGGCGGCTCGACCCAGCCGTTTTCCCAGGCGGTATCCGTGATGTATTTCTCCACCGAGCCGATCGTCACCGTGCCGTGGCCGGACTGCTCGATCACGCAGTTGCCCTCGCAGAGCCTGTCCTGCGGGCAGATGCGACCGCAGATCTCGGGAAAGGTGTTGGTCGCCTGGCTCAGCTCGTAGGCCTCCCGCAGACGGCCCGTGGCGGTCAGGTTCAGCCAGTCGGGGATGTTGTTGTGGAGGGGGCAGTGGCTCTGGCAATAGGGCACGCCGCACTGGCTGCAGCGGCTGGATTGTTCCGCCGCGCGCTCTGCCGCAAACTCCGCGTAAATCTCTTTGAAATCATTCGAGCGTACCTTGGCCTCCCGCTTCTCGGGCATCTGGCGTTCTAGCTCGACGAATTTCAGCATGGGCTGCTTGGCCATGACGTCTCCTTGTCTGTCCCCGCATCCGTACACGCAACGCGGATCGAATAAAAGTCAACTGAGCTGACCTATTTTCGCCTTCAGAGATAGCTGGTGAACCCTTGGCGCGTCAATTCCCCAGATTTTGTGTCAGTATAGCTTACCTATTTTCCGGCTTCCCTCCGCTTGCCTCTTCTGTAGGCTGCAAAAAAACCAGCCGGGCAGGGCACCATGGAACTTTGGCAACTTCTGATTATCGCCATAATTCAAGGCATTACCGAGTTTCTGCCGATCTCGTCCTCCGGCCACCTCATTCTTCTGCCGGGCCTCACCGGCATGAAGGACCAGGGGCAGGTCATTGATGTCGCAGTTCACGTCGGCACCCTTTTTGCCGTCGTGCTCTACTTCCGGCGCGATGTCGCCGCCGCCGCGGTCGGCTCGCTCCGCCTCATGCGCGGCAAGGCCGACACGCCCGGCGCCCGCCTCGCAGGACTGCTGATCCTGGCAACGATTCCCGTCATCCTTTTCGGCCTCGTGCTCAAGCTCACCGGCCTTGATGACCACCTCCGCTCGATCGCGGTCATCGGATGGACCATGCTGATCTTCGGACTTGTGCTCTACTGGGCCGACCAGAACGGCCCCGAGGTGAAGGAAGACAAGGACTGGAACCTGAAGGACGCACTCGTCATGGGGTTCTGGCAGGCCGTCGCGCTGATCCCCGGCACCTCCCGCTCCGGCATCACCATCACCGCGGCCCGACAGCTTGGCTACAAGCGCGAGGACGGGGCGAAGCTGGCCATGCTGATGTCGATCCCCACCATCGCCGCCTCGGGCATCCTGCTCGGAGCCGAGGTGATCGCCACCGCCGATGCACAGGCTGCGCGCGATGCCGGCATCGCCGCGCTCTTCGCCTTTCTATCGGCACTGCTTGCCCTGACGCTGATGATGCGCCTGCTCAGATCCGTCAGCTTCACGCCCTACGTGATCTACCGCGTCGTGCTTGGCGTCTTCCTGCTGTGGTGGGCCTACACCTGAGCGTCAGGTCTTCAGCTTTGCCGCCGATTCCTTGATCGCGTCATACTGGCCTGAGGGGCGGAACTTCCACATGTAGTCCGGCAGCTCGGCTTCCATCGGGGTCGGCTCGATGCCCAGGGCCTCCAGACCCTTGGCGCCCTTGCTCACCACGTTGTCGACAGCGAGGCTTTTCAGCTGGTCGCGGTTGATCAGGCTGTTGGTGAAGAGCCCGCCCGTGACCGTTTGCGCGAGATCCAGACTGCCCGCCAGCAGGCGCGAAACGAAGGCCGGTTGCGGCAGGATGATCTTCTTGCGGCGGATGATCCGGAGGATCTTTTCCACCAGCGCCCGAATGGTCAGCACCTCCGGCCCACCAAGCTCGTAAACGCCTGCAGCGGCCTGCCCCAGCGCGGCCTTTTCGGCGGCCGCGGCCACATCGTCCACGAAGACCGGCTGCACGCGGGTGCCCGCGCCGATCACCGGCATGACCGGTCCGAAGCGCGACATCGAAGCGAAGAGGTTGATGAACCCGTCCTCGGGGCCGAACATCAGCGAGGGCCGCAGGATCACCGCCCCCGGAAAGGCCTCCGTCACGGCCGCTTCGCCCTTGCCCTTGGTCCGGTAGTAGGCGCTCGGCCCGTCCACGTCGGCGCCGATGGCCGACACATGCACCAGTCCGCCGACGCCCTGCTCGGCGGCCATCCGGGCAATCCGGCCCGCGCCATCGACATGCACGGCGTCCATGTTGTTCTTGCCGTAGGTGCCACCCACGCCGACGCAGTTGATCACCAGGTCCGCGCCCTGCATCGCCTGCGCAACCGAGGCGTCATCGCGGATGTTGCAGAAGATCGGCTCGACCTGCCCCACCACGCCATAGGGGCGCAGGAACCCGGCCTCGTTGGGCCGCCGCACTGCCGCGCGCACGCGCCACCCCTGCTTGGCCAGCCTGCGGGCGATATACCGCCCCAGAAAGCCGGAACCGCCGTAGATGGTAACGAGCTTGGACATGTCGGATGTCTCCCTTGCTGGTTGCTTTGCTGATAGCCCCACCCGCCCCGTGCGGCAAGGCGCGAATGGCCGCAGAACTGTGGTTGACAGCCCCGGGCGGCGCATATATCTGCCCCTCTCACGACACCTGCCCAGGTGGCGGAATTGGTAGACGCGCCAGCTTCAGGTGCTGGTGTTCGCAAGGACGTGGAGGTTCGAGTCCTCTCCTGGGCACCACCGTCGAAAGGCCCCCGGAAGCACCGCTTTCCGGGGGCCTTCGTTTTCGGGCGGGTAACCGAACTTCAAGACATTGCCGGTTTAAGGGTGCGCGACGGACCGCACTCAGAACGAGGCCACATGCTCTTCCGCACGCCCCTGCTTGTTCTCGGGATCCTTGCCCTTCTTCCTGCCGAGGGGCTGGCCGCCGGGCCGCTCCTGGGCGGCGCACGTCCGCTCGGCACGCAACAGGGGGCCCGCGCGAGCGATGGGCCGAGCCTCTTTGCCGGGCTCGAGCAAGGCGGGCTCTTCGCGCCACTGCCTCCGCGCCGGGAGCGGGGGGGCCAAGTCCAGCTTGCCCCCCGGCGCGACCTCACCACCGAGGCTGTCTACTCGGAATGGATTCGGGGGTTGATCGCCAGGGCCGAGGCGGGGGCCGCCGGTTACGATGCCGTGGTGCTCAGCGCCACGGTCAAGCCCGCGCGCCGACCCACCGAGCTGACGCTGGCCGAGATCTACACCTGGATCGACGACACCCCCGGCCAGAACCACGCGATCGGGCGCTACCAGTTCATTCCCGTCACGCTGCGCCGCCTCGTCGAGCAGATCGGAGCGCCGCTCGATGCGCAGTTCTCTCCCGAGGTGCAGGATGCGCTGGCCGACCAGCTCCTGCGGGAGGCCGGCCTGGCCGAGCTGCTCGCCGGCACCATGCCGCGAAGGACTTTCATGAATCGCCTCGCAGCCATTTGGGCCGGGTTGCCCACCTCCTCCGGCAAGTCGCACTACCACGGGCACGCGGGCAACAAGGCAACGATGAGTTGGGCGCACTTCGAGGCCGAGATGGCAAAGTTCTTTCCTGAATGATCCCGTTAGCCAACTGCGCAACATTTGCTTTCGTCCCGCCAAGAGCCTATCTCGGCGCAAACGGAACATGAGGCACAGGCGCGTGGCAAAGACCCATCTCTACAAGAACGACCTTCCCGACGGGCTCGAGCTTGGCCCGGTCGTGGCCATCGACTGCGAAACCATGGGCCTGAACCCGCACCGCGACCGTCTCTGCCTCGTCCAGATGTCGGGCGGCGACGGCAACGCGCATCTGGTCCAGATCGACAAGGGCCAGACCGAGGCTCCCAACCTGGCCGCCATGCTGGAAAACCCCGAGGCGCTGAAACTCTTCCACTTCGGTCGTTTCGACATCGCCGCCATGTATCACGCCTTCGGCGCGCTCGCGGCGCCTGTCTACTGCACCAAGATCGCCTCCAAGCTGGTGCGCACCTTCACCGACCGCCACGGGCTCAAGTACCTCTGCCAAGAGCTGATCGGCGTAGACATTTCCAAGCAGCAGCAGACCTCCGACTGGGGTGCAGCCGAGCTGTCCCAAGCGCAGCAGAGCTATGCCGCCTCCGATGTGCTTCACCTGCACCAGCTGCGCGAGGTGCTGAACGGCATGCTCGAGCGCGAGGGCCGCACCGACCTGGCCCAGGCCTGCTTCGATTTCCTGCCGACCCGCGCTCGTCTCGACCTCGCGGGCTGGCCCGAAATCGACATATTCGCCCACTAGGCCGCCGCGATGAACAGCCATGAGCCCATCAACCCCGCCGCGCTCATCGAGGCCGGAAAACGGGTGATCGCCCTCGAGACCGAGGGGCTGAGCCGCCTTGCCGATGGTCTCGGGCCGGGCTTTGCCGAGGCTTGCGAGATGATTCTCACGGCACCGGGCCGGGTGATCGTGTCGGGTATGGGCAAGTCGGGCCACATCGCCCGCAAGCTCGCCGCCACCTTTGCCTCGACCGGCACGCCCGCGCACTTCGTGCACCCTGCCGAGGCCAGCCACGGCGACCTGGGCATGATGAGCGAGGGCGACGTGGCTCTGCTGCTCTCCAACTCCGGCGAGACCCCGGAACTGGCCGACATGATCGCACATACCCGCCGCTTCGGAATTCCGCTGATCGGCGTGGCCTCGAACCCCGAAAGCACCCTGCTCAAGCGGGCCGATTGCGCGATCGTTCTGCCTCGCGCCGAGGAGGCGTGCGACGAAGGCATCGTGCCGACCACCTCCACCACCATGACCCTCGCTCTGGGCGATGCATTGGCCGTGGCCCTGATGAAGCACCGCCGTTTCACGCCCGAGAAGTTTCGGGATTTCCACCCCGGCGGCAAGCTGGGCGCCCGGCTGGCCAAGGTCCGTGATCTCATGCATGGCCCGGATGCGCTGCCTCTTGCCGGTCCGGGTACACCCATGAGCGAGGCCCTGCTGACCATGAGCCAGCGTGGGTTTGGCGTGGTGGGCGTGGCCGGCGAGGATGGTAGGCTTCACGGCATCGTCACCGACGGTGACTTGCGCCGGCACATGGCCGGGCTTCTGGATCATACCGTGGATGAAGTCATGACCGAGAACCCCCTCACGATCAGCCCCGACGCGCTTGCCGGAGAGGCCCTCGCGCTGATGAACGGTCGAAAGATCACCTGCCTCTTCGTGCTGTCATCCGAAGCCCGGGTCGAGGGGCTGGTGCATATCCACGATTGCCTCCGGGCCGGGGTCGCCTGAGGCGGTCGGGGCGATGTCGGTCTACGACAACAGCTACTCCCGCTTCGTCTCGCTGGCCAAGATCGTGCTGCCGCTGGCCGCGCTCGCGCTCCTGTCCACCCTCTTCCTCGTTGCCCGCACCGTCGACCCGTCGCGCTCGATCCCGTTCGCCGATGTCGACGTGAACGAACTGGCGCGCGAGCAGCGCATCTCGGCGCCCAACTACTCCGGCGTCACCCGCGATGGCGCGGCCATCTCGATCAAGGCATCGAGCGCGCGGCCGGACCCCGCCAACCGAAGTCGCGTTTCGGCGACCGACTTGCGTGGGCATCTCGAAACCCCCGATGGCGGCACCTACGAGTTGTCGTCGCTCTCCGGCGAGATCGACACCAAGGCCGGCCTGGCCGTGCTCGACGGCGGCGTCATCATCACCACCCCCACCGGCTACCAGGTTACATCGGACCAGATCACCACTGCCCTGGAACAGACCGACATCGAGTCGCCCGGCCCCGTCAAGGCCGTCGGCCCCGCCGGAACGCTCGACGCCGGAAGCATGAAGCTCACCCCGTCCGATGACGGTAACTACCTTCTGGTTTTCAACAACGGGGTGAAACTGGTATACACCCCGCCAAGCGAATAGGATTTTTTCCCGTGACTTTCATGCGCCGCATTCTCGCAGGGCTTTTCTTGCTGCTTTCGGGCCTGTCCGGGCCGGCACTGGCACAGGGGGCCAACGTTGCCTTCGGCGCACTCAAGCACGACAGCTCCCTGCCCGTGGAGATCGCCGCCGACCAGCTGCAGATCAACCAGGAGACCGGCAAGGCCGTGTTCAGCGGCAACGTCGAAGTCGGGCAAGGCGAGATGCGTCTGGCCGCCGCGCGGGTCGAAGTGGAATACGAAGGCGGAGAAAGCTCGACCGGCAAGGTTCAGCGCCTGCACGCGACCGGCGGGGTGACGCTCGTGAGCGGAGCCGAGGCAGCCGAGGCGCGCGAGGCCGTATATACCATCGGCTCCAGCGAGATCGTCATGACCGGCGACGTGCTGCTGACCCAGGGACAGAACGCGCTATCGGGCCAGAAACTCGTGGTTGACCTCGACAAGGGCACCGGCGTGATGGAAGGGCGCGTGCGCACCATCTTCAGGTCGGACAGCGGAAATTGAGCGACACGGACACAGAAGCCAAGCCGGCGTTGCGCATCGCCGGCGGTGACGCCGGGCTGCGCGTGGTGAACATGCGCAAGAGCTACCGCAAGCGGCTCGTCATCCGCGATGTGAGCATGGACCTCGGGCGCGGCGAGGTGGTGGCCCTGCTTGGCCCAAACGGCTCGGGAAAGACCACCTGCTTCTATGCCATCGCGGGGCTGATCATCCCGGAGAGCGGCCAGATCGTGATCGACGGGCGCGAGGTGACGAGCCTGCCGATGTACCGGCGCGCCAAGCTGGGGATCGGCTACCTGCCCCAGGAGATGTCTATCTTTCGCGGGCTGAACGTCGAAGACAACATCATGGCGATTCTCGAGATCGCCGAGCCCGACCGCCACAAGCGCCGGGAGAGGCTGGAAGAGCTGCTCTCGGAGTTCGCCATAGAGCACCTGCGCCGCGCGCCCGCGCTGGCGCTCTCGGGTGGCGAGCGGCGGCGGGTTGAAATTGCGCGCTGCCTTGCCGCCGACCCGAAGTACCTGTTGCTTGACGAGCCCTTCGCAGGGGTCGATCCGATATCCGTGGGCGAAATCCGGCACCTCGTGACCGATCTGAAGACCCGCGGCATCGGCGTGCTCATCACCGACCATAACGTTCGTGAAACCCTCGAGATCGTGGACAGGGCCTACATTCTGCATGATGGCAAGGTCCTGATGAGCGGCACTGCCGAGGAGGTGGTCAAGGACGAGAACGTGCGCCGTGTCTACCTCGGCGACAGCTTCCGCATCTTGTAGGGCGGGCCCCGATGAGCGGCCCCGGACCTCGCCTCCAGCTGCGCCAGTCCCAGCGCCTCGCCCTGTCTCCCGCGATGCAGCAATCCGTCGGCCTCCTCGCCCTGTCGGGCGCCTCGCTGGAGGAGATGATCGCCGAAGCCGCCGACGAAAACCCCTTTCTCGTCTACACCCCCGTCGAATCGGCCTCTTCCGACAGCGGCGCGTTGCTCAGCCCTTACGATGTGGCGCTCCAGACGGTTGCGGCCCGCCCGAGCCTTGGCGAGCATCTTTGCGGCCAGATCGCGTTGATGGACCTTCAGGCCGACGTTGCCGAAGCGGCGATGCGGCTCGCCTACGATCTCGACGAGAGTGGCTTCTTCACCCAGGCGGACCCTCGTGCCGTAGCTCTGGAGCACGGCCTGCGGGAGCCCTTGGCGTTGAAGGCGATCCGCGCCGTCCAGGCCTGCGACCCCGTTGGCGTTGGCGCCTTCAACCTGACCGAGTGCATCCGGCTGCAACTGGTCGAGGCGGGCCTCTCTACCGCACGCATCCAGTTGGTGCTGAGCGGCCTGGCCTATTTCACCAAGGGTCAGACAAACCTGATCGGCCCGGCGTTGGGGCTGACGCAGGCAGAAACCGAGGAGATCACCGCCTTGGTCCGGTCTCTCGATCCGGCCCCGGGCCGCGCCTTCGACGTGGCCGACCCGATCATACGGGTGCCCGAGCTGCTCGTGACGGAAACCGCAGCCGGGCAGGTCAACGTGGAACTGGTCAACGACCATGCTCCAAGGCTCGCGATCGACAGCGCGCTTGCGGCGGCGCGGGATGGCATGGGGTCAAGCGCACTTGCGGAAGCCAAGTCGCTGATCGCGGCGGTCAGGTACCGCGGCAAGACCCTGTTGCAGGTGGCGCGCGCCGTGATCGCCGTGCAATCCGCCTATTTCGCCGGGAAGAGCACGGCCTTCGTGCCACTGACACGGAGCGCGATCGCCGATCAGTTGGGATTGCACAAGTCCACGGTGGGGCGCACGATCTCGGACAAGACCCTCCTGTGGCGCGGACAGATCGTGGAGTTCGACAGCCTGTTTCCGGCCGCGCTGGAAGGGACCGGCGGCCGAGCCGTTTCCAGCCATGCCGCACAGCTCGCCATCGCGCGTGTGGTAGCGTCCGAAACCGCCGAAGCCGTGCTCTCCGACGACCAGATCTGCACCAGGTTGAGAGAGGATGGAGTTGACATGTCGCGGCGAACTGTCGCCAAATACCGAAAATGCCTGAACATACCGTCCTCCAGCAAAAGACGCCGCCTGCTGACCAGATCAGCGGAGCCAAGCCGATCTCGCTGAAATCCGAACAGAGCCGACTTACATAGTGACTGCCCACCGGCAGGCATGGCGCAGTGCCGTGCCATTGGCGGTTGGGATGAAGACCCAAAAGAAGACCTCAGGAGGTGCCATGCGCTACCAAATCAGCGGAAAACAGATCGACATCGGGGAAGCCCTGCAAACCCATGTGCAGTCCGGCCTCGGTGCCGTGGTCGACAAATACGCCCAGCGCCCGACCGACGCGAACGTGATCTTCTCCAAGAGCGCGCACGAATACGTTTGCGAATCCACCATTC